>JAYZFP010000016.1:0-10592 GCA_036336715.1 Planctomycetota bacterium
AGAGAGGGGTGACAAAAAGAGGGGTGACAAAAAAACGAGGCTGGTGATCAGTATCGGGAGAAAGTGTTGCACGTTTTTGCTTCCAGGTGAACTTGCGACCATTCTAGGAAAAATCCCCCTTTCGACAAATGAGAAATCACGGCCCGGGCGGCGGTAAAGTTCGAAAACAGATAGCACCCGAATCGCCACTTCAGAAACAGGGGTTTTTCACAGGATGACAATGAAACCCCCGTCAGGACTCCGGCCCCCCACATCGCCGAATCAGGCATGTTCGCGGGAATCCACTTTTGGGCAACCTGCTGGTTCGCCCCCAAACAGTTGATCCGGTGCAAAAATGAGGGACTTGGCCTCGCCATCGCCCTGCAAGCCCCAGCAGTGTCAACCACCATGAGAAAACGAGCCGTGCAACCAGCCGATCCAGCGTTCCGTTCATCCACAGTCGATGGAAGTCGACAGCATGCAAGTCAGGCCATTGGCCAACCATTCCGCCGCATCAAAAGATATTCAGCTTGTCCTTTGCGTCTTCGGACATCATGTCCTGATTCCAGGGAGGGTCCATTACGACTTTCACATCGACCTCCTCCACCTGGGGCAGGGCGGTCACGACGTTCCGGCTGTTGCCTACCAGCTGCGGTCCAGCCGGACACATGGGACTGGTCATCGTCATTTCAATATCGACATCGTATTTGCCGCCCTCCCTCTCCCGCAGGTTCACTGTGTAGATCAAGCCGAGATCCACGATATTAACGAACAACTCCGGATCAATGACTTCTTTAAGGGCTTCTCGGACCTGCTCCTCCGTCAGTTCCGCCCCCGCCTCAACGTTCTCTTCCGCCGACATTTCAGCCGCTGCCGACTCCTGCTCCGGCGAGGCGGAGGGTGATGCAGCTGTTTCGCCTATCGGCGATGGTTCCCCAGCTGCCGATTCAAGAGGGGAATCAGACCGGGAACCTGTTTCAATTTCTTTTTCTTCCTGTTCTTCCTGCGACATGGTCTATCCGTCAGTCCTGTTTGAGTTTCACGTAAATCTGTTCGTTTTCCACCCTCACCTCGTGAGCCCCCGTGGGCTGGGTTGCCGGCATCTTTGTCGCTTCACCATTTCTGACATCGAAGGTCGCACCGTGCCTCGGACAGGCAATCGAATAACCTGACAGGCGTCCATCACAAAGCGTCCCTCCATCATGTGTGCAGACATCATCAATGCAGAAATACTCGCCACCAACGTGAATGATCAGCACCAGCCGCTCATCGACCTCAACCAGCTTCATTCCATTCTCGGCAACATCAGAGGTGCTGGCAACCAACTCGAACTCAGGCATCATTTTTTTTCCACAACTTTTCATTCTTGATATGTCGTTTGGCATCCCGACGGGTTTTCTTGGCCAGGTTGGCTTCGAGGGCCGACGTCAGGTCCACTCCGGTCTGGTTGGCAATGCAAATCAGCACGAACAATACGTCCGCCAACTCGTCCCCCAAATCCAGTCCCTCTTCTCCCGGCTTGAAACTCTGCTCTCCGAACTGGCGGGACATCAGCCTGCTCAGCTCACCGACCTCCTCCATCAATTGGGCCAGGTTGGTGAGTTCCGAAAAATAGCGGACTCCAACTGACTGGATCCATTCATCGATCGTTTGCTGAGCCTCTTTAAGTGTGATTTCAGCACTCATGCGACTATTTCCTCCTGGCAAACGGGGAACGGATTTTCACCGACCACTCTCAAGCGACCACTCTCAAGCGACGACTCTCAAGCGGCCACTCTCAAGCGGCCACTCTCAAGCGACGACTCTCAAGCGGCCACTTTCAACCGCCCACTTTCAACCGCCCTAGGTGCCCTAGCCGTCTCGAAAACGGACACCGCGATCAATGCCTTTGGAGACTCGAGCCACCGCGTCATGGGGATGCAGACTTTCCAGGTGATTGATCTCCAGGTGAAAGCCGGACACCAGGGAAAGGTCATCCATTGCGAACTGAAGCCGTCGAGCGGCGTCTTCACAAAACATCAGGTTGGATCCGTTCAGCTGTGCAAACTGCTGCTCGTCCGGTCTCTTGACAGCAGCCTGTACTGGCGTATTCAGTGACGTTTCAATTTCGGAGATGATCAATTCGATCGGCAGCTGGGACTGGTCGGCGGTCAGGCGGACGGTGGCGTCTACATGGCTCCGTTGGCTGTGGGGCGTGGCAAGGGAACCGTTCTCGCCCAGCCAGGAAAGGACACTGGAGATGGAAAGCCAGCGGTGACTGTCAAAGTCCGATTCGAATTTTTCCGCCAGCAACTGCCGGGAAAGGGAAGCCGAACAGGGGCAGGTGCTCGAATAGGTGACCCGGACGCCCAATCGCAGATCGAACTGGCCATCGGCAAACGAGGCCTCGATCCGAACCGGGTAGTGTCTCCAGCCACTCAGTTCACTTTTCAGGGCCATCTGCTGCATGGGCAAACGAAACTCGATTGCCACATGCGCAGAACGACTGATGGAATCATGTGATTTCAACAGTTCGGTCAAAAGTTCCTTCAGCATGCCCGGGCTGATGGATTCCCGGTCGAGCGACTTTTGCAGCTGCAAAAACAGTCGCGACATGTGAATCCCCTTTTTGGACTCGTCAACCAGGTCGACCTGGGCATCGGCAAAAGCGGGTAGCGTCAACACCTGGTTATCACAGGTTTGAATCCGGGCCATGACTTCAATATTGGCCATTCCAACCCGGTCAATTTTTCCGCCAATTTCCGGGCTGGCCTCCGTGGCAACATCAGGGAGGATTCTCCGTGCCGACGTCCGGTCAGCGGGGGGGGTGTTTTCTGCAAGCGGTTCCAGGTTGGGAACGGTTGACTCCGAATTCTGCATGTTTCGGTGCGGTATGTTTGGTGTTTGAACTGTGTCGGGGGATTTGGTCAGATCCATCGTATTTTCCGGTATGTATTCTACAGGATTCCTCTGCCTGCGATAACCGCTCACCGCGGCAACTTTTTGGCACTCACGATTGGACATTCGCCAATCCGCATTCACTTGAGGCCAACCCCGGTGAATTGTCGGACCCGGGTAGGAGGATTCCTCATTGTCAAATTTCACTTCGACCGAACCGGTTTGCCGGATTCAGCAAAGACCGGTTCATTTCCCCAACAAAAACCCTGTTTTTTTCAGTCTCCAGCATTGGCCCCTGCCCCGAAATCCCAACATCCTGTCCGGGCGCAAAAAAAACCTGGCCGAATAATCGACCAGGTTGGACGGAGAAGACAGTCGTTTTTACCGGTTCAGCTTAGAAGCCAAGGCCGGCAAATACGCCCTCTTGTGCAGCAATTGCCGGTTCGCAGACCGTGCCAAATGTTCTCAGGTCAAAGTCAGCAGCGGAGGGAACAAATACCGGTTGTCCGATACCGTTGGTGGCCCCATCCAGCTCGACGATGTAGTCCGCAGGTGCTCCCAGGTTTTGCAGGGAAGCCGGCAGAACAAAGAAGTTGTTTGACATGGCAAGACAGATTCGACCCAGGCTGGAGTTCCTGGCGAACATGTCTCTTCCCACGGTTCCCGAGGCATCGTTGTTCGAAATCGAGTTGCTGACGGCAAGCACATCGAGCAGACCACCATCGGTGCCCGTTCCGTTGTTGGTCGTTCGCATGAAGAACCCGAATGTGCCGTTGGTGCTCAGGTTGTTGTTCTGCAACCTCGCCGAGATCCGGGAATTGGTACCACTGGCATTGACGTCCAGTCCAGCTTCCAGGTTGGTCGTGATTTCGTTGGACGTCAGCACCAGCAACATTTCGGACGTCCCGAAGGTGTCGAGATCGATACCCGATTCGCCGGCGGCAGTAATCGTGTTGCCAAGCGCGGTAAAGACCGACCTCGAATCGCCGCTGGCTGTGTACCCGATACCGTCTCCACCCACGGTGGTGATGGTGGACGAAGCAACCTGGATGTCAGCGAACTGGGTCCGACTGAGATCAAAGTCGATACCACTTCCACCGGCTCCGGCAATCGCGACATTCGCAATGTTGATATTGGAGATGGCCGCGTTATTGGAACCAAGGTCGAAGAACAATCCATCACCCGAAGTTCCGAGCACGGCCACATCGGTGATGTTGACATTCAAGGCCGCATTTCGATCTGTCAGGCCGAAGATGGCCGAATCGGTCGCTGCCGAACCGGTCGTCCCGATAATGAGGTTGCTGATGTCAGCATTGATGGTGGATGTGGTTCCGCCACCATGTTCGGCCAGCAGGCTGATGCCGTGCCCACCGAGTGAACCATTGTTGTTCATGTTGAGCAACCCGACTGTTTCCGAGATCGTCACGTTGTGCGTCGCTCCGTCTGTGGAGACAATCCGGATACCGTCGTCGTTGCTGTTGGAAATCGCATCGTTGTCGATAATCGAGGTATTCATCACGGTCAGGGCGTTGTTGGCCCTTGCAAGGATACCGACGCCGTTGTCGTTCAACAGGGTCTGAGTAACAACCAGGTTCTGCGTGCCAACATTCAGGACAGACTCGATACCTGCTCCAGCACCGGTTCCGTTGCCGGAGATGGCGTTCCCCAGGTTGTCGAGTACGCCAATGAACACGTTATCAGCAGGTCGCTGGTTTCGGAAATCGACAAGCTGAATACCGCTTCCAATGTTGTTGGCAATCTGGACATCGAGGAAATCAACATCACCCCGTGCGTCCTCGACTCGCAGGCCGGCTCCGCCGTTAGCCGATGAAGTCGGTCGAAGGAAAATCCAGTTCGAAGGACCCCCTCCATTGCGGAAGCCAACCAGGTTCATACCGTTGCGGGAATTGCTGTTGGTAACATTGTCCACAAAGAAGAACCGAGCACCGTCGTAATCAGACATGGACAAACCATCGCGGATATTGTCCGACAGGTTGTTGTTGTTGAAAACAAACTCGCTCGCAGGATCCAGTGACCGCTGGATGTTGATCCCGTCCTGCCCGGACCGGTTGATAATATTGTCGGTGAACGTCCAATCGCCCTCGATAACATCCAGCGTGACACCATTGAGTGTGGCACGCCTGATGATGTTGTTCTCTATCGTTCCACCGGCAAGATTCGCGATTCCGCCAACCCCCAGGATACCATGTGTCATGTTGACGCCCGCCCCGTCCATGACAATACCACGCACTACGTTTCCATTGGCCAGCGTGACTGCTGGTCCACCATCGTTGTTGATCCGGGCTCGTCGACCGTCGATATCGTTGGTCAGGATGTAACCACCGAACTGGGTCTGAACGATGTGCTGGACGCCTGCTCCCAGGAGCTGCTGACGATCCTTGAGCACGATCCCGGTGTCCTGGTTCAGACTGGTTCCATCACCGTGATGGACAAAGATGATATCGTCGGCTGCGGACCGTGCCTCGGCAGCAGCCAGCGTGTCGTAACGGGCTTCAAACGTACCGGTCCCCCCCGGTTCGGCCAGGTTGTCCACGTGAAGCACGTTGTAAGGCAGGCCTGTATTCGGATTGATCGCCAGGATCAGATCCTGGTTGAATCGTGAAATGTGTGCCTGGCGGCGAGTCTTTTCCAGGTCCCGCCCGGTCACCCCGTAGTCCTGGTCGCCCCCGCGACCGCCAAAGCTCCAGCCCAGGTTGACAAAACCTGTTGCGTCGAAGCGGTCGTCGTAGGTGAATTCACCACTGAGGACCATCGAGTTGACAGCCATGAACGAAGTACCGACACGAACACCGGTAAAGACATCAACCAGCGGAGACTTGTACTGGTAGGCACCCAGTTGAAAGGAACCGTTGTACATTGCGAAAGCCGGTGGTCGGACACTCAGCGTTGCATCAAAACCCTGCAAGGCGCTGTCGATACCGTGCTGCAGAACAATGTTGTGATTGAGGAAACTGTTCTGACCGGTTGGATCACCGAGTGCAAAATCGGTGCTTCCTACAGGAAAGTACCCGTTACCAATCAGGTCAAACAGGGGGGTTTTCAATCCGCCGTTCACACCCACCTGGTGAAAGGTGTGGCCAAAACTACCCTGTTCGTCATTGTCCGAGTCAAACCAGAAACCGAGTACAAAGTCGGAACTGGCAGCATCGATCGAGAAGACCCGCTCCACACCCAGGTTGTAGAAAAAACCTCCTGTGTCGAGTCCAACGTTCATGTTGGCTTCCGCAAGCCACCTGCCGTCGAATGCATCCTGCCAGAGACGGGACTTTCCACCAACGGTTGCAAAGGAACCGGAATACCCGAGTCCATTATCCGCCAGGTTCACCTCGAACCACATCCGGCCGGGAAGCCAGTTGCCGGGTGAAAATGAAGTTGAAAACGGAGTTCCCGCCGCATCCGCGGACGGCACCGAGTTCGTCAGAGGATCAACCGTATCCAACGAAGTTTGAGCGTGACCGACCTGGGCCGAGCTCAAAATCAGGAAGCCGATTGCTATCAGTTGCCAAAACGCTTTCATCGAAGTCTCCTGGGGCGTTGTCCAATCGCCCGACTGTCAAATCTTCTCCGTAAATATCGCACCCACCGGCACGAAAAGTACACGTCATAGATTCCATCGACTCCACAGATTCGTAACCATTAGAAATTTCCGTATAATTGGTTTAAATCGCAAAGTTTAACATGCAGGCATCAGAGTGCTTGCAATGCGTTTCCAACTCACCCAGCTTCAAGGAATCCGGCTTCACCCGGTTCCTGTCGTGTTTTCCCGGAAACCAGGGGTCCCAATGAAAGTCGTCAGTTACGAATCGGTCGAAAAAAACAAAGTCCAAATGGAAGGTGCAGAGGGCTGTTCCATGCGGCAGTTGATCACGGATGCGGACGGAGCTCCCAACTTCGCCATGCGGCAGTTCGAGGTCGAACCCGGCGGCAAAACCCCCCTTCACAGCCATCCCTACGAACACGAAGTCTTTGTACTTGAGGGAGACGGAGTGGTGATGGAGGGGCAAACCGAACGCCCCATCAGCAAGGGGGACGTTATCTATGTTGCCCCGAACGATGTTCACCAGTTCCGCAACGCTGGATCGGCTCCGCTCAAATTTCTCTGCCTTGTTCCAAACGATTTTGCCAATCAGCCCATTCACTGCGCCAGCGACTCCGTTTCTGCCGATGGTGGCAAATAGTCGCCATGGTCGTCGGCAGACTCGCCCCATCCCCCACCGGAGCCCAACACCTGGGAAATGCCCGCACTTTTTTGCTGGCATGGCTCTCCATCCGCAGTCGGAACGGCCACCTGATACTGCGAATCGAGGATCTTGATTCTCCACGGGTCAAACCTTGGGCCATCTACCAGGCCATCGAGGACCTGCGATGGCTGGGCCTGGACTGGGACGAGGGGCCGGGGGCTCACCGGGAAAACCGGCAGTACATTCAGTCAGAGCGAGTGGACCTCTACCGCGATGCCCTGGAAAAACTGAAATCGGCGGAAAAAGTCTACCCCTGCAGCTGCTCCCGGTCAGACGTCCTGGAAGCGGCCAGCGCACCGCATGAAATGAGCGACGGCCCAGTCTATGGCAGAACCTGCTATCACCTGCGGGTCAGCGACGCTCCCGCCGATCCCTCCGGCTACTGTTGGCGATTCCGAACCGAATCCAGGGAACACATTCTGGAAGACGGTTTTCGAGGCAGCATCAGCTGCAACCTGGCCGAGGAACTTGGAGATTTCGTCGTTTTCCGGAATCAACGATCACCTGCCTACCAACTCTCGGTAGTCGTGGATGATCACGAAATGGGAGTCAACGAGGTTCTCCGGGGTGATGACCTCGTGCAGAGCGCCTTTCGGCAACAGGCACTTTACGATTTTTTTGGTTGGCCGGCACCGAAGAACATCCATGTCCCGCTGGTCGTTGGCCCAGACGGCAGGCGGCTTGCCAAGAGACACGGGGATACCCGTTTGAGCTATTTTCGTGAGCAGGGCGTGCCAGCGGAAAGAATCATCGGCCTCCTCGCCTGCTCCCTGGGATGGCTGGATCAGCCCACCTGCATTTCGGCGGCGGAACTGCTGGATTGCTTTGATTTGAAAAGCCTCCCTGACCAGCCGTTTGTTTTCGGCCCCGCCGAACTGGCGTGGATCGAGTCGGGGAAACTCCCGGTCCAATGATCTTGCCTTCGGAAGCGACTTTTCAGGAACCCGGGGGCAAGACGGAGTTCGCGAATTCCCCGTTACCCTTTTCAGGCTTTCGCGTGCCGGATAAAACAGAGTGTTCCGAAAGGTAGGCTCCGCTCAAAGTTCAACGCCGCGAACCGGTGCCTTCGTCCACTCCCCAGCTGACAGGAAGGCTCTTTCGATGAAAGTCTGGATCAACGGAAGCTATTTTGACAAGGAAGACGCCAAGGTCAGCGTTTTCGATCATGGACTCCTTTACGGAGATGGGGTTTTCGAGGGCCTTCGAAGCTACAGCGGAAAGGTCTTCAAGCTCGAGGAACACCTGGTTCGACTGTTCGAATCGTCCCGGGCCATTCTGCTGGAAGTCCCCTATACCAGCGAAGAATTGGCCGTGGCCGTCCGTGAAACGCTCCGGCTCAATGAGATCACCGATGGCTACGTCCGCTTGGTAATTACCCGGGGATCCGGCACCCTGGGACTCGATCCGGAGACCTGTTCCAATCCCCAGGTAATCATCATTGCCGACAACATCAAACTTTATCCCCAGGAATTCTATGACAATGGGCTGGAAATCATCACTGCCAGTACGATGCGAAACCATCCCAATGCCCTGAATTCACGGGTCAAGTCTCTGAATTATCTCAACAACATCATGGCCAAGGTAGAAGGCACGCAGGCCGGATGTGTTGAGGCCCTGATGCTCAATCACAATGGACATGTATCGGAGTGCACGGCCGACAATATCTTCCTCGTCAAGAATGGCACACTCCTGACCCCTTCGGTGGACGCCGGAATCCTGGAAGGCATTACCCGCCAGACGGTGATTGACCTGGCCTGCGAACAGGGCCTGGAAGTTCGCGAGTGCGTCCTTTCGAGGCACGATGTCTATGTGGCAGACGAGTGTTTTCTGACAGGCACAGCCGCTGAAATCGCGCCCATTGTCAAAGTGGATCAGCGAGTGATTGGAGACGGAAAACCGGGACCCATTACGAGGGACCTGCACGAAAAATTCCACCAACTCGTACGCAGCTGAAATTCGGGCCCGTTATCTCAACCTTAACGGAAACCTCCCAATTACCTGCAATCGCCCTGCCCTTAACGGGTTTCTGGAGGCGGTTCCGGCCGAAATCGCTCCTGACGCGGCTCCGAATCACCGGATTTTTTCGGTAAATCGGGCCGTGAATCGGGTGAAGTCCGTTTGACGGCATTACAAACGGAACTAAAAACCCTGATTAATCGTCTGATTTTAAAGAACAGGTTGGATCCAGTCTCCCTTCCAATTAATATCGATTGAGTGGGAGCAGTGGATTTCTTCCGCTACGGCCGCTGTTTGATGCGGCAAGCCGAAATCAAAATTGTCGGTAAATTCCTAAGCTGTATAGATTTACGGAAACAGGTCCCGCCGGGACAAATCCGTGAGGGAAAAAATGTTGCGACGTTTCTACAAAATCGCCAAATCCATCCTGGCCAGCCAATCATCCGAAGATCGCGCCTCCCGGGCCAGAAGCTTTCGATTCGAGTCACTTGAGGCAAAAGAGATGCTTACAAAGCTGATCGATTTTGACCCCGGCTCAGGGATTGTTCTCGTTCAGGGAGATTCATCGAATGATACGGCGCTGGTCTACGACCAGGGGTCACGTGTCTACATCGACCTCGACGGTTTTGGACAGCGTTCTTTTCCAAGAAGCAGCGTCAACCACATTGAATTCAATGGCCTCAATGGCAACGACGTATTCAAAAGCACATCCTCGGTCGTCACCCGTGCATTCGGGAACAACGGCGATGACAGCCTGACCGGGGGCACCAGCAATGATGTTCTCAATGGGGGGAATGGCCGCGATCGACTGTTCGGCAACCTCGGGGATGACCAGCTGATTGGTGGAAATGACGACGATCAGTTGTTTGGTGGTGAAGGTGCTGACCGATTGGTAGGTGGATCCGGTGATGACCGCCTCAGTGGCCAGGCCGGCAATGACAATCTCATCGGGGGAGGCGGAGACGATTTCCTTCATGGTGATGGAGACGATGACACGCTGTCCGGAAACGCCGGCAATGATGAACTTTACGGCGACAACGGCAACGACAGACTATATGGACACGCCGGCGACGACATCCTGCGTGGTGGTTTTGGAAATGACCGGCTGTTTGGAGGAGCCGACCATGACGAGATGTTCGGTGATTCCGGGGAGGACCGACTGAACGGACACAACGGTAACGACACGGGTTGGGGTGGTTCGGAGGACGACTATATCCAGCTGGGCCCCGGTAACGACACCGGGCACGGTGAACATGGAAACGACAAAATCGTCGGTTTTGACGGTAACGACACAATCTTCGGCGGACTTGGAAACGACTTCCTTGTGGGTAACGCCGGGGCCGACCGGATCTTCGGTGGAAACGGTGCCGACACCCTCAAGGGCACCAACGGAAACGATGAGCTCTACGGTGAAGCCGGTCCGGATGTGCTACGGGGCGACCAGGGCGACGACTCACTCTACGGTGGTGCCGGCCTCGATAAACTTTGGGGCGGAGCCGGCCTGGATGGACTTTTCGG
>JAYZFP010000017.1:0-37236 GCA_036336715.1 Planctomycetota bacterium
CGTGAAGCACGTGCCTTTGCCGAGCAGCGACGGGCTGAGGCAATTGCCCAGGAACAGGAAATGATCGCCAGTGTAGCGGCCAACCGGGCGAAATTTGTTCTGGCCGAGGCAGAGGTTCCCAAGTCGATGGCCCATGCTTTCCGCGAAGGCAACCTGAGTGTGGGTGGCGGCGAGTAAGCCAGGCAAGAACCTGGATCAGGATTCCCTCCGGAATCTCAGTGTTCCGGAGGTGAAGCAGTCTGGAATTACGCAGTCTGGGGAACTGACCCGTCTAGGTACCAAACCGTTGGGGAATCTACTCGGACGGCAGGTTGGGATGGGTAAGCCGATTACCCATTGCTCCTCAAAAATGAACGCTCCTCAAAAAGGAATCGGCCAGTAACGACTGCCGGTTGAGAGCGGGACCGGAGGTTGTCCTGCGTTGTTTGGGCCACCGGCGGTTTTTTGACCGTTTCCAACGTGTCCCCGGCAGGTTTTCCCTGCGAAGGTCAAGGGTTCGCCGATTATCCAGTTCACCGATTATCCAGATCGGTAGGCACCCGGGAGGTGGAGTTGCTGCTCTCCTGACGGTCAGAGATTTTCGGCCAATTGCACCAACGTTCTTACGAAACAGCCGGAACCACCGGCGTCGATCCATTTTTTGGGGGAGTCTGACCAGGCGGGACCGGCGATGTCGACATGAATCCAGGGGACGTCGCTGACGAATTCCTCAAGGAATTTTGCCGCCGTGATCGATCCCCCCCAGCGGCCTTTTCCCATGTTTTTGATGTCGGCAACTTCGCTTTTGATCTGTTCGGCAAAATTGGGAGTCATCGGAAGTTGCCAGGTCTCTTCGCCCGCCTCACGGCTGGCCGCCGTGAACTGGTCACACCACGACTGGCGATTGGTGAACACGCCCGCACAATCCAGTCCCAGGGCAACCAGGCAGGCGCCGGTCAATGTGGCGAAATCAACGATCTGGTCAACGCCGTCCTTGACGGCAACATCGAGCACGTCCGCCAGGACCAGGCGGCCTTCGGCGTCGGTGTTGTGGATTTCGACGGTTTTACCGTTGCGTGACCGGATCACGTCCCCCAGTTTGAAAGCGGAACCACTGACCATGTTTTCCACGACGCCGCAGTAACCGGTCACATTGACGGGCAAATTCAACTCCGCAATTGCCTTGATGGCACCGATGACCGTGGCAGCACCTCCCATGTCACATTTCATGTCAAACATGGCCTCGCTCGGCTTGAGAGAATAACCGCCGGAATCAAACGTCACCCCTTTGCCAACCAGTGCCAGTGTTGGTTTGGATTCGTCACCACCCCGGTAACGCATGATCAGCATCCGGGGGCTTTTGCTGGAACCCTCGGCGACCGCCAACAGGGTTCGGCACTGTTCCTCCTGCAGCCGAGCTTCGTCCCACACCTCGACTTCGAACCCGCTGGACTTTCCAATTTCGACGGCCGCATCAGCCAGCGTTTCCGGGTACAGGAGATTCGCCGGTTGGTTGACCAGGTTTCTCGAGCAATTCATCGACTGTCCAAGGATCTTTCCCCGGACCAGCTCCCTGTCGTTTGGGGCGGAAACCAGCAATTCTCCGAACGGTGTGATTTTTTTCTCACTTCGAAGAATATCCTGGCCCTGGCTGCCGACCAGCGATCCGGCGATGGCCTCGGTCCTGAAACTCTCGGGAAAAAATAGAGCCACTTTTTCCCGCGGTTTGGAGGCGATTGACTTGGCTGCCGAACCGGCGGCCTGGAAGGCTTTTTCTGCGGAAAATTCGCTGGCCTCGCCCAGTCCCACCAGCACCAGCCGCCGGGCCAGGATCCCGGCAGGGTAGGGGAGTACCAGGACTTCGTTCGGTTTGGCGTCGAAATCACCATTATTCATCAGGTTGCCAATAAAATCTTCGGTCGCAACCGAGAGTTCGTTGGCATAGGATGGGAGTTGATCGGTAAAGTAGCCGGCGATTACCGCATCCGCTTCAACGGCTGCGATGGACTGATCACATTGGATAACTTCGGTCATGGATCGAAATAAAAAAATCACTGGGACAAGGGGGTTGGCCTTGGGAACTGCACGGAGCGGGTCCTGGCTGGAGCACCCGCGATCGCTCCGGGGCGCTGCCCGGTGGTTCCCGTCCGGTTATTGTAGTGCGATCGCTTCGGGTAAGGAACTCGAGGCTATCCATCTTTGCCGCCGTTTTGAGGGAGGAATCCCCAGGAATTCATGAATCATCGATCCACCCAGCAACTGGTCCATGACCTGAAAAATAATGATCGCCTGATTGAGTACGCTGAACCGGTTGACGCGCATCTCGAAATTGCCGAAATCCAGCGACGAGTTTATGCCAACCAGGGGCCGGCGGTCCTGTTCTCGAATGTCCGGGGCTCCAGGTTCCCGCTCGTGGGCAATGTCTTTGGAACGATTGAGCAGGCCCGTTTCATCTTTCGAAAAAACATCGAAAGTGTTCGGCGGGCCATCGAGCTGAAGATAGACCCCAACCGGTTTTTCCAGAAACCTTTCCGTTACTGGAAGGCACCCTGGACGGCACTGGCGATGCGTCCCAAACGCAGAAAATGGGGGGCGGTGCTGAAAAATGTGATACGTGTTGCGGATCTTCCCCAGTTGCAATCGTGGCCCGACGATGGCGGGGCGTTTGTGACCCTGCCGCAGGTGTATTCCGAGAACCCCTCACGCGGGAAGGGATCGGGCAGCCCACTGACGGATTCCAATCTCGGCATGTACCGGGTCCAGATTTCAGGAAACCGTTATGCCGGGGACGAGGTTGGCTTGCACTACCAGATTCACCGCGGCATTGGGGTGCACCACCAGGCGGCGTTGGAACAGGGGAAGCCACTCAAGGTCAATGTTTTTGTCGGGGGAACACCGGCCATGACCCTTTCGGCCGTGATGCCACTGCCGGAGGGGCTCAGTGAGCTGACCTTTGCGGGAGCCTTGGCGGGGCACCGGATTCCGATGGTTCAGGTGGGCGATGCGGCATCCATTTACGGGGATGCCGATTTCTGCCTCCAGGGGACGTTATTGGAAAGGGAAAAGCCGGAGGGTCCGTTCGGAGATCACTTGGGTTATTACAGCCTGGTTCATGATTTCCCCGTGCTGAAAGTGGAAAAGGTCTATCACCGGGACGGGGCCATCTGGCCGTTTACAGTGGTGGGGAGACCGCCGCAGGAAGACACCACCTTTGGTGACCTGATCCACGAGTTGACCGGACCGATCATTCCGACCGTCATTCCGGGGGTTTCAGGCGTGAATGCTGTTGATGCCAGTGGCGTGCACCCGCTGCTGTTGGCGATGGGAAGCGAACGCTATGTCCCCTACCAGCAGGATCAACCCCGTCCACAGGAACTGTTGACCCAGGCAAACGCCATACTGGGGCAAGGGCAGATGTCACTCGCCAAGTACCTGTTAATTGCAAATCAATCCGATGATCCGGGACTTTCGGTGAATCGGATTGAGCCCTTTTTTGAGCATGTGCTTCGAAGGGCGGACTGGGAACGCGATCTGCATTTCCAGACAAAGACGACAATGGACACGCTCGATTATTCCGGAAGTGGATTCAATGAAGGCTCCAAGCTGGTGGTGGCCGCCCGCGGTCCGGCCCGGCATGAACTTGCCACAACGTTGCCTGCCGGTTTTGCTTTGCCCAACGGGTACGACGAACCGACGATCCCCCTGCCGGGAGTGCTGGCCGTCAAGGGACCCGCGTTTTCCCCGGGGAACCGGGACGTTCATTCCTTTTGTAACGGATGTACCGGAGATCATCCGGTGAATCGATTCCGACTAATCGTTATCGTCGATGACAGCGACTTTGCCGCACGCGGGATCAACAACTTTTTGTGGGTTGTCTTTACCCGAAGTAACCCGGCGGTCGATATTGACGGTGTGGAAAGCTTTTTCGACAACAAACACTGGGGATGCCGCGGGGCACTGGTCATCGATTCCCGGATCAAACCCCACCACGCGCCACCCCTCGTTGAAGATCCGGATGTGACGGCGAAGGTCGATTCGATTGCCGCATCCGGCCATCCCCTATCCCGGTACCTCTGATCAGCAGAAAGCCATGAACGACCCAAAACTTGAGGCACGACTTCAGGAAATCATCAACCACTCCAGCTATGAAAAGGCCTACAAGGATCTCGAGTTCATCGGCAGGACCGAGTTGCGTCCGCTCCGTCTGGAACTCGAATTGCTCAAGCCCCAGATGATGCTTTCCGAAGCGGGGATCGAGGAGACGATTGTTGTTTTCGGCGGTACCCAGATTATCGACTCGCTGGAGGCCGATGAGCAATTGGCAGCGGCCAGCCAGGCGCTGAAAGACGATCCGGAGAACGAAAAACTGAAGCGGGCCGTGTTTGTTGCACAGAAGAAGGTCGAAAAATCACACTATTACGATGAATGCCGCGAGTTCGCCCGACTGGTCAGTGAAAAAGCAAACCGGGAGCCGGACTGCAACTATTTCGTGGTAACTGGTGGCGGACCCGGCGTGATGGAAGCTGCGAACCGGGGCGCGTACGACGCGGACCGTCGGTCGATTGGATTGAACATCACGCTTCCCTTTGAGCAGGTTCCCAATCCCTACATCACTCCAGGGCTCTGCTTCAATTTTCATTACTTTGCCCTAAGGAAGATGCACTTCCTGTTTCCGGCCCAGGCGCTGGTCTGTTTTCCCGGCGGTTTCGGTACGCTCGACGAACTGTTCACGGCGCTAACATTGCGGCAGACCGGACGCATGCAAAAGATCCCCATCATTCTTTACGGCCAGGATTACTGGAAGAACATCATCAATTTCGATTTCCTGGCCGATGAGGGGGTGATCAGCGATGAGCATCTCGATCTGATCTTCTATACCGAAACACCTGCCGAAACCCTGGAACTGATCGAGAAATACCACCGGAATCCCCCTTCAAAATAGGGCCCCTGCGAAATCAGGTCACGGGCGGCGTTACCCTGGTCGCAGGGAAAAAGCCCGGTTACAGGGAATGCCCCTGTTGGGAAAGCCCCGCCCGAAAAATTTCAAACAGTTGGTTCGCTGGCCGATGGGGCGGCTTCCCGGTACAGCTGAATCAGCTGTTTCATGTTGCGCCCCATCGCAATCCGGGTTACGGGTGATTTGAGAAACGACGGGAAATGGGTGTTGTAGATCTTCCCTGCAAAAGGGTGTTCCGCGCAGTAGTCAAAGTGGAGGAAATAGCGGTTCATCATCATCGTGTAATTGGAAGCAAAGCACATCGACAGGTGGTTGATGTACATTTCTCGCCTGGCCATCTCCAGCAAGCCCCGCGTAATGGTTCCGGCGAACTGGATCATGACCAGCGTCTTGCGGATTTTGGGACAGATGCTGAGGGAAAAAAAATAGGCGTCGTACCAGTTTCCGGGTTCCATCCGGGGAACGATTTCCCTCACGATTCGGTCGGCACAGATATCGCCGGCCACCGATCTTTGGTATCCCTCGGTTGTGAGGGGGATCAATTGCCAGAAGCCAAGGATTTCTTCCGGTTGGCCATAAATGATCTTCCAGGCCAACTCATTCTCAAACAGAAGTTGACCAAAAAAATCCGGGTCACCAAAGCACTCGGGGGTCATTCCGGCAATGGTTCGGT
Source organism: Planctomycetota bacterium (assembly GCA_036336715.1). GTDB lineage: Bacteria > Planctomycetota > Planctomycetia > Pirellulales > Pirellulaceae > JABAAE01. The sequence goes on from JAYZFP010000017.1 coordinate 5,610, forward strand.
CGCGAAACGCGTCGATCTGTCTGGCCAGCGATGTCGGTGACCAGCCCCAGGATTTAATTTCATTCAACCCACCGAAATTGATGCCGGTGTTGGCCATTTCCAACCCCCTTGTTTCCATGTCGGGATTCCGGTCCGAATCCCCGGGCCTTTTTAACCGCCGCCTTCAGCAGGATTATTTCAGATACAGCAGGTAAAAGGCAAGGCCGTGCCCGGCAATCGTCAGAGTGGGCAACAGCAGGGCCAGCGGCAGGGGGAATCTGCTGCCAAGCGTCACCAGGCCGGTTTCCTCGATCCTGGGGGAGCCGGGAAGATAGTGCAGCAGAGCTGAATCCCGCGGACGCAGCGGGTCATAAAGCAGAGGTTCCATTAGAGTTGTCTGAGAAATATGGGTGATGGGGATCTGGAAAATGGCCTGGTAGGTTTCCCCGGAATCGGTTTGATATTCGAGGTGAAACGGTTGCCCCCGGAGATTCTCGATTTCCTGTTTGGTCTGATCAGGGTTGAGCAATTTGCCCGTTGTACATTCGCCAAAACGGAGAAGGCGTGCAGTTCTCAAGCCGCGTCGAGAAACAGCCAGGATGATCCCCAGACCCAGCAGCGGAATGACCAGGATAAACAGGGCAACCGCCGGGAGGGGCCGCGTGTTCATTCCCTCAATACGGGATCGGTGCGGGCGGTTGACCGGAAATTCAATCTTTACCCGGTCTCCGGCCTTTTTGCGATCGCCCCGACTGAAGGATGAACCTGAAAAATTTTCTGCCCGGTATTCGAAATCATAGAAGTAATGGGAAACGCGTCGATCATTGACCGTGATCAAGGTATCTTTCCTGTCCACCACCCTTCCGTCAACCGTTACCAGCTTTCCCGAAAAATCGACCATTTCAAGCGGATCATAGTTTGGGAAAACCATCCAGGCAAAGATCATGCCGAAGCCGAAAAAGAACCAGCCGAACTGCGACAGGTAGCTGCACAGCAGCAGACGCAGACGGATGGCAAGGGATAGATGACGGGGAGGCCGACCTGGGAAAGGGGGTTGGTGATCTTCCACTTTTCTTTCACCTCAGAAGAAAAAGCCAGTCGGTTGTTACGGTCCATTCAGGGAGGGGAGTCGGCACAAAACGCTCCCAACCCAGAGCGGGCCTTACCGAACCTGCCGGCGATTTTTGGGAACGACCTCTCCAACAGTCAGCGGGTTGGTGGAATTTCGCCTCGTGGAAATGCCAGCCGGGTTAGCGGGACGCCATTTTCAGGATCGTGTCGTATTCTTTCTTTTTCACAGGCTGTACGGAAAGCCTGGAGCCTTTTTGCAGCAAAACCATCCCCTCCAGAGATTTCGTCTCTTTCAATTCCGGTAGTCCGATTTCCCTGGGAAAAATTTCGACCAATTGAATGTCCACCATGAACCAACGCGGATTATCGGGTGTGCTCTTTTCATCGTAGTGTTTGTCGTTGGGGTCCCAGGCCGTGAAATCCGGGTAGCTTTCCTTGACAATCCGGGCCCTGCCCACGACACCCGGGGGCTTGGCATTGGAGTGATAAATCAGGACTTCATCGCCGATTTTCATCTCGTCCCGCATGAAGTTTCGAGCCTGGTAATTTCGGACACCATCCCAGTGGGTGGTTTTCTTTTTTTCCTTTGCCAGGTCCTGGATCGAGTAGGCGTGGGGTTCGGTTTTCATCAACCAGAAGTTTGGCATGTTAGTGGCTTCCCGGGTGCATTTTCTGTCTTTGCTGATCATACCAGAGCCTGCTCCAAAAGGCAGGGTCTGCGGAAAGTTCCGGCGACTTGCCCCTCGCAAATCACTGTTCCGGGAAAACCAGGCTTGAACCTGTGGTGGAAAAGGAGCTTGCAAAATCGGCCGCTGCGGTTGGGCTTTGGCATTGGGTTCGAACGTCCGTTATCAGCGGTGGAAGCGGGCATCCAGCCAGTTCACCCGGCCACCCACTGTCCCGTTTTCTCCGGTGGTGGTCACCAGCCCGATGGCCCGGCAGCCGGAGACCTCAACTTCGATCTTCTGCAGCCCACTGGACCGGCTGATTTTCAACGGTTTCCCTACCGATTTCCATTTTCCATCCTTCGTGAAAAGTGCGACACGGCAGGTAGCGTTGCCCAGTTCGGCTGCCGAATCATCGAGACTCAGTTCCGCGCGGAATTTCCTGTCCTGCGGCCCTACCGAATGAATGACCTGGGAGTTGGGTCGGGTGCCGAGCCCGCGCTCAAACAGCTGACCTTGGCACAAAAGCGGCCCATTGGCTGCGTTCCGGTTCCAGCGAGTCTTGAGGAAAGTTCGGCTGAGGGAGTCTGTGATGCGCACCGTCTCACTTTCATTCAACCAGCGACAGGATTCCAGGGCGGGCTGGAGATAGCGAACCTGTTTCCAGACCGGCTGATCGCGAATCCGGAGTGGGACGGTCAATTCCAGTCCTTCCCACAGGTTGAAGAGCAGTTCGTTTTCCCGGATAGTCAGATTGCGATAGCCAATTTGGGAGCCATCCTGAAAACCGATCTGCGAGGCCGTTTTCCTGGGGGTTGGTTCCGGGGAAGAAGGGATATCACGTGGCAGGTAGATGGCTGCGAGTTGGTCCAGTGGAATGGTCCGCCCACCTGAACCAATATTGAGTGTCAGGGCATTCCGGGAAGTGTTGCTGTTCAGGGTTCCGCTGACGAAATCACCATTTAAGAGGGCAAGCTCGGCACTGGACCTGATTTCAAATGCCTTGTCAGCAGCCTGGAACCTCCGCAGCGGGTCCCTGGATTGTCGGAACAGAATGCCGACGACGGCGGTTGTCGGCAGGGAACGGTTTGAAAACAGGCGGGACTCGATGCGGATGCTCTCCTGATCCAGGGATTGCACCACGCAGGCGATAGCTGAACCGTTTCGCAACAGAACCGAATCCAGCCGGCTTCCGGCGACCGGGTGACCCAGCCGTATCCAATCTCCCTTTTTGACGATCTCCTTTTTGCCCCCCTTGAGTCCGGTCAGGTTGCCTTCGGCATCCATCGAGTGCAGGGCAAAGGAGCGCTGCGTCCCGTCAGGAAGCTTGAGTGTCTGGTCGGCTTCCAGCCTGCCGGCAGGAAACAGCAGGGTGGCGGCAGCCAGCAGCCCAAGGGAAATCAAACGCGTTGTGGGATTTGTACGGGCAGGGAGAATCGGCAGCCTGCAACGGGGCTTTGCGTTCAGGCATTGGCAGCTGCTTTTTGCCGAGTCAGGGAACAACGTGATCTTTCCTTAAGTTGTTGAACCGGAAGTTTCTATCTCTGGAAGATGGGCAGGTAGTTGTTGGGCATCTGCAGGATGATGCTCGCCATGGCGGTTCCATATTCTTCCGAGACAGGATCTGTCCAGCTGCCGGATTGGCTGTTTTGCAGTTCGAGCAACTCATCCCGCACCGAAGGGTACCAGGTTTTCCATCTTTTGCCTCCGGCCTGCCACATGGCCTGCACCGCGTAGTAGTGACCGTAAAAATAATGGGATTCTTCCAGCCCCGGTTCCCGGCCCGGGCGATGATCCTCGAGGTACTGAAGCCCCTTGCTGATTTCCGGGCCCTCGTAAATGCCGGCGCTGTAAAGGGCAACGATTCCAGCCGCTGTCCGGGGAAAAGCGCTGCTGCCCGGTTTGAGGATGTAGCGAAATCCGCCGTCGGGGTTCTGGCTTTTCCGCACGTAGTCGACGCAACGCTGGATGGTGGAATTGGGAACGTAGATGCCTGCGTTCCTGGCTGCCCGCAAGGCCATGACCTGGCAGATGGTGACCGACAGATCAGCGTCCGAACGCTGCGGCTGGTATCGCCAACCACCCTCCGGGTTCTGGGTGTCAATAATCAGCTGGATGGCTTTTCCGAGTTTCGACCGCAGCTCCGGATTCGGGTAGGCACCATAGGCCTCGGCAAGGAAAAGAGTGGCAAAACCGTGTCCGTACATGGGACCATGGGTTTCGCTCATCGGGTTGTTGATGAACCCGTTTTCCTGGCAATGGTTGAGCAGAAAGCGGACAATTTTTTTCAACTCGTTCCCGTATTTGCCTTTGCCCGGCAGGCTTCCCTGGGACATGAACGCCATCCCCGCCAGGCTGACCACTCCGACATTACCGGCGTTGGCTCCCTCGCCAAACGAGCCGTTTTCGTTCTGGTTGCCGGAAAGAAAGGTCAGCCCCGCATCAATCGCCTGCTCGGTCCTCTTGGTAATTCCCTGCGAGTCCCTCGCCATGAGGGGGTGCAGGCAACCGGCCACCAGCAATACCGCAATCGCCAGGGCGAAACGGCAACGGATCGTACCGCAACCGGTCTTTCGACAAACGGATCCACCGAATGTGCGAGGTTGATTTTTCATCCCCAGGTTGGCTCCTTTGTTCAGGCGGTAGCAGGTTGCCATCTTTTTCATGTTTGTTTCCTCCGGATGATTGGGAGCCATCTGATTTTGCATCTGCCGGTTCCGGTTGTCGTGCCTTGTGATGCGGTCGGACATCAGGAATTCCCGCAGTAACCTGTCAACAGTATTTTGGAAGTCAAGAACCGTTCCCTGACGAGTCATCGATCCACCGGTTCCCTGGCCAGCCTTTTAAAGTACTCCTTGATCAGGTCCCGGTAATTTGGCAGGAAGTCATCCGAACGAATGTTCAACTCCGGCCGACGAATCCTGTTCGGCAGATGCCCCCAGATCTTGTCCACTCTTTTTTGAATCTCTTCACTTTTTTGATTGTTGCTGTTTTCTACGTCCGAGCCCACGGGTTGGGTCGCCTGAGAGCTTTTGGCTGCCTGGTTTCCCTTTTGGGTCTCACTGCCGCTGTTCTGTTTCGACGACTGTTTAACCGACTGTTTCTGCTGGTCCGTGGCAAATTGCCTGAGTTCGGTGATGATATTGTTTTGAATTGACTGGTTTTCACGCTCTGTTTTTCGCTGGATCAACAGTTGTTGAACCGATTCCATTTTTTCACGGATCGAATTGAGCCGGTTGCGTGCCGAGTCCGGGCTTTCGCCCAGGTCTTCTCCCTGTTTGGCAAAAGGGCTGGAAGACCGTATGTCCGGTTTCCTGGCTGAGTTACCGGTTTCCCGATTGGTGCGTTTTTCAGCCGCCTGCTGTTCGACTGGGTCCTGTTCAGCCGGGTCCTGAAACGGGGGCTGGGAGCCACAATCGAATCCGGGGATATCGGGAATGTCAGGAATCTTGTCAGGCAGAGGTTGCGGAGACTTGTCGGGCTGGATTTTCGCATCGGCTGGACCAAGGTATTTTTGCAATGTTGCGATCAACCCCGCCTGTCGATCGGCCAATCGGAGCGTTGCCTGCTGCAGTTGGTGACGCTCAGCGGGGGGCAAATCCCCGGATTGGGCAAGTTCGATACGCCTGGTTTCAGCAAGGATCTCTTCCTGGGTCAGCCGGATCAGCTGGATTTCGAATTCACTGATCTGAATATCCGGGGAGCCACCGTTTGCCCCGTTCTCCTGCTGGTTTTTGGGCGGTACCGATTGGCCATTTTCGTCAGGGGGTTGGACCGGTTGTTCGATCAGATGCTCCAGCTGCTGAATGATCGATTTGGCATGAGAAAGAGCGGGATTCCGCATGCTGTTTTCAAGGTCTGTTTCGAGCCTTCCAGACAGTTTTATGAGGGCATCGAGCTGAGTGGAGAGGGCAAAAAGATCAGCATGTACCTTTTGGCACCGTTCCATGTCAGCTGAAATTTCCCGTTGTATTTGCAGGAGGGAATCTCGATGTACGGGGAACTCACTGGCGGGATGGGATTGCAGGGTGGATTCCAGCATTTGTTCTTTTTTCTGCCAGCGGAGAAATTCCTGCTGCAGTTCCTGCAGTCGCTGGTACCGTTCCTGCCTGCTGGTTTCGGCTAGTCTGGAATCCAGTTCGGCAGCGATACGGTTCAGGGCCTGTTCCGTGGTGGTAATGGCCGAACGGGCTTTTTGCAGGTTACCGAGAGCGAGGTCCTGACGGACTGCATCGAGAAGCTTCCGGATTTCCCGCAACTTCCGGTTGGATTTTTCCGAAAGGGTGGAACGATGTTGATCCGCGAACTGTCCGAGCCGATCCTGGAGTTCGGAAATCGATTGAAGCAACTGTTCTTTTTCTTCAGGCGTCAGGGATTCCCATTTGGACAGTTGCCCGGTGATTTTATTTCTCAGGGGAGTTAGTTGCTGCAGCCCGTCCTTGGCGTTGCGAATCGTGGAGCTGCTTGAGGGTGGGACGCTCTCCGTCCCGCTGGCGCCGGACTGGAGTTCCTCCTCCAGTCCCGAGATGACCTGTTCGATCGACTGCAGTGCCAGTCCGAGGCGGATTTCTTCCAGTTGGGAGGTGGCGGCCCTTGCATTGGCTTCGATCAGGGTGGTCCGCTCGGCCAGGCTTTTCAGCGGCAGGGAATCGAGTTGATCCGCATCCTGGAGCAGGCCCCAACTGACTTCATTCAGCCTGCTGCGAATACCCTTCTGGGCATTGACCAGCCGATTGAATTCAACACCGGGGGCCGTGCGCAGGTCTTTTCCAAGGGTCTGAGCCTGAAGGAGCATGGTTTCGGAACGAACGCCCTTCTGTCGACTGAGAATGGATTGCAGTTCGGCCAGGCAAGATCTGAGCCTCGTCCTGGCATCAATGGATCCCGCCAGTTCGCTCAACACCTCCAGGATTTCCGCCTGGAGGGGCACCGCTTTTTTCAATTGCCTGGCTGTTTCACGGGGATCACCTGATAAACCCCGGGCGGCATTGCACGTGCTGGAAGCTTGTCGCGCGGTTTGCTGGATCCTGTTGATCCATTCCATGGTCCGCTGGATTTCCAGACGCCGGTTGAGAGTATTCGGCCCTCCCTTACCGCTTGATTGGAGGAAGGAACTGCTTTTCTCAATCAGCCCCCCGGCTCCAAACAGCGTGTTTTCGACGGCGGCCTGCCCAAGGAGAAGTGACTGCAGTCGCTGGTTCAGAGTGGGATCCGCTGTTTCCTCGGACAGGTTCTTCAGGATCAGGGTGCGCAAGTGGATAGCATCCTGCTGGGCCTGAAGGGCTTTCTCGACTTCTTCATGAATCTGGTTCAACTGCCTGAGGCCGTGGTTTTCCAGGTCTTCGGGGCTGCCGATCTGGAGAGACAATCGGTCGGACTTTGAGACGTTTCCCGCACGGTCCATTGCCTCGGCGACCAGTAGGACCGTGCTGGAAGTATCCGGAATTGTGAGTTCATTCAGCTGAACCAGCAGCATGGAATCAGTCTGAAAGCGGGTGGTGGATGAGGCGGGAAGAGGCGCGTGCGGCGGCAGGGGAATCTTTTTCTCCTTGATCTGCCGCCCCGACTGCAGCCATCGCAGTTTCAGGCTTTGCAGTTGCATGTCGTCCGATGCAATGATCTCGATTTCAACCGGGTCTGTGGGGGCATAAAGCTCGCGGCCCGTTCTGTCGAATATCTCGACAACTGGTGGTTCGTCCTTTCTGACGGGGATTCGGTAAAGTCGCTGCCTGCCTCCGGTCAGTCCGTCGGAATCGGATAACTCGATACGGAACTCGGTATTGGAGGTCAGGGTCAGTCTTTCTGTTTCCGGGTAGGAAAATGTTCCGGTTCGGCCAAACGGAACCGGGAACCTGGAGCCCGCTGGTAGCAAAACGATTTGCCCGGATGCAAAAGGCCGGTTGGCGGTGCCCCGGATGAAAACCGAGGAGCCCGACCAGATCTTCTGAAAAGGAGATACGTTCCCGGGTGCGAGCCCCGAGTAGGAAGGCGGGAGGGAATCGATGGTCAGGGACCCAACCCGCGGGGGCGACTCCACCAATACGTGGTGCCATTCCGTGGTATCGTCACCTCCGGTAGCCCGGATCCGCAGCGACCGGGTCACGTTGTTGATTTGATAAATGGCACCAGGGTGCTCCACTTCCATCTGGCGGACACGCAATCCCTGGTCATCTTCGATTTCAAGCTGAATCCGACCGGGCAGACGCTGATTCCGATCAACGACCCTGCAGACCAGAACGTCACCCGTGGCAATTTTCCCCGGAAGATCCTCAAAATCCAGGTCGTTATACGAGGGCCAGGGGGTCTTGGAAAAAGGGGCCACTGCGCGTTGCATTGCGAACAGGGATTCCTGTGGGCTGGAAACCAGGAATGCCGAACCGATCAAACCGGTAGTTGCCAGCAGGCACAGTGCCCTCAGCGGCCACCTCTTGCTGACCTCATTCACCAGGCTTAAACGATCCAATTCCGCCTCGGCTCTCTGGATGACCTTTTGACGCAACTGGGACGATCCCTCTTCGGTTTTGGCCTGCAGAAAATCGGTAGCGACGCTCAGTCGGTTTCCTAAAGCCGGGTGACTCGATTCGAGTGCCCGGGCAACATCAATCAATCCACGGCGGAAATTCACTACCGGCAGAAGGAACCGCCGTGCTGCATCCACGAACACGCCCGTCAGCAAGGCGGTTTGCAGCAATCGCAGAAAAAGGTTGTCCGGCCGCAGGTAAAAATCAACAAGACAACCCAGCAACAATGTCCAGATTGAGAGGGAAAGAAAAACACTGACCGAAAAAAGAAGCAACCACCGTTTTTCCAAGGACTGCAGCCTTTGCAGTTTCTGAACGAGGGAAGGGCCGGAACTCATGACGTTTGATGAATGTGGCTGGTACTTGGAATCGGGTGCAGTCGCGTTCGAGGCGGCAGTTGGAAAACCGGAAACGTGGGAAAAAAAGGGCGGTCGATTCGGGTTTGTTGGAAAATGCTCGATGGCAGTTTTTCAAGCGGCGAGATGGAATCTGTCGTTTCGCTCCTTGTATGTTTACGATGGATGGGCTTCCTGGTTTCGCTCTCTTGATTCAAAAGGTCCAGGAATCCGTAAAAACTGGCAAATCCACCTGGCAGAGGGAGCCATTCCTCTTTTTACTTCCTGGTGGAAAGTTGTCGGGAGACCTTTTCCGCCTCCTGGATTACCCGCAGGATATTGCCGCTCATGATCTTGTGGATATCCTGTTTGGAATATCCCCTGTTCAGCAGTTCCTGCGTGACGACCGGGTAGGTCGATACATCCTCCAGTTGAAACGGCAGGGTGGACACCCCGTCGTAGTCGGATCCGATCCCCACCGAATCCACTCCCGCTACCTTGACGATATGATCGATATGATCCACCAGGTCATGGACGGTGCCCGGGAGCACCGGGTTGGCTTTTCGCCACTTGAGCATTTCACTGCGGTATTCGTCCTCATCCGGAAACCGGCTCTTGAGGTCCCGTATCACGTCGAACATGGCAGACATGCGACGGGCCGATTCGGGTTCGATAAAGCCGGAGAAAAAATTGACCATCACCACACCCCGGTTCTTGCGGGTCAGTTTCAGGATCTCGTCCGGAACATTCCGCACGTGATCGGCTACCGCCCGGGCCGAGGAATGGGAAAAAATGACCGGTGCCTGCGAGGTGGCCAGCGTGTCCTTCATGGTGGCAGGCGATACGTGCGAGATATCCACCAGCATGCCGAGACGATTCATCTCCCGCACGATCTCTTCACCGAACAGTGACAGACCGTCGTGCCGAGGTTCATCCGTAGCCGAGTCCGCCCAGTCGAGGGTGTCTGAGTGCGTGAGGGTCATGTAGCGGGCACCTCTTTTGAACAGTCGCCGCAGGTTCTGGATCGAGTTTTCAATCGAGTGGCCCCCCTCGATGCCGATCAGCGAGGCGATTTTTCCCGCTTTGCGGGCTTCCAGGATATCCTCGTAGCTCAGCGCTAGGTGAAAGGTCTCCGGATACCGTTCCACCATTTTCTTCACCAGGTCAATCTGCTGCACGGTATCGGTAAGGGAGGTCCCTTTTTTCATCGTGCTGCTTGGAACATAGACTGACCAGAACTGGGCTCCCACATTTCCCTTGCGGAGTCGATCGATATCGGTATGAAACCGGGGTTGCGGTTTGGAAATATCGACCTTTTTGAAACTGGAGGATCCGTTCGTCCGGATGGCCCAGGGGAGATCATTGTGTCCGTCGAAAACAAACCCGCTGCGGTGAATCTCAAGGGCCTTGTCAGTCACGACCACAGGTTTTCGATCTGGATTTGGTTGCTGACCGAAAACCGTACTGGAACCGCAGCCGATCAACAGGATCGTCAGTGATAATTGACGCAACATGGGAAGACCCGTGAAAGGAAAGGAAACCGCCGAGTTTGACTTTCAACCATTTCAACATAACTACGGTGATTTGCACAGCGTCTTCCTGTGTTATACTCGGATTCTGAAATCCACCCCCAATCGGCAGGTTCCCGTCGAGGAGACCTGGTTGATTGATCCTTGAGAAAGCAGTTTGAGGTAGAACATGGCCGTGACGTCAAGAAACGTAGGTGATATCGTTGTCGCCGGGTTTGAAGAAGCAAAAATGCTTGATGAAGCTGTGATTAATGAGGTGGCCGACGAGTTGAACGCTTTGGTGGATCAGAACGAAGGTGGCAAACTGTTGCTTGATTTCGGGACCATTTCCTTCATGTCCTCGTCCATGATCGGCAAGGTCGTGTTCCTTGAAAAAGCCTGCAAAAAGAAGAACGTCACAATGAAGATCTGCTCGATCAATCCCAGTGTGATGGAAGTTTTCAACCTGATGAATCTCGGGAAAGTCCTCGATCTCTACGACGATGGCGAGGCTGCTATCGCAGCCTTTGGCTAGACGAGCCTGCTTCCCGGTTTTTTTTAACGACAATCAGCGTTTTTTTTGCTGCTGTTGGCATGATTGGTTTCGCGGTTTTTGCAGCATTCCTGCTGCCTGGCTTGTACCGGCTCCCAAAATGCCCGCAATCATCGGTTGGCCAAAATTTGACCGGTCCAGGTGCCCCGCATTCTTGCACCCATGATTTTGACGTTCTGCCGGGGACCAGGTTGCCCCCCGGTGTCGTGGTGGCCCAAGCTGTATCGTCCACCCGTGTTGGCACGCCGACTGACTGCACAGCTCCCTTGCCAGGAGCCGCGACTGATTTTGAGTGCCGGCCAGGGCATCGGTAGGGAACTGGTTTTCGTTCGCGTCCTGAATGCGGAATTCAGGGGCACCGGATCCCTCTTTTCGTCAACTTCGAGGGGGCCTTTTTCAATTCTTCACAATCGGTTGTTAGTCTGAACAATTGGTGCGAATTCCTTTTTCATCAGATTAGCCAATGATCATCATGGACCTAGCCCGTTCCCAGGAAGCAATCGTTCCGTTGCGAACAAATTTGAATCAGACACTGATCGGCAAGGCAGAGGTTGTCGAAAAGGTCATTGCCTGCATCCTGGCCAGAGGACACCTCCTGTTTGACGATCTTCCGGGGCTGGGCAAGACGACGCTGGCAAAGGCAATTGCCCAATCGATTGGCGGCCAGTTCGCAAGGATTCAGTGCACTCCCGACCTGCTGCCCGGAGACATTACCGGTTTCAGCATTCTCAATCAGAAAACCCGGGAATTCGAATTTCGCCAAGGGCCTGTCTTTTCGGATGTGCTATTGGCGGACGAAATCAACCGGGCCACTCCTCGCACCCAGAGTGCCCTGTTCGAGGCGATGGCGGAACGTCAGGTAACCGTCGACAACCAGACTTTTGGATTGGCCGAGCAGTTCTTTGTAGTGGCCACACAGAATCCCGTAGAAAGTCACGGAGCCTATCCGCTTCCAGAGGCACAACTGGACCGGTTCGCCATGAAGCTGCGGATTGGTTATCCCGATACGGAGTGTGAGGTGGATCTGCTGGAGGCCAATATCGGACGGTCCAACCAGAAAAGCGGGCTTTCTCCCGCATTGTCGCTGGAGAGCCTTGCCAGGATTCAGGATGAAGTAGCGGGAATCCAGGTTGTCGAGAAAGTTCGTCGTTACCTGGTTGACCTGGCGAGGGCAACTCGCACCCATGCCCTGATTGAACTGGGGCTCAGTCCCAGGGGCCTGATTACCTGGCAACGGGTAGCCCAGGCCATGGCGTTCCTCGATCAAAGGGATTTTGTCACGCCGGACGACATTCGGGCGAGCGCCCACCCCGTTTTGGAGCTTCGGGTTCCCGGCGATCCTCAAGAACAGCGGTGCATCATTGATGAGATTCTGGACCAGGTTGCGGTGCCTCTGAATTAGGTGGTGGGAGCAAGCAGGATGAGGGACTCCTTTTTTTCGCCCCGGAAGCAATTTCCGGAGCCACGGTCATGACCGATTGCCTGAGAACTCCGCTGGGTTGGCTGGTCGTGGCGGCGGTGGGAGCGGCGTTGGTCGCTACCAGTGTCTCCCCCCCGATGTGGATGGTGTTCGCCGTGATCGTTGTTTTGATTGTGATGGGAATCACCTGGCCCCTGATTGCAATGGCCGCTGTCTCTGCGGAATTGCGTTTTGATCGAAAACGTTGCAGTGAAAAAAACAGACTCAAGGTTCATCTGCTGATCCGGAACCGATTGTGGCTGCCGATCTGGGGTTTGGCAGTGGAAAAAGGTTTTTTTCGTGGGGCGGTCCACGGCGAGGACGAAATTGCGATCGCGCTGGCCCGCGTGCAAGGGTGTGCCACATCCGATTTTGTCTGGGACTATGATCCTCCACACCGTGGACTTTTTCCTCTCGAGCCGCCACAGCTTTCGTGTGGTTTTCCTTTTGGACTCTGGTTTTCCCGGAAAACGGTTTCCGTCCATCAGCACCTGATCGTCTGGCCGCAGATCAGCAAACTGGGATCGATTCCTCCTTTATCGGGAAGCCATCAGCTGGTTTCGGAGTCCTGTTCGGATCGTTCGGGAAACTCGGGGGATCGCATTGGTGTTCGACCCTACCGGGAAGGAGATTCGCTGCGGCTGGTTCACTGGGGGCAAACCGCCCGATTTGACCGTTTGGTTGTCTGTGATCGGCAATCACCGGCCCGGGAGCGGGTGATGGTCGTTGCGGATGCCGGGGAAGGAACCGCGAAATGGAGGGAGGATTGTCTTCGGGTGGCGGCGTCCATCTGTTCCGAGTTTCATGCCCATGGGTACGACGTCGCTTTTCAAGTCGGTCGACTGGATTTGCGGATCGACGCACGCGAGGGTTCCTTTCGCCAGGCGATGGACAGGATTTCAGTCGAAAAAATGGATTCGCTATCCATGGCTTCGGAAATTGTGCCAGTAACAGAAAAATCGGAACTCCAATTCGTGGTTTCTTCTTCACCATCCTTTTTCGAGAAATTTCCCTCGGCGGTGCGCGCGGTCCTGGTGGGGCAGTCTTCCGAACCAGGCGGGGCCGATGAGGAAAAGCCGGTTCGTTGCTGGATCTCGGTCCCCGGTGGAAATCGACTGCATGCCTCGCTCTCGAAGGAGTGGGTGCGGGGATGCCAAAAAGTCTGGCAGGTAAGCGGATGAACGGCGAACTGAATCCTGGCAGTGAAGCCCGGTCCAGTACCGTCCACCGGTCCGAGTCGCATCTTGTTTTGCTGCTGGCCTTGGTTGCGATGTTGGCACTGTTCCAAATTCGGTGGGTATCGTTCCTGCACCCGGGGCGATGGATCCTGATCACGGACCTGCTGATCATGCTGTCATTGGCCTGCGGGATGTTTCTGTTTCTGCCGTCCGGGTTTGGCGGTGGACGATTTGCTTCAAGGATCCTGTTGGGGGGCCTGTTGGCTTTTCCCGTTGTGACCCACTTTTTGATGCGTTTCCGCGGATGGGGCGAAGCGAGCGAAATCCTGATGTTGCAGCTCTGCCAGAACGTCGCCATCTACCTGGTGGTCTGGCCTGGAAAAAGCCCGGAACGTTTCAATCAGCTTTCGGTGTTGTTCAGTTTTTTTCTCGTGTTTTTTGCCACTGCCCTTGCCGAAACCCTCGCTGTTTACCTCGTTACGTTGTCTTACCTGGTCGTGGGGGTCTGGTGGCTTTTGAGCCGCCATTGGCGGCGGTTGCAAGTTCATATGCCCGCCTCGGTTGAGACCAACTTCAGAATCCGGTCCGGGTCCTTTGTAATGGTCCTCGGGGTGCTGCTGCCAGTCGCTCTGCTGGTGGGATGGAACCATCAAAAGGTAGTGCAAACCCTCAGTGGAATCATGCCAACCTCCGGCGGCAGCCGGTTTTCTGACCCGTTTTCCCGCTCGGGGGTGGGAGCCGGGGATTTCTTTGTGGCAGCTCGCAACCATGCAACCACCGTTGGGCCGGTGGAGTCCGACCTGTTCCTGGAATCGACGCGGCCAAGCCTGTTTGACATTCAGCAGGACCAATACGATCGACCGCTGCTACCGAACAGGAAGTCCGAAAGGGCGTTTTCGCCAGACGACGTCAAGATGCAGCATGCCCATCAAAAGATCATTCAATCTGAACAGGCGGGGAGGACCTTTCGGACTCTGCGCGGATTGCCCGATTCAATGCAGGCGGTCGATGAAAAAAAATCGAATGCCCTGTTTTATCTGGAGGGGCCGGTGCCGATCCGGTTGGCTCTTCGATACTTCGACCAGTTTGATGGACTGGACTGGTCGGTCAGCCAGAAGGTTGCAGCTACCCGGCGGCGGAAGCTGGTCGGTTCGGAAGTAAACGGTAAATTCTGGGTCCGTCGTGGCGGAACAAAACTGCCTGTCAGCAGGGATCAACAGGGATCCGCCCCTCCCCGGCATCCCTTCTTTGAGGGATACGAATACCATTCCGTCAGGGTGATGCGGCTTGCGACTGATCGGGTTCTTGCTTCCTCTTCCCTTGCGGGTTGGCATTTCGACAAGTGCGAAGACTGCGGGTTTTTTGGCTGGACACCGGATGGTGCAATCCGTTTCAGGGGACGGGACTCCATTCCTGAGTTGGCCACCTATCACCTGATTTCCAGGGGAGTCAATTATGGCAACCTCGACAGCCGGGAAATGTCGCTGGTGCGTCAGAGCTCTCCCTATTGCCAGACTGCTGACTTGAATGAGATGAAAACTGTTTCCCGGCAGGCTGTTGAGTTGACCCGTGAGTGCCAGACGGACTGGGCAAAAGTGAAAGTGATCCTTCAGTTTTTACGGGATGAATTTCTGCACGATCCTGACAGCCCCGTTTGTCTGACGGAAAGAGATCTTTCCCCGATCCAGCGCTTTCTCGAGACCCGATCCGGTCCGGATTACCTGTTCGCAACTACCGCGGCGCTGATGTTGAGATCCCAGGGAATTGAAACCCGGCTGGTAAATGGATTTTACGTTGGGCCCCAGGATTACGATGCCTACTCGGGGCAATCCATCGTCAAACCCTGTCATCTCCATTTCTGGTTGGAAGTCCGGGTCAACGGGATGGATTGGGTGACCGTTGAGCCGACTCCCGGCTATGAACCTCCCCGTAGCAAGGTCACGCTTTGGCAGCGACTGGAAAGCTGGGGCCTGTCGGCGGCTGGCTGGATAACAGGACACCCGTTGGAAGTATGCACCGGCCTGCTCCTGGTACTGGCCCTGTGGATCTTCAGGAAACAGCTGGTGGTCTGCGGGTGGCTGCTGTGTTGGTGGATTGGCGGTATCGGCTCCACTCGGCGCAGAATCCTTGCCACGCTGACGTTGCTGGGAAAACTGAAAAAGCGTTGCCCATTCAAGGGCAAGGAGACGGTTGCCGCCCTCTGTCAGCACCTGCTCGAAAGCGGACACGGTTGGGGCGAGGAAGCAGGATTCAAAGAGGAACTGAAACGGTTTTCACACGCGGCCAACCGGGTACTTTATCGCTCAGATTCCGGGAGCCGGCCCGACGCGGCTTGCCGAAGCGGTGAGCTGCAAGCCTGTCAGAGGATCGCAGCGGCCGTTGCCCGTTGTCATTGGACTTTTTACGGGCGTACTAGGATGAAAATAGCCGATCAAAAGCGATCAGAGAAAGTCTGATCCGAGCCACTTTTTGCAAAGTGAGGCGTCCAACGTTATGCGCCGGAAATCCAGCCTGTTTTTGTCTCAAGGCTGGGGGGTGAATCTTTGCCCCTTTCGTAACCCTTCATAACTGTCTCGTTTGGGGCCTCGTAAACCAGAATCGATCCCGCCAATTTCGGTTGGATCGCTTTAATTCGGCATCGATCAGGGTTAGCCTATGGGTAACGTGCCCGCCCGAAGCCGGACCGATGGTGGCGGCGGGCGTCGGGACATCCAGTTCGTGCGAGGATTTTATCATGCTGAATCGTCGGAAATTCGTTGGGGTTGGTGCCGCTGCCGGGGCGGCAGGGTATTTCGTCAATCCCGTGGCTTCCGCTGCGTCCAAGTCTCCCAATGAGCGTCTCAACCTGGCTTGTGTCGGAGCGACCAATCGGGCAGGTGCCAATATCGCGGCCCTGAAAAGTCAGAATATCGTGGCCATTGCCGATATTGATGCCAACCTGCTGGAAAAAGGTGCGACCTCTTACGAACCGGTGAGGAAGTACCGCGATTTTCGCGTGATGCTCGAAAAAGAGTCCGAAAAAATTGACGCGGTGGTCGTGGGAACACCCGACCACACGCACGCTCCGGCGGCTGCGATGGCAATGCGAATGGGAAAACACTGTTACTGTGAAAAACCGTTGACCCACACCGTCAAGGAAGCCCGGGTTCTGGCAGAGCTCGCCATCAAGAACAAGTTGAAGACCCAGATGGGAACCCAGATCCACTCGCTGGACAATTATCGACGGGTGGTGGAAGCCGTTCAGGGGGGCATGATTGGGACCGTTCGTGAGGCGCACGTCTGGTCCAATGCCCAGTACACGGGGGCTCGGCTGGAACCGGCGGAGAAACCCCGCAACGTTGATTGGGATCTCTGGCTGGGTCCGGCCGCTGAAAGGGAATACTGCAAAAATGTCCATCCCTTCAACTGGCGCCGTTACTGGGATTACGGCGCAGGTGCCCTGGGAGATTTTGGATGCCATTACATGGATTTGACTCACTGGGCGCTGAAGCTTCGGCATCCTACCCGCGTCAGTGCCCGGGGCAACCCATTGGATAAGGTGACTCCCCCCTCGTGGTGCATCGTTGATTACGATTTTCCGGCCCGTGGTGAGATGCCTCCCGTCCGGCTGACCTGGTATGACGGTGGCAAGCGGCCCCCTCAACTTGCCGAGCTGAAAGACGGCCAGGGCAAGCCACTCAATTGGTCTTCCGGTCAACTGTTTATCGGGGAAAAAGGGATGATCCTGTCCAACTATGGTCAGCATGTTCTGTTGCCGGTCGAAAAGTTCGCAGATGCCAGGCGTCCCAAGCAATGGATCCCCAAGTCAGTAGGCCATCACCGGGAATGGGTGGAGGCGATTCGGGATGACAAAACAACTACCTGCAACTTTGATTACTCCGGTGCGCTGACCGAATGTGTTCTGTTGGGGGTCGCCTCGTTCCGCAGCCAGCAACCGATTGAGTGGGACGCGAAAAACCTGAAGGTCAAAAATGACGAGGGGGCGCAGGCATTCATCCACAAGGAATATCGAAAAGGTTGGACGCTTTGATGCCTACTGCTCCAAAATCGGTCTCCCCAGCCAAGTCACTCTGCCATTGGATCCAGCCAAGCGGTTGCACAACGGTATCCCGGTGGACCCAATGCGGTATTCTGCTGGCTGCCTTTTGGCTCAATGGAGTCTGGATATCTTCAATCGCATTGGCGCAGAACTCAACCAAGATCAAGCGCGTGGAGCCCAATCCGGTTTCCCGCAGGATCGGCTCGGCGGTCCAGTGGTCCAAATCCCTCAAGGTTGCGCTGGCTGAGTCGGGGAAAACCGGCAAGCCGGTTTTCTGGTACATCTCGACCGTTCCCGGGACGTTCATGGACCGCAAGGTGGAGATTGACCGATACATGCTCGGTGGTCCTTTTTCCTGGCCACCACTGATCGAAATTCTGAATAAGCATTTTATTCCCCTCCGTTCGGTTCCCGGCCGCCAGGAGATCCCTTTGGGGGTGAGACCTTTCCAGTTCGTCGAACCGGGATTTCTGATCCTGACGTCCGACAGGAAAGTGATCCAAAAGGTGGATCGACTGACTACCTTGCATTACGGTTGGCTGCAGAAACTGTTGCAGGACCACCTGGCGAGGCAGGGGACCCAGGTCCGAATCAAAAAGGCCCCCGGCTATTTCGAACGGTTTTCGCGAACGGAATCCGAATGGGTCGATCCGGTGGGCGATGGTTTTGAAAGGAACGCCGAGAATCTCCTGCTTAGCGGAATGATCGCATTTCGCCGGGGAGACCACGAGCTGGCCAGGAAGCGATGGGAGGAAGCTGCCAAGGTGGAACCCGATCATCCCCTGGCCTGGAAAGCCTCGCTGGAATCGCAGGGACTGGGCCCCTTCTATCGTGGATTCGAGGTCTTTCGTTCCCTGCCGGACCAGGCGCTTCAGGCCGGTCTTGAATCGGTAGGTAGCGCGGCTCCCCCAGCTGTTTACGACAAGAACAAATTGCTCCAGCGTTCGATCGATTTTCTGCTTGGCATGCAGCGGATGGATGGCGGATTTGTCGATTCTGATTATGACTTTGGGGGCACTGACAGTCTGCCCAATGTTTATGTCGCGGTTACTTCGCTGGCAGGGATGGCCCTGATCAAGGCCCATCGGCAGCTGCCTGATCAACGCAAGAGGCTTTCGGCTGCCATCCAGCGTGCTGAAAAATTCGTGACCAACGAATCGAATCTGAACCGGGCCGATCGGGATGAAATTCTCTGGGCCTGTGCCTACCGTCTCCGTTTTCTGTCCCGGCTGTCACGGGTCCCCGAATTGGCCGCGCAAGTCGAGGGGCTGAAGGAAAAACAGCGTCTGGCGGTTGAGTCACTGGAATCGATCCAGCTCAAGACGGGCAACTGGTATCACGAGTACAACAATCCATTTGTTACCGCCACAGCGCTATGTGCCTTGCATGAGGCCCACGAGGCGGGGCTGACACTGGACCGGAAAAAAATTGACCGGGGACTGGAATCCCTGCTGCGTGACCGGGCCAGCAACGGCACCTATCCCTATTATTCGGAGCGGAGGAAAAAACAGCGAAACCCGGCCGAAGAAAAGCGGATGCTTGCTTCTTCAGCCGGGAGAATGCCGGTTTGCGAACTGGCGCTGGTTCGCTGGGGAGCGAAACAGCAGTCCGACCTCGTTGCCGCAGTAGAAAATTCGCTGGAACAGCATCGTCACCTGGCTTCCGGGTACAAGTATGATAACCACACCTCAAACATGGCTTACGGTGGGTTTTTCTTCTGGTATGACATGCGCGGTCGCAGCGAAGCGATCCGGGCCATCCTGGGGCCAAAGCGGGAGATGTTGGCGGAACAGCAACAGAAAATCATCGCCGGTTTACCGGAACTGGATGGCTGTTTTGTCGATTCCCACGAATTGGGACGCTGTTACGGGACGGCAATGGCCCTTCTTTCCATGGACTGATTGAAAAAGGGGCTCACCGAATTGACTCCTTGATTTGTCCAATTAAATTACTGGATTGCGCCAGTTTTTCCATTTGTCGCATGTTTCACATCTTTCCGGGTGGAATTCTCAAGCGGGATCATTTTGAAAGCTCTCCAGTTTGAAGATCTCAATGTAGGTGACAGTTGGACCACGCCATCCCGGACGGTAACCGAGGTGGATGTTGTGCAGTTCGCAGCAATGACCGGTGATTTCAATCCATTGCATGTTGACCACCAGTTTGCGGCCCAGGGACCGTTCAAGAGACCGATTGCACACGGTTTGCTGGGGCTATCGTGGGTTGCCGGCCTGGGTTGTCATCACCCGAGGGTCGACACGGTCGCTTTTGTTGCCATTCGAAACTGGTCCTTTTTGCGACCGATCTATTTCGGCGATACCGTGCACGTTGAATCCAGAATTGACGAAAAAGGGAATTCCGGAAAGAGGGCTGGAACCATCATCTGGAATCACGCCGTGTTGAACCAGAAAAATAAAATCGTCCAGCAGGGGATCTTTGAAACGCTGGTAGCGATTCGCAAGGATTGCTAGCAGTTCCTGAAAGACCTGCAATCAGTCAACGGATTCAAGCGGGCGCTCGCCACTGTTGTGTACTGGTACCGGAACATTGGGTTCCCTGCTGATTTTGGGCAAACCTGTCTTGCCGTTCCGGCGACGTTCTGCAAATATCTCTCGCCGAAGAATCGGCAGAACAGGGCGTGGATGGACCGGCGCGAAGATCAATCAACCCGGGCATTTCCCATCAGGGAACTCTTCACTCTGTCAAAAGTTTTCATGATGGAATTGGTTTGGGGACCTCACCCGGATGTTCGGACTCTTGCCTGGCCTGGCTTTCAAAGCAATGCAAAACAAACGGTTTTACCTGTTCGTTCTGTTGACCGTCGTCCTGTTTCTCCTCGGCCTCTGCCTGGTTCCCGCGGGATCGTCGACTCATCACCTGACCCGAGTCCAGGTTGAACTGAGGGGTGTCGAAAATGAACCGTCGTCCCGGAACATCATTATTGAAGAACTGAAAAATCAGCTGCTCAGCGAAAGGCTGGCAGAGACACTGGCTGATATTTCCAAAGAACATGTTCTGGCAAGCGAAGTGCTTTCGCAGTCGAACATGGAAGGGGTGCGGGATCGATTGATCAATGGTGCCCTGTCTTTTGAATCCTGCAGCAAGAACGATTCCTCCCAGGGGTTTTTTATCACGCTCCGAGGCAGCGGTACGGCCGATGAAAAGGCATTTGTGAGCCACCTGGCCGGATCCATCCAGCAATCTCTCACGCCAAAGACGAACCAGCAACAGGTGCTTCAGCAGCTTGCCAGGCTCCGTCAACAGCTTAAAAGGGCAAGCGTTCTGCAGGAGGAATCCCGCGAATCCGTCCAACAGGCTCTGGCCCGGAGGGTGGAAGCCGATCTCGAGCGACAGACGGCCCAGGACCGACCGGAAACTCTCGTGGGAAAAGACGTTGAATCGGGTTGGGAAATGCAAAAGCTGGTTGCCGAACGGAAGAACACCCTCCAGGAGTACCGCAGCAACCTGTCACGCGATTTTCCGGAAAAGGGAGATACCCAGAACAGCCTGATTCGTCAAATTGATTACCTTGATCGCGAAATCAAACGGCTGCAATCAGGAGAAGGCGGGAGCGATCGCCTGGCCGGCAGGCAAGAAGGAGTGGAAAAAGCTTCCTTTGTGGAGGTCGAGCCAGCTGCCTTCGCCAGCGGCAAACCGGCTGCCGAATACAAGTCAGAACTGGCCCTGATCGTGAACCGGCTCGACCTCGTTCAGTCCAGTCACCGTGAGAGCGAAGAAGTGACCGACCAGCTCGAGCAACTGCTTGTCCAGCAGTATCCGACGGTTGTGGTTTCCGGGCTGGTTCAGCAGCAAAACCAGGATCTTGATCTGACTCATCTCCTGGTCGCACTGATTGTCAGCGGACTGGTGAGCGCGGTTTTCGTCATGCGGATTCATGCCAAGTCGTTTGCGGAATTCATCACCGACACGCAGTCTGCAGAAAATGCCCTGCAATTGCCCGTGATTGGCAAAGTCAATCTGCCCGCCGGCCCGCGATCCTCTTCCAGGAGATCCCGCTGGATTCAGCCAGTGACTCGCGGTTGTGAACTGCTGCTGGTGGCCGCCTTTGTTGTTTTCTTTTTCCTGCTTGTGGTGAACAGTGATTTTTCAATCGAATGGTTGGCGAATCCGGTTCAACTGGTCCGGAACAGTTTTTAAAATCCAAGTTCTAACCCTGTCGATACAAGATGTACGAATCGCATTTCGGATTTACCACGCGACCGTTTACGGCGACACCCAATGCTGATCGTTTTTTTCCGACCGAGCGGACAAAAAACTTTTTCGATTCGGTTGTCTCCTGTGTGGAGGGGGCATCGGGCGCTGCGCTGGTGGTCGGAGCTTCCGGCCTGGGGAAATCAGTATTCCTGCAGGCAGTTGGCCGTCACTTTCAGCAGGATTTCTCCGTGGCCATTCTCGAGTCGGCCAGCCTGAATTCCCGCCGGGAATTGCTGCAGAGCGTGTTGTTTGAATTGGGGTTGCCGTACCGGGGCATGGAAGAGGGCGAGTTGCGTTTGACCCTCATGGACTACCTTAAGCCGAGTGATCGCTGTCCCAACGGTTTATTGCTCCTGGTGGATGAATCCCACATGCTGCCCACCCATTTACTCGAAGAAATGCGGATGATCACGAACCTGGTTCGAGAGGGGCAATCCCGGGCCCGCCTGGTGCTGGCTGGTAACCGGTCCATCGAGGAAAGGTTGGCCGACCCCAAGTTGGAGTCGCTTAACCAGAGGATTTCCGTTCGGGCATACCTGGAACCGATGAATGCCAGTGAGTGCCGCAAATATATCGACGACCAGGTCGCAGTGGCGGGCAAGACATCGGCTGAAATTTTTGACAAACAGGCCTGTGAAGCGGTTTACATTGCCACGCATGGAATCCCCCGCTTGATCAACCAGGTCTGTGATCATGCCCTCGTTCTCGCTACGGCGGACGGGAAGACCCGGGTCACTTCGGATTGCATCAACGAAGCGTGGTCGGACATCCAACGCTTGCCCGTGGAATGGCATGTCCTGGGAGCAGAAAACGATTCGGGCACGGAACACGTCATCGAGTTCGGGGCCCTTGAGGATGCCTCCGAGCCTCCAACCGAAGATCTGGAAAACGAGTTTGCAAAAGAGGAAGCACCGATAACGGAATCCATTGAATGTGAAGCTTTCGAACCGGAGGTTCCAGGGATTACCAATGGGGATTCCGCTGGGCAAGATTCCGCTGGGCAGGATTCCGAACCGGATACCAGTCAGGCAGAACCCATCGAGGAGGCACCCGAGGAGTCTGCCTGCAGGGAAACCGAACCGCGGGAGTTTGTCTTTGAGGGCCCCGCCAATCCCTTCCAGGAACAGTTCCGGGAGGAAGAGTTTATTGTGGATGCCTTCAGCCAGGTGATTGGGCATTCCCCACAAAAACCGGTGAGCCCGCAGCAGACCGGGGCCTTTCCACCTCCCACTGTCGACATGGAAATGCCGGCCGGTCCTGGTGAGCCAAACGTTGTTTCCAGAGGAGGGCAGTGGACGACAGATGATTGCAGTCCGGAGACTGGGGGGGCTTCCCGGCGGGAGAATGAAAATCCGGAGATTTCGGAAGATATGACACCCCATTCCGTGGATACGGGAGTGGTTGGAATTGACTTCTCCTGCCTGCAGGAGCCCGAGGAATCCGCCAGTGCGACTTCCGGCACCGGGATGGGACAACAGGTTTCCAGGAATTCGCATCCGGTTGAGGGAGCGGATGGGGTTCGGGAACAGGGTGAGGAGACGTTGCCGCAAGGTGACAGCGTGGAAAACGAACCAGCCACCGGAGTCACAGATATCGCGTCGGGCAATGATCCGATGCAGCAGCATATCGAAGAACGGATCAGCCAGGCTCTGTCCGGACTTCGGGACGACGTTGCAACGGCAACTGTCGGAAAAGACGATCCGGCAGAGATACACGGGACATCCCAGGAAACCCCGGAAGCCCAGGAACCCGGGGAGACAGCGAATCCCGAGTCCGCGGCAGAGGCTGCTACAGGCGAGAGCCAGGCAGAGGCAGCGGATGATCGGGACATGATTATCTTGCAGCCCGAAAAGGAAACCCAACCCGGTGAAACGGTTTCCATGACCGAGATGGACTTGAAAGACACCTCTACCCAGGCCAAACGGGAAGACTACCAGAAACTGTTCGATCGCCTGCGGAACGGCTAGTTCCACTTTCCAATCGAAGGGCCCCATGGATTCCACAAAAATAACCGATCTGAACAACCGTTCCGTTAAATTGACCGACGCCGAGCTTTCGCTGGTGGACCGGTTTAGCGTCTCGATGCCGATGAATGAGCTGCCCGAAATTGTCGTGGTTGGTTCGGCGGCGGACGCTCCATACCAAAGGTCCTCACCAACTTCCGAACCGCTTGCCGAATCCGGGGCCTCCCAGGAAGAAGGTCCGATCACGATTCCCTTTTCAGCGGGTCCGGGAACCGCCACCCAACACAGCAAAAAGTCGGGATCTGATTTGCCGGAAACAGATTTTCCGGAAGCGGATTTGCCGGAAACAAATTTGACAGTGGATTCGAAGGCCAATCCCCAAGCAACCGAAGCCGCTGAGCGGGAACTTGAAATGCCTGCCGATGAACTGCATCTTTCGGGTGTCTCTCCGGCTGGAAGCGGGAACGAAGCGGATGAACTGGCTGCGGATGAAGGGCAAATCTACAACATCCAGGAATACAGTCCATTTGAAAATTACCTGGATACGGCTGCTTCGTCCATCGAGAAAAACATCGGAGAGCAACTTCCCAAGTTGATTCTCCTGACCGCGGCCGAAAAATTTGAGGCTCAACCGAAGGTGACCCATAGCCTGCTGATGAATCTGGCATCCCGGAAACCGGACTGGCGGATGATCTCGATTCAATTGCCCGAATCGGTTGCATCGGAGCAACTGGCGGCCGGACTGGGAGAGGTACTCAACGAAAAGGAGGGCCTGGCCGAAGTGGTGATACCGACAACTGTCGAAAATCTTGATTTTCTGGCCTACACCGGCTGCGAAGAGATATCGGACAGCGTATTTGGTAAACGAATTGAGAACGTCCTGCAGGAATTGAAGAAGCACTACGATATCGTCCTGGTCAGTGCCCCATGTGCTGGCCATCGGCAAACCCGGACGCTGGCAAAGCTGGCCAATGCCACCTACCTGTTGCTGGAGATGGACCAGGTGGAAAAAGACCGTGCCGTCGAGGCCACGTGTGACTTGCGAAAATGGGGAGCCCAGATGGCCGGCTGTATTCTTACGGAATCAAAACAGGACTGAAGACGTGACCCTTGCACTTGTGACCGGCGGTGCCGGATTTATCGGATCCCATATCGTCGAGGGTTTGCTCGAGAAGAACTACCAGGTCCGCGTGGTGGACAACCTCTGTACGGGAAACGTCGACAACCTGAAAACGGTGGAAAACCGGGTCGATTTTCACCGGATCGATATCAACGATGTCGAAGCACTTGAACAGGCGATGCAAGGTGTTGAAATCGTGTTTCACCAGGCAGCGCTGGCATCGGTGCCACTCAGTCTTGAGAAACCGCTGGAAGTGCACCATGCCTGTGTGACCGGAACTCTGAATGTTTTGAACGTTGCCCGCGAAAGTGGCGTCAGGAAGCTGGTCTACGCGGCTTCCAGCAGCTGCTACGGAGACAAACCTTTCGCATCCAAGAGGGAAATTGATGAACTGATGACGATGAGCCCCTACGCAGCGGCAAAGCTGGCAGGGGAATTCTATTGTCGGGCCTTTTTTCACTCTTACGGACTGGAAACGGTCGGGATTCGCTACTTCAATGTTTTCGGTCCCCGCCAGGATCCGGGCAGCCCCTACTCGGCAGTCATTCCACTCTTTATCACCTGGATGCTGAATGGACAGGCACCGGTGGTCTATGGTGATGGTCTTCAGTCACGGGATTTTACGTTTGTAAAAAACGTTGTGCAGGGAAACCTGCTGGCTGCGGAAGCCGATGGGGTGGGTGGAGAAGTTTTCAATGTTGCCAATGGCAAGTCAACGGATCTCCTGACCTTGATAAGTTTGCTGAACCGGTTTCTCGGCACCGACCTGCACCCGGTCCACGAGCCTGCGCGTGTCGGTGATATCCGCGAGAGCATGGCTGACATCTCTCTAGCTTCCAAGGAACTTAAATACCAGCCAACGGTTGGGTTTGAAGAAGGTCTGCAGCAAAGTATCGATTACTACCGAAACCTGGTGGTGACGTCCTAGAAAAGGGCCGCCGTTAAAGTGTTGCAGCGGCACTTAAATTCCCTTAAAGGGCCTGCCTGGCCCTTTTAATCGGTAAAGGTTTCCTTTGCTGATCCATCCGGTTATGTAAAAACCGGGGTCGCGATATAATCTTGCCCTTACGGACCACCGAATGGCAACCACCGAACAGGTGAAGACCACCCAAGTGGTGACGGCTGGACAGGGATGCTGCCGTGCCGGGGATTTCTCCCTTTCCCTTCCGCTTGAAACAACTCTCGACCGTTCGGGTCGCCGCACTGCCAACAAAACCCAAATTATTCATTCCTTTCCGGAGACTTACTGTGGCAATTAAAGTTGCAATCAATGGATTCGGCCGAATTGGTCGACTGACTTTTCGAAACCTGATGGAACGTGGCGACGAGTTTGAGATCGTTGGCGTGAACGATCTGACCGACAACCGAACGCTGGCCACTCTGCTGAAGTACGACAGTATCCACGGTCGTTTCCCCGGAACCGTGGACTACACGGATGATTCCCTGATTGTAAATGGAAATACCATCAACACCTATGCAGCCCGCAACCCGGCTGAACTTCCCTGGGGTGACCTGGGTGTCGATATCTGTGTCGAAAGCACCGGTGTTTTCACTGCCCGCAAAACTGCCGAAAAGCCGGGCTACGACTCGCACCTCGATGCCGGTGCCAAGCGGGTGGTTCTCAGTGCACCCGCTAAAGATGGTGCGGACCTGACCTGTGTGATGGGTGTCAATGATGACAAGCTGACTGCCGATCTCAAGTGTGTTTCCAACGCCAGCTGCACGACCAACTGTCTGGCACCGGTTGCCAAGATTCTGAATGATCATTTTGGTATTGAAAGCGGATTGATGACAACGGTTCACGCTTATACCAACGATCAAAACATGCAGGACCAGCCGCACAGCGACCTGTACCGCGCCCGGGCAGGTGCACTGAACATCATTCCCACTTCAACCGGTGCTGCCAAGGCAGTTGGCCTGGTGATTCCGGAATTAAATGGCAAGCTGACCGGCATCGCCATGCGTGTTCCGGTAGCGACCGGTTCGGTAGTGGACCTGACTGTCAACCTGTCCAAGGACGCGACCAAGGAAGGGATCAATGCTGCAGTCAAGGCGGCGGCGGAAGGTCCCATGAAAGGCGTTCTCTGTTACACCGAGGATCCGGTTGTTTCCTCCGATATCATCGACGATCCTCACAGTTCGATTTTTGCCGCTGATTTTACCCAGGTACTCGGCGACTCCGGCAAACTGGTCAAGGTGGTCAGCTGGTACGACAACGAATGGGGTTACAGTTGCCGCACCGCGGATCTCTGTTCGATCCTCGGCAAAATGTAAAGATTGCCAAAAAAGCAACGATCCGAAAAGCCGCGGCGGAATCGTCGCGGCTTTTTTTGGGTCCGTTGCTGGCGGCCGGTTTTGGAAGGCTTTGGTCTTTTCGGGGTGTCCTCGATATTGTCATCCATGTTGTCAGCACAGGTTGGGCTCGCCAGATTCTGCTGGATTGTTGGCGGATCGGGAAGGGACGCCGGCAGCAGAAGACGAGGCAACCAGGCTTTATGGCAGGTGACCCGGTGGTCTGCAGCGAGCGGCACTGCATCGAGGCCGCAGCTGCAAGTTGACGGTCAGGTTTTTCCCAAGGGGGGTGTCCGATGAACAGACAGGCTGACTGGCAGCTTCCACCGGGTGTTTCCCCCGGCACGCAGGAATATTTTGAAAGCCAGATGGTGGCCGAGGATTACGATGAGTATTTCCGGTACACATCCCTGTTCCAGTTTGACCAGGCGATCCTGACGGAAGAATTTGGAAAACCTGTTGCGGACGCCACCATTGCCGATTTCGGCTGCGGGAGCGGGAGGGCACTGGTCCCTCTGGTCAGCAGTGGTTATCAGGGCCTGGCCATCGATCTGTCCGCAAGCATGTTGGATGTGGTGCGAAGAAAGTCAGACGAGCAGGACCTGGGAATCCACTGTGTCCAGGCTAACCTGGTCGAGCTGGATGGTTTCCGGGATGACTCGGTGGATCACGGAATCTGCCTGTTCAGCACTCTTGGCATGGTCCAGGGGAAATCGAACCGTCAGCAGGCTGTTTCCCACTTCCGCCGCATGATTCGCCCCGGGGGAAAGCTCGTCATTCACGTCCACAACTACTGGTACAACCTGTTTGACCCGGGAGGACCGACCTGGATGTTCAGTAATCTCTGGCAATCCTGGACCCGAAAAGGGGTGGAACGAGGGGATCGTACCTACCCCTACCAAGGAGTTTACAACATGTTTCTGCACGTGTTTACCCGCTCCGAAATCCGGGCGTTGTTGCAGCGGGCCGGTTTCAGGATCAGTCGTTGGATTCCACTGAATCCAACCCGCATGGATCGACTCCGTCTCGATTGGCTGGCCAGTTCGCTGAGATGCAACGGTTGGGTGCTGGTCTGCGAATAGAACGGTTTGGGCACGGAGTCAGGATGTCTTCAGTGAGACGGCGGACTCGGCAGCAGATCCCGCTCTGGAGTCCCTATTTCGTGCCCACTGCGGTTCTTCCTGATGACCCGGATGTTTGCGTTTTCTGCAGCAACGGCCCCTGGTTGGGCAGATTTCCTGTCCCGGTGATCCGGATGAACTTTCAACCGTTGATTGCGTAAAGAGCGGGGGATGTGTCCCGTTTTTCCCGGCATCCTGGTGCCTGTGTCGGAACCCTG
Organism: Planctomycetota bacterium; assembly: GCA_036336715.1. GTDB lineage: Bacteria > Planctomycetota > Planctomycetia > Pirellulales > Pirellulaceae > JABAAE01. Next base: position 33,845 of record JAYZFP010000017.1, read on the forward strand.
GCGTTGTCATCTGGTCCCGGTTCCCCCCCCGGAAACGATTAAAACGTTTGGTGGCAATTTGCGGGCGTCGGTCAAGCGAAATGCCCGGGACCGCCCAAAGTCACATTGGAATCGATAGTCGATCATGGAAGCGTCCCTTAGACTGGCAGGGTACGGATTTTTTTCTCTTTAAAGCTGTCGGGAATACCGGTGGAGTTCACGGTTCAACAGATCGTCCTGTTCACAATGGCCAGCCTGGTACCGGGGGCGATTGTTTCCTGTATCGTGACCGGTTTGATTCGTCGTCACGCGGTCGGATTGGGCCTGCTGGACCAGCCAGGAGAACGAAAAGTCCACCAGGTGCCGACCCCCCTGGGGGGCGGAATCGGGATCTGGTCCGGATTCGTTTTCGTGTTCATCGTGGGTACCCTGCTGGTCTGGTTGCGGGATGCGACCTGGGTACAGGCCATCCTCCCGGATTTTGCCCGTCCGCACCTCGATGGTGTGCTGTCCAAGCTGGATTCCCTCTGGATCCTGATCGGTGCCGGGACGGCACTGGCGATCGTTGGCCTGGCGGATGACAAATGGGGTATCGGTTGGAAACCGCGATTGGGTGCCCAGTTCCTGATTGCATTGATTTGTGTGGCATGGCAGGGTTGGCGGGCCACAGCCTTCATTTCGATTCCGCTGGTTCCCGGTTTGATCAGCGTGATCTGGATCGTGGCCATGATCAATTCCTTCAACATGCTGGATAACATGGATGGTCTGTCCAGTGGTATCGCGCTGTTGGCCTCGTTGTTCCTGGCGGCTGTTCTGCTGGTTTCCCCTGAACAGGATGGGGGCACGCCGCAGATTTTCGTGGCGGGGCTGCTACTGGTCCTGTCCGGATCACTGATCGGTTTTCTTTTTCACAATCGTCCTCCTGCATCAATCTTCATGGGAGATGCCGGCAGTTACTTCATCGGGTTCGTAATCGCCACGACAACCCTGTTGGCAACCTACACCGGTTACCATTCATCTTCGCCCCACCGGATCCTCGCTCCCGTATTCGTGATGGCTGTGCCGATGTACGACATGCTGACGGTGATCTGGATCCGACTTCGTAGCGGAAGGAGTCCCTTTGAGGGGGACAAGAACCATCTCTCCCATCGGCTGGTGGACCTGGGTTTGAGCAAGACCCAGGCGGTGCTGACAATTTACCTGCTGACCAGTACCTGTGGACTGGCTGCGCTGATTCTCCACCGGGTGGACGTTTACGGTGCCGCCATCCTGAGCCTGCTTGTTTTCTGTATCATGGTATTGATCGCCATCCTGGAATCCACTGCGCGGCGAAAGCTCCGGCGTCAGGAAAACGCCTAGCTGGCAGGGACTCTCTGTTCGGATCGCAGTTTCGTATGGCAAAAAAAAGAAAAAGCGACAGGAGAAGCCGGTCCGCCGCACAGACGGAGACGCACGCAAACGGTGAATCTGCAGTTTCTCCCTTCGCGGGTTGGTTGCCGTTGGCAGTCCAGGTGATCACCCTGGGGTTGGTCGTGGCGGCACCGCTGGTCTCCGAGGGTGCTGCCGAGCAGTTCTCCAACTGGATCCTCTTTTTTTTCTGGCTGCTGGCGATCGCTGCCTGGTTGGCTGGTCGGATTCTCACAGGACAGAACGGTTGGGTATGCGGCCGTGTGGACTTCTGTTTCTACGGTGTTTGCGGTTGGGCCCTGGCCAGTGGTGGGTGCACTCTGGCTTACGGCCTCGGGCATTCGCGTCCTACTCTCAATGCCTGCTGGCAATGGGTCGGTTTTGCGGTCGCGTTTTTTCTGCTGCGGCAACTGGCCGGGAATCGCGAATTTTCACGGGCCCTGATTTGGGGTACCGTTCTGATCGCGATTGGCTGTTCGGTCGCCGGAATCTACCAGCGCTGGGTGGTCTATCCGGAGATGTGGAAAACCTACCAGGCACAGTCGGAAGAGCAGAAACAGCAAACACTTCGGCAGGGTGGTTTAGGCAATGTCGAGGCAGGGTCGCGCGAGCGGGTGATGTGGGAAAACCGGTTGCGGGCAACCGAGCCGACTTCGACCTTCGTGCTGGCCAACTCGCTTGCGAGTTTTCTGGTTCCATCCATTTTGATTCTTGGCATGTTCTGTTTTGCTGCCCGGCAATCCCTGGCGGGCAGTTCCCAGGTGGTCGGTTGGTTGGCAATGCTGGTGCTGGGTGCCTGCCTGGTTCTGACCAAGAGTCGGACGGCCTACCTCGCCTGCCTGGCGGGACTGGTGGGCTGGGGAATCCTCAAGACATTCACAGGCAAACAGGGAATTCCCTGGAAAACCGTTCTGATCGGCGGAGCGGGAATGTTCCTGGTGGTTTTGCTGGCGTTTCTGGGCGGGGTGTTGGACAAGCAGGTCATTACCGAGGCTGGAAAGTCATTCACCTATCGATTGGAGTACTGGCAGGCCTCCATGGAATTAATCCGGAATCGCCCACTGTTTGGTGCCGGTCCCGGAAATTTCCAGCACGCCTATGCAGGTTACCAGCTGGTCCAGTCCAGCGAGACGGTGGCCGATCCCCACAATTTCCTGATCGAAGTCGGGGCTGTTTGTGGCCTGCCTGCGGCGTTTCTGATGCTGGCCGGGATGGTCACCTGGTGTGTTCGCTGGATTCGTTCCCTGGGGGAAAAAGCCGTGAGCCAACCGCGGGCCGGAGAAGGTGAAGCTTTGAAAAAAAATTCGCCTCGGGTGGGACTGCAAGTTCTTCTTCTGCCCGCGGGAATTGCGGCAGGCCTGCTGCTGGCGCTGGTCTCAGCTGCGATCAACGGGACGGAACTGGGGCTGGTGCTGATTTCCGGTCTGGTGGCCCTGTTGTTGGTCGCAGCGGTTCGCCCTTTCGATCCTGAAGGAACCAGCTGGGCGGCCGGCATCGGCCTCCTGGCGTGGGGCCTGGCGCTGAGCGCTTCGGGAGGAATCTCCTTTCCGCCGGTGGCGATGACCGGGATCGTGCTGTTGGTGGTTTCGCTGAGCGAGATGGAGACGAGCAGCCGGTCGGTAGCAGGGGAATTCCCGGTCAGCGGCCCTGGCAAAAAACCGGTTCTTTCGCTGGTCCTTCTGTTTTTGATCCTCGGGATGATTGTGCTGTTCCGATCCACTGTCTACGATCCCATCCGACTGGCCGGCCAGCAGGCCCGGATTGCCAGCCTGGATGCTTCCAACGGCCGTTTGCAGCCCGCCCTGGAACGGCTGGACAAGGCGATCCAGGCGGATCCCCATGATGGCAACCTCCTGTTTTTCAGGCTGCAGATGCTATTCAGGAAGTTTCAGCTGAATCCGGATAAGGAAAACCTGGAAGAATTGGTCGAGTCGGCTGACCGGGGAATCCTTTTTCGACCGAATAACAGCAAAGTGGCACTGGAAACGGGGAAGATCTTTCTCGCC
>JAYZFP010000018.1:0-10608 GCA_036336715.1 Planctomycetota bacterium
CCCGATGCTGGCAATTCCCACAATGGTGCTTTTGCGGGCGCTTGCGGCATCCTTGACTGTGTAATACCGGATCAGGATGTGCGGCAATGAGGCGGTTCCGCAGAAAAGCGCCAACATCAGGGAGAGAAAGTTGAGCTTGTCCAGCCAGTTGTCACTCCGAATTCCCTTGAACTTGGGGTGTTCGCCCGGGCGCAGCACTCGGGAGCCGGGAACAATCTCCGGGTAATAAACGACGATGGACTCGCCCGGTTTCAGTCCTTCGAACTTGTCATCTTTTTTCCACAGGCGAATGTCGCTCTCCTGAAGGGTGGAAAAGAAACTGACCGGATTCAGGGGGCCGGTTTCGGTTTGGTCACCGGGGAGCCTGGCAACGCTGCCGATCGGTTTCAGGGAAGCTTGTCCTTCCTCACGTCCGAAAGGGAGTCCATTGACCAATGTTTTTCCATCACGTTTTTCAACCAGTTGGCATTCATGCATGGTTACCAGGAACGATTCGGGGTTGCTCGGGTTTTCCGGGTACCGTTTCCAGACCTGGATCTGACCGGCAGCGTTCCTGGCCCGCAGGTACAAAGGGTGGCCATTCTTGTCGATTTTGTCTTTCCACGGGCCCTGGTCTTCCAGTTTTTCGAAGCCGTCTTCAAGTATGTCGGCAATCTTGTTCTTGGCGATCCTCCTCGATTCAAAACCGGTCTCCGTATTGAATCCCCGGTTAAGTATCAGAATGGTCAGGATGGCACTGAAAATGACCAGCAGTCCTCCCTTGAGAAACTGCACATAGGTCGTGGAAACCATTCCTGCGGTGACCACAATGGTCACCACCACGGCCCCCACGATCAGTACTCCCGCCCAGTGGGGAAATCCGAGAAGTGGCTGAATCAGGACGCCGGCACCGACCATTTGCGGAATCAGGTAGAAGATGCTGACCACCAGGGTGCTGATCCCCGCTGCAAGTTTGATTCCCGTGGAATCAAACTTGGCATCCAGTGCATCGGCAAAGGTGAATTTCCCAAGTTTTTTCATCGGTTCGGCGACGACAAACAGAGCCACGATCCAACCCGCCAGGAAGCCGATCGAGTAAAGGAAGCCGTCATAACCGTAAAACGCGATCATTCCGCAGATACCGAGGAAAGATGCGGCCGAAAGGTAATCGCCTGCGAAGGCAACTCCGTTGACAAACCAGGGGATTTGACCGTGTGCCGCGAAATATCCTTCGGACGATTTGGCCTTTCTTCCCAGCCAGAAACTGAGTCCCAGCGTGAATCCGACGAAGATCAGGAATACGACAATTGCGGTCGGTGAAATGTCGTAAATCATCTGCTTTCCTCCGATTGGGAATCCTTTTCAGGAATGCACATCATCCCGTAGGCCAGGGCTAACACAAACGCGGAAAGGATCAGTCCCATTCCATAAACGATGGCCCAGTTGAGTCCCCAGAAAGGAGTGCTTTCCATCGATGACGGCGAAAAGGAATTCAGCAGGACGAAACCACCGTACAGAAGCAGGTAAACCCCGAACAACAGGAGTCCCAGTTTGGTGTTGTATTGCATTGCAGGCCAATTCTTCGTGGGTCGAAATTTCAACTCACTACCTTAACTTGCCCCCCAGCCCGTGAAAACCCACATCGATTTGTAACGGGCAAGCAGGTGAAAACAGTACGGTTGGAGAGACTTTGCGGACCGGACGCCGACTCGTGACTCCGACAAAGGGGGCTGATTCTGCTAAACTGATGCAGTCCGATCCGAACCGGTTCCCAGCGAGATGAAAACAGAAAAAGCCTCCCAACCTGCCGAGAGTTTGCCTGCTGACGATTCCGCTGAACCGAACACCTTCCACGGTGAGAGGGCCGGACGCTCTTCGCTGCGGTTTTTCGGCCCAGGATTCCTGGTCGCGGCTGCCTTTATTGGGCCGGGAACCGTCAATACCGCGGTTCGGGCGGGAGGGGAATACGGTTTTCACCTCTTGTGGACCGTTTTGTTTGCCGGGGTGGCGACCGTCATCTTCCAGGAAATGGCCGCCCGGCTCGGCCTGGTAACCCGCAAGGGACTGGCAGAGTCCATCCAGGATTTTTTTCCCCAGCCGATTGTCAGGAAAGTCTGCCTGTGGGTAATCTTCGCTGCGATCATCTTCGGGAACACGGCCTACCAGGCTGGCAACCTGACAGGAGCCGCCAGGGGGCTTGGTCATTTTGTCCCGGCTTTTCCACTCCAGCTGTGGCTGCTGGTTTCCGCGGGATTGGCTTTTTACCTGGTCTGGAGCGGTTCCCTGAAGACGATCAAGCTGGTCCTTTCCGGAATGGTGCTGATCATGAGTTTGACTTTCCTGGTAACGGCCATCGCAAGCCGCCCCAGTTTCCCTGATCTGTTATCCGGCTGTTTTTCATTCGATATTCCACTGGAAAACCTCGGAATCATGTTTGCGATCATTGGGACGACGGTTGTGCCTTATAACCTGTTTCTGCATTCCAGTATCGTTGCCGAACAGAACGGAAAATTACCCTTGGTTGTGACCGAAGAGGTGGAGGATTCCAGGGAACCCGATCCCACTCCGGCTCAAGCTGAACCTGATGGTGGTGCCCCTGAATGGCAGCAGGCGATTGACGGTGTCCGCCTGGATACGTGGGTGGCGGTTTTTGTCGGAGCGCTGGTTACCGCATCCATCGTGGTAACCGCTGCCGGTGCCGATGCGGTCAGCCTTGAGGAAGCGGGTGAACGGTTTTCAGAACTGCTGGGCAGTTTCGGAAGTGGGCTGTTTTTTCTCGGTCTGTTTGCCGCCGGACTGACCAGCGCCATCACCGCGCCCCTGGCTGCCGGGTATGTCCATGCGGGGCTATTCGGGTACGAAACCCGCGCGAATTCCCGCCAGGTACGAAAGGTAGCGGCCATGGTGCTGCTGATTGGATACGTGGTGGCTGCCCTGTTTGGCAGCAGTCCCGACCAGGTGATTTTCCTGGCCCAGGTTGCCAACGCCCTGGTTTTGCCCTTGATAGCGGTTTTTCTTCTGCTGGTCATGAACAGCAGGAAAGTCCTGGGACCCTATCGGAACAACTGGCGTCAGAACCTGTTCGGTGGTCTGGTGGTCGCCTTTGTGGTCGCCTTGGCCCTTTACAAGCTGGGTTCGGAGCTGGGAGTGATTGGCCGATAGCGGATGGATGATCCCACTTCACTTTATCTGCATGTCCCTTTTTGTCGGCACCGCTGTGGCTACTGCAATTTCACCCTGATGGCCAACCGCCAGGACCTGGTCGAAGATTACCTGAAGGCGATCGCAATCGAGATTCGCAAATCCCGTTCTGCCACCCTGGAGACCCTGTTTCTCGGGGGAGGAACGCCGACCAGGCTGAATGCCGATCAGTTTCATTGCCTGATGGATATTTTGGAAGAACGGTTTGAGCTGGCAGATGAGCTGGAAATGACCGTTGAGGCAAATCCTGCCGACATCAGTGAAGAACTGGTCAGCACACTTGTTTCCCGTGGCGTGAATCGGATCAGCCTCGGTGTTCAGTCCTTTCGCCCTGAAAAACTCGAATTCCTCGAACGGGATCATGATTCTGAGGGCATTCGACACGCGGTCGATACCATTCGTTCGAGGATCGAAAATCTGTCCATCGACCTGATTTTTGGCACCCGGGATGAAACGCCTGCTGAATGGATGCAGGACCTGGCACAGGCCATCCGCCTGCAACCCCGGCACCTTTCCACCTACAGCCTGACGGTCGAGAAAGGGACCCGGTTCTGGAACCGGCAGCAGAAGGACGAGCGGATGCAAGTGGATGACGAGAGCACGGCCGAGCTTTATGAGTTGGGAATTGATTACTGCGAAGACCATCAATTCGAACATTACGAAGTTTCCAATTTTGCCCAGGCCGGTTACCAGTGCCGCCACAATCTCAATTACTGGAACGGTGGCAGTTATTTCGGTTTCGGACCGGGGGCGGCAAGGTTTCTCGACGGGGTGCGATCTACCAATCACCAGAGCACTACCAGCTACCTGAAGAGGGTCCTTGGAGGGCAGGATCCCACAAGCGAAGTTTCTCCCGTGGATCGTGAGCAATGGGCACGGGAAATCCTGATTTTTGGATTGCGACGTCGTGCTGGAATTGACCTGGATGAATTCCAGGAACGTACCGGCTTTTCACTTCAGCAGCTGGTTGGCTCCCAGCTTGCCGAGCTGCTGGAAAACAACCTGCTGGAAATTGGATCCAACAGGATCTGGCTGACCCGCCGGGGGCTGCTGGTGAGTGACAGTATCTGGCCCCGATTTCTCTAGCCAGGTACTTCAGGAAGGATGCTGTCCGAACTGGCAAGCTTTGCAGGTCTCAGACGGGCCATCACCACGAGTGCTCACCTTGGGGAGCTCTTGTTAGTTGATTTGCTCGATGGAGTCGTTGTCGGGTATCGGCGTGGAATCGAGGTTTTCAGATTCCGACCTGTTTGCAAGGTTGGGATCGGAAAACGGAGAGCCGATACGTCCGTGGACAAGGTCGCTACGTTGATATTTTCCGCCATGACCTGCGTAGGCATAGTCGTAGGTTCCGCAGCACATCGCGCAACCGGTCTGCAGAATGGCCGAAAAACAAATCAGTAGGGTGGCCAATCGCAGGCGAGAGGATGGGGTGGACATGCCTTTTTCCCGGCCAGGTTGAATACTTGACGAATAGGGTGATCGCCTCTTTGTCCTTTATCGGCGGGACAAGAGATCGGGATGAGGGAAACTTTTCCGATTATACGAGATAGGCGGGAAAGTTTACCCTGGCTGAACACGTCGTCTCGCGGCCGAGTTTTGCATTGAGCGGTCGTTTTGCCGGAGGGATCGCCCGGATTGCATAGGCAGTTCAGTAGGTTGTCAAGCGGAAGAGGGTTAAGGAGCCCGGTGAATGATCAGTCCGGATTCCGTTTTTCAGAGGAACTCTCCAGGCTTTTCAATTTTTTTTCCGCGAGTTTCAGTTTTTGACCAGCCAGCAGCACAGCCTGCTGATCGTTGATCACCTGCGCCCTGGCCGCCAGGCCCCGTCCCACCATCTCAAGCGTCTGTTCGAGTAGCAGCTTTTTTCTTTCCAGGTCCTGTTTGGCATCCAACCAGTCGAGTGTGGCGCCGATTTTCCGGTGGTTCGCCTCCTGGAGGCACATCTTCAGCAGGGTTTCTTCACGTTGAACACTCATCCTGTCCAGCCTCAGTTGTTCCAGCGACAAAAGGCCGCTGGCGTGCAACCTTTCACTTTGAGCAAGATTCTGGCGGGCCTCGTTCAGTTGCTTGCGGGCTTGCAGTTCGGAGAACTTGATCGTGGCAAAAAGGATGTTCTCCAGGCGATTCAATTTTGAGTCGATGGACTGCAGGCGATTTTCAATCTGCTGCAATCTCATTTCGGTTGCATCCTGTGACACGGCCAGGCCGCTTTGCCCCCATTTCAAAAAAAAGAGCAACAACAGCAGGCAACCGTTGAAGGATTTCCGGTGCTTGAAAGGAGACATTGGCAGGTTACCTGTTGCCGGGACGGGATTCACTGGATTGCTGGAATCGTTTCAGCTGAGCCCGGTAATGTTCCGAGGCAGGGTTCAGTTGAAGGCACCGTTGGATCAGGTTGATGGCACGCTCTCTTTGCCCGAGGTTAAAACAGATATCCGCCAAAGTGTCGATGTAGGTCGGATTTTGGGGTTCCTGGCGGACCACTTTTTCGGCATGCTCCAGAGCCATTTCGAGGTGCATCCCATTGGTGGTGCAGGCCCAGGCGAGGTTGTTGTGATAGAGGCCTGATTCAGGGAAACGCTTCAGCTGTTTCTGATGGGACTGGATGATGGAATCCAGAAGTTTATCCGCGAGGGGTTTTCCTTTTTCAAGTTTTCGCAGCCTGGGAAGGTAATCTTCAGCGACCGTCGCGCTGCAGGGACGTATGGCGAGCGCTCTCCGGGCGGCCTCGTAGGCTTCGTTGGGCCGCTGGTCGTGAATGCACTGATCAAACTGGCGCAAGCTGACCTGCACAGGGTAATAGGTGTAACTGGACATGCTGGTGTAAAGGCGTGGTGTGGCTGCCACATCCAGCAGCTGGTTTTCGAGCAGGTTGGCCGCCCGCTGGCCCTCGTCTTCACCCAGCAGGTTGATCAGTCGGAAGCGGGCGGTACCCGTTTCCCAGCTCTGGAAATCCGCCGTTTTCATGGTCGACTCAAGCAGGGCGAGGGCATCTTGCCCCAGGTCACGCTGGTAGAGATCGATCGCCAGTTGCCGGTGGTCATCAGGTGACAAGGCACATTGGCGGGCCATGCGGATCCATTTTTTTGCCTCCGTTGGTTTTCCCTCCAGACGCGCCGACAGTCCGGCCAGGTACAACGCGGAAACCGACCGGCGGTCGGTCTGTTCCCAGCCTGCGAGGTAGGCACTCGCCGCTTCGGCATATTGGCGGTCTTCCCGGTACAAATCACCCAGTTGCATTGCGATCCCGGTCCGATTGGTGTTCTCTTCCAGCAGGTACTTCCGGAACCATGACTTGGCTTTGTCCTTTTGCTTCAACAGGAGATAGGTGTAGCCGAGGAAGGCTTCGTCACCCCAGCCCTGGTCGGCGAGGATTTCCTTTTCCACCAGCTCAAGCAGCGTCGTGAATTCCACAGCGACGTTTTGCCCTGGAAGGGGAGGGCGAAGATAATCCCTCAACAGTCGCAGCCGTTCCATCGGTTTCCGTTCCGGGAATCGATCTTCGAGGACGGTCCACCAGTAGTCTGCCAGCGAAACTCCGTCTACCTCGAAGTCAAGTTCCCGGAAGATGCTTCGGATGGCGAATGCCTGTTTTTTCTGGGCCACCTGGGGCTGGATCAAATCGAAGAAAAGTTCGAGCTGATCATTGTTCAGCATCGATCGGCATACGATTTCCAACGCTTCCTGCTGTTTGGATTCGAATCTTAGTGCTACCGAGTAGAGCGCGCGGTACTGGTCCCTGGCCTGATCATGGAATCCCAGCTGGTAGAAAGCGTGAATGATGTCTGCAAAGCCCTCCATTTCACGCGTCGAACCGGACCAGCGGGCAGGTCGAAAACTGCGAATTTTCCGTTCGAGGATCGCTGCGGTTGCGGGGCTGACCTCCTGCAGTCCAATAGCGGCAAAAGCTTTCTCGTAATCATCGATCGACACGTACGCATCAAAGGCACCGATTTTGTCAGTCTTTTGAAGGTAATCCAACGCTTTCTCGATCTGCCGGTTGGCAAACAGGAATTCGCAGATTTTGAAAATCGTGGCGTTGCTAACCCGGTCAAACAGGTCGGAATCGGCGTCGAGGGCCAGGTCGTTGACCAGGGGGTCGCTGAACGCGTAGAGGATGTTCAGGTCCTTTTCAAACCGGTCCCGCTGGGCGGCAAGGCGATGAAAGGTGATGGCATTGAGAAGATCTGACAACTGGATTTCACTGATCGGTTCCCGATTTTCCACCCAGTGCCTGTCGGAAAGCTGGTCCCAGTGGTGGGCTTCTGCAAGGAGGTTGGCTCGCACAAAGTCAGCCTGTTCCCGGTCGGAGATTTTTTTGCTGGTTGCCAGGCAGTCAGAGTTCCGTCCGGCGGATCTCTGCAGGCGAACCATCAGTAAAGGATCCCCCGATGCTTTATCAGCCTGCAGACGTTTTTCGAGGGATGAAATTTCCGCCCCGAGCTGGCCCTGTACCTGTGCCAACCAGATGTATTCCGTCCGCAACTGTTCCAGTCGCATCGAGTCGAGCGGTAAGCGTTTCGCCCCCTGGTTCAATAGACGCAAGGTATCCAGGGCCTGGCGAGCCTCATCAACGATCAGCATTTCCTGGAGGAAACGGCTGTTGCCCAGAAATGTCCGGGACAGGATCCCGGCTTTTTCGCTGTCTGTTTCCCTCAGGATCAGCCGTACCAAGGTTTCTGCCATACCACTTTGCAGAAGTTCTTTTCCGGCGCTGGTTTTGACCGCCAGCGAGCCATCACGAAAGCGGGTGATCCTGTCTCGCGTTGCCCGGTCGATTCCGGGGTAAATTCCGTAGTCGAAATCTGACAGGATCGACGCGGCGCGGGCCACCACCTCGGCGTTGGGACTTTTAAGGGCCGCGCGGATTTTTTCTTCGGCCGGTTTTCCAATTTCCCACAGCTGCCGCGTGGCCAACTGTCTGTCAAGGAAGCGTGGAGAACCAAGTTGCCCGACCAGTTCGGTGATTTTTTTCTCCCTTTTTGCATCAAGTGATTTCTCCTGCAACGGACTGGGTGCAGAAGGAAAACCGCTCGCAAGGGCAGGGTAGGGGAGTTGGGAGATTTGAAACAGAACGAACAGGTAACAACCCGCTTTTTTCAAACGGAAAATGGAATATGCGAGGGGGCATTTCCCCGGGGGAGCATGCATCACTTGAGTACCGGTTTCAGCTTCCGCCAAAGAGTGTAACAGTCTCTTCCCGCGCTGCCGAAGGAAGACTGAAACTGATCGTAACGCCTCGTGAAAAGATCTGCAAACCAGTTGCAAAGATGCGTGTCCTACCAGCCGTTGGCGATGGGATCACCAGATGGGTAGATTCCAGAGCAGACCGGCCGCAGCCAGCAGTAGCAGCAACAAAGCCATACCCACCAAACCCCGTGTCACTTTGTTGGAAACCGCGCCCGCGTCCGAATCGGTATCTACCCATGTCAGGACTTCCTGGATTTCGCTGGACATTTTTTCCCGTGCAGCAGATTCCGCTTCCGCGTAAAGACGTTTCCATTCTTTTTTCAGCGAATTTGCCTCCTGCCAGCGGCGGGCATCGAAGTGATCCAGCATTTGTTGAGCCAATTGATTCAGGCGATACTCGGTCTTTTCCGAGTAGTCTTCGGCCATTTTTTCTGTGGCAAAACGCCGAATTTTTTCAGGGATCGGCAGTTGCCATTGCGTCTGGTTGATTTCATCAAGCAGGTCATCGGTCAGTTGTTTGTCGAAATTGCGGGCTGCCCGCTCGATCAATTCAGACAGTTTGTTGAAACGGTGTTTTTCAAAGTCCAGCAGGTCAGACTTCCAAGGGTCGGGCTCTAGGCGGCTGAGGCGGAGCAACACTGCATGCCTCGCGAAGGCGGGGCCATCTCCCAGGACCAGCAGGCGTTGCTGGTCCAGCAGGTTTTCCAGGACGCTTGACGGCTTCAGCCGGGATCGCAGCATCTCGAATTTGCCGGTTTGGCAGCTGGGCGGTTCCAGGCAATGCCACTTTCGCAGGTAATTCCTCCATTCGGTGGCCCGGTCAAATGCAATCAGCCCATGCCAGTCCGAGAGCGATAGCTCCCACTCGACGATCAATCCCCGTTTCGCGTCCGGTTGTTCGAGTACCCGTTCCAGCGTTTCTTCCACCGTCTGGTTGAAATGGTCGACTTCATTGGCGTACCACCGCGCCAGACGGTCGAGGTAACCCCGGGTAGGGCTCTCGGTTGAATCCAGCACCCGGCTGATTTCGGAAATCAGTGATTCGAGGTTTCGCAATGGTCCGACTGGAGAATGAAGGGATAAAGATTCAGGAGTACGAAGTGAGATCAATCATCGGCTGGCCGCGGGACTGCAACCTCCGATGGATCGTTGAATTTTGGGGCACACCCCTCCATTGGCATTTCAGACCCGGAACGGTGCCGGCAAAAAATGTACAAAAGGTCACTTGCCAGCGGAGCTCCGCCGGCAAAAGGCAAGTTGCCTCCACCAGCAAGGGCAGTAAGCGGACTGCCGGTTCATACAGGACATAGACGGGATGAAGGGAGTCATTCCGGAAAGCATCTGCCAGTTGATGGGCTCCCCGGTCCGATCCGATCCGTTTTTTCCAGAGGTGGCAACCCTTCAGCTGAAATTGCGTCTCGGGCAGCAAACGGGGTTTGAGGATTCCCGGCCGAAGGTCCCAGCTTTTGTAAAAGGTCTCCCGGTGGGCACAGGTCCACGCGGCTCCTCCAGCCGGCAGGTTCTCGGAGACCGGCAGCGAAATGTGATGTGCAAAAAGGCAACGCCTCCCCGAGTAGTCCCTGCCACCGTCACCCACTCGGGACAACAGGTGAAACGTCCCCTCTGGAGATTCAAGGAGTGAATGGCCGTAATTGGTGGGAGAAGGCGAGCCAGGGCGCAAATGTTGATAATTGCTCAAGGGAGCGAGATGGTCAGCAACCCGGGGGGAGAGTTCGCGTGTGCGCGCCACGACACCGTATCCCTGCTGGCCGTCCAGGCCTTTTTCAACCGAGCTGTAGATGACTTCCTGGATCATGGGCTTGACTTTGTCTGTCATTCACGGTTTGCCACTGAGGATTGACCGTGGATGGACTTTTTTTGCCAAGGGCGACCCTGTTTGGCATAGGGGACCAGGCCACCGCACCATTTGGCCATCGAATAGACGATGGGGGCTTCGGTCCACAGGGGGCGAATCTGGCTGGGGCGGATCCCCGTGAATCCGTCCGCATCGGTTTCCGGTGACGATCCGGTAGAGGAAACTGGAACAAACAGCAGGCGTCTGGAAAATGCTTCTGCCGTTTTTACAAATTCGGGAATCCTCTGGCGGAGGGCTTCACGCAGGCGTTCCGAAACCTGCTCCACGCAATGGGTGTCAAAAGCGGAAACCGAGTGACGGTCTTTGGTGAGCCAGAGATTTTTTTTCAGGCGGATTCCAAGTTGGTCACTCCACAGGTC
>JAYZFP010000019.1:0-21484 GCA_036336715.1 Planctomycetota bacterium
CATAGCGTTGAATGGCTTCTGGCGTTTTCCCCCTGGCCACCGGCTTTTGTGGCTGCTTTACCGGATGTCCCTTGCTGTCGAGAGTCTTGTAGTCACCGATCATGACCGTCACCCTCCAACCCGCTTTTTCCGCAGTCTCGAGAAAAATCTCCCGCTGAGTCACGTAGTCATGGTAGGTCCCCGGCAAGCTGGTCACATAAAGGACCTTTGGACTGGACTGTTTTTTATCAGCCTGCCCTTGAGCTGTCCGACTGGCGACTTCCGTCAGTTCGCTGGTTTGCCCCACCAGAGAACCTGCCACCGACTGGAGCAGGAGAAAGCCCCCTACAAAAGCACTGTTTAAAAAAAATCGGAACATCATGGTCGAATCTCGAGTGGGGGGGGGGGTGGGTAGGAACCCATGATTCTAGCTGGCAGTCATCCAGCAACTTACCCGGCAATCACCGGCCTGCAATCACTGCCCGGCCGAAACCAGCCCTCCGCTCAGTCAGATGGAATTTCCAAATCAGGATTTCCGGCAAAATCTCTCGTCACTCGTTTCGTCTCATCTCATCGGGTAACCGCCTCGGACGGTCGATTTCCACGGCAAGGGGGAACTACGAGTGAAATCGGTCAAAACTGTCCCTTTTCGATGGATTGCATCAAACTGCGGAGTTCGGCCACTTTTTCGGGATACTGTGCCGCCAGGTTCTTCTGCTCACCCAAGTCACTTTCCAGATCATACAGTTCGTCGACCCTGGGCCGATTCTCTTCAACGGCATAACCATGAAAATGGGCATCGGCTTTGAGGAACTTCCATTTCCCCAACCGGACACCCGCCCGGTTGAAATAAAAATGGGGCCTACCGGTTGTTTTTTTACCCAGCAGCAGCTCGGTCTGATCCATCCCATCGATCGGCCGATCGTCGGGAACTTCAAAACCACACAACGTGGCAAATGTTGGCATCAGGTCAATCGTGGCGAAGATTGCATCCGAGGTTCTCCCCGCAGGAATTTTTCCGGGCCAACGAACGATACAGGGCAGACGGTACCCTCCCTCGTAAGGAGATCCCTTGCCATTTCGCAAGGGCCCGGCGTCTCCCCAGAAAACGGAACCCGCGGGGTGTCCTTTTTTCTTTTTGGTGTAACGATCCTGATTCCAGGGACCATTGTCACTGGTATAGATCACCAGTGTGTTCCCGGCCAAATTCAGCTCGTCGAGCACATCCAATAATCGACCGGTTTCATAATCAAATTCCTCCACAACATCCCCGTACAGTCCACCACCCGATTTCCCCCGAAACCGTTCCGATGCATCGATGATCGTATGCATCATGGTGTGGGCCAGGTAGAGCACAAAGGGTTTTTCCGGATCACGTTTTTCCTTGAGAAATTCGATGGCCTTGTCGGTATAAAGCCTGGTCAGGCTTGCCATTTCACTGGTCTGGCCTGCCTTTTCCTGGTTCTGATGAAACACCACTCTTCCGTTATCGTTGGCCCCCAGTGTTCCAAAGTAATGGGAAAAACCCTGGGCATTGGGCATTCTTTCGCGAATTGCTTTCCGATTCGAAACATCCCATTTGCCAATGCAGGCCGTCTGGTAACCAACTTTTTGCATTAGTTCGGCAAAGGTAATCTCGGATGCCGGCATACCCCAACCTTTACTGCGAATGGGCTGGCGGCCGGTTAGCAGCGCGGAACGGGAAGGTCCGCAAACCGCCTGGGAATAAAAAGAGGTAAAACGTGTCCCCTGCTGTGCCAATTGATCCAGCCGCGGCGTCCGGTTCTTTTTGTTACCGAAACAGGCCAGGTCCCCGTAACCCTGGTCATCGGTAAACACGATCAGGATGTTCGGGCGTTCCACCGCCGGGACTGCCGGGCCTTTCCATGCTGCCAAAACCAGAAACACCAGGGCTGGCAGCATTCGGCAAAACCTCTCCAACCAACCTGCATTTTTTCTCTGAAAAGCCCTCATTTGAATTCTCCTTGTCCGGATCGATCAGCTCTTTTTAACGGCATGTTGTCAATCAGATGGTCCTGCAGACCATTCAAGGCCCGTTTTCCTTTGAGAGCTTTTTTCCTTTGAGAGCTTTCTTTCTTTGCAAGAGTGCTCTTCCTGGCAGGAATTCAGGGCAACAAATGGACGTCCAACCCGGTTCCAAATTTTCCAATATTGAGGCTCAGGGGCCCCAAATCCCACAAGGAGTCTGTCCATCCCCCGGCACACAATACCGTTATTCCGTTTTACCGTCAGAGTTGTACCCCTGTGAAATAACAAGGGTGGATCTTCAGTGGCCCCCCACCCGGGATGCCCTCTGGGAACCTAGCTTGTTGCAGACGATTTTACATGAACCGGCACAGGGGGTTGATCAATAAAGGGCATTATTTTCACCGAATTCCAGGAAATGGTAGAAACCAAATTCGGCCTGGAAGTCTATGACAAGCTGGTCAGCAGTTCCAACCTGGAATCCGGTGCCATCTACACTTCGGTGGGCACCTATGACTGCAAGGAACTGGTGCAGATGGTCGTTCAACTGAGCCAGGAAACAGGTATCGCCATTCCTGATTTGATCCAGGCGTTTGGCAAACACCTGTTTACCCGACTGGCCATCGCCTTTCCCCACTTCGTGGACAATGCCAGTTCTTCCATCGAACTGATGTCCCAAATCGAAGACCATATCCACGTGGAAGTTCGCAAGCTCTACCCGGACGCTGAGCTGCCAAATTTCGAGTTCCAGCAACTGGAAGATACGGAATACGAGCTTCTTTATACTTCGGCGCGCCCCTTCGCGGACCTGGCAGAAGGCCTGATTGTGGGTGCGATTGAGCACTACGAAGACCCGGTCGAATACCAGCGAGAAGATGATCCGAACTCCCAACCCGGAACGCGTGCGAAATTCCTGCTTCGGGTGAATCAGCCTGTCGGACAATGAGCGATTCCCAGATCATCCAACGAGCCCTGGACCGGGAACGCCTGGCAAGGAAGCAGGCAGAGTCTCTTTTGGAAGAAAAGAGCCGACAGCTGTTCTATGCCAACGAAGAATTGCGTTCCACGGCTTCCAATCTCGAAAAAGAGGCGACCACGTTGCAGATGATTTTGCAAACAGCCGCCGAGGGGATCATCACTTTTAATGCCGAGGGCATCATTGAGTCCTCCAACCCGGCTGCAGACAGGATTTTCGACCACGTGATTTCGACCCTGATCGGGACCAATGTACGGGACTTGCTTCCTGCCTCACAGGAGCCGCTTTTGAAACTCGAACAGGATGGCCACTTCTGGACGTCCGTTGACCAGGCCGTTGCCAAGAGGGTGATGGGAAAGCGGCGGGACGACTCCGTTTTTGAAATGGAGCTTTCCGGAAGCCGTGTCGAAATCGAAGACCGGCTGCTTTACACATGGATCATCCGGGACATTACCAAACGGGTCACGCTCGAAAGGCAACTCGCGAATGCCCAGAAAATGGAATCGGTAGGCCAATTGGCTGCCGGCGTCGCCCACGAAATCAATACACCCATTCAGTTTATTGCAGACAATCTTTATTTCCTGGACAACGGCTTGAGTTCGTGGAGCAAATTATGTGATCAGTTGAAAGCGTTGGTCTCTGCCTGCAAACTGGGGCAGGAAACAGGGGTCCTCTGTGAAGAGATAGAAAAGTCCATAGACAGTTCCGGTCTCGAATTCCTCAAGCAGGAAATCCCCGAGGCAATCCGCCAGTCCGCCGAAGGCGCCAACCGGGTTGCCGACATCATTCGCGCCATGAAGACTTTTTCACATCCGGGCGAGCGTTCCAAAAATCCAACGGACCTGAATGCCCTGATTGAGAACACCCTGACGGTTTCAAGGAACGAATGGAAGTACCATGCCAAACTGGAAACCCAAATGGCAACCAATCTTCCCAAAGTCCCCTGTCATCAGGCGGAGCTGGGACAGTCCATCCTGAACCTGATCATCAATGGTTCCCACGCAATCAAGGAATCTTTCGAGGAAGACGAAAACACAAAAGGTATCCTCAGGGTCGCTACCCAACTTGAAAACGGGTCGATTGAAATCAGGATTTCCGACAACGGCCCCGGTATTCCAGCCGAACTTTGCGAGAAGATCTTCGAACCGTTTTTCACGACCAAACCTGTAGGCATCGGATCCGGCCAGGGGCTTAGCATTGTCTTTTCGGTAATTACGGAAAAACATGGAGGGTCGATCGAAATTGAAAACGACCCGGAGTGGAGCACCACTTTCCTCATCCGTTTGCCGCTGGAATAATCCCCCTCGGCCGATGGCAACTGCTCCATCAACAATTGGCCGCTTTCTCAAAAAGGCCGTTCCTGGTGATGCAAGAATCGCCTTTCCCGACGCCAGCTGTCCGTTTTTGCATTTCCAAAAAGCCTGAATTCAGCAGGCGGTGTTGCAAATCCAGGGTTTATCAATGGATCCGGCTGCCGCTTGATTGTCCACCCGACCTTGCCAAGCCAGCCGTCCGACAGCATGATGCACGTGTGGAACCGGGTTCCTGTCCCCACGGCAGGGGTTCCCTTTGATCGGAATCACAGTGACCGAAACCATGAAAAATCGATTCACCCTCTGCTGGATCAACAGTTCTTTTTTCCTGCTTTCTTTTTCCCTGATTTCGGCCGACGAGATCGATTTTGAAAAACAAATCCGGCCCATCCTGGAAAATCGCTGCTGGCACTGCCATGGCGAACAGGAACAGGAATCGGGGCTGCGCCTCGATTCAAGGCCCAATCTGTTGCGTGGCGGGGACTCAGGTGCTTCCTCGGTCGTTCCGGGTCAACCGGAAAAAAGCTACCTGATCGAAGTCATCAATCACCTCGATCCGGAAAATGCCATGCCGCCGGATGATGACAAACTCCCCCAGTCGGAAATTGATCTCCTGGCACAATGGGTCCGCGAAGGAGCCATTTGGCCCGGCCAAATGACGGCTGGTCCCGAGGAAAAATCTGACCATTGGTCCTTTCAGCCGGTTACCCGACCCAAACCGGTTCCATCGAAATTTGAATCACCGGTTGATTCATTCCTCTCGCAAAAGCTTGCTCAGCAGGGGCTCGATTTTTCCACGCCTGCCGATCCCCTCTCACTGATTCGCAGGGTTTCGATCGTTCTTACCGGAATCGCTCCGACGCCAGAAGAGGTTAGGGACTTTCGCACTGCCTGGACCCGCAACAGTGACCAGGCATATATCGCGTTGGTCGATCGGCTCCTGGACTCAGAACATTTTGGTGAACGCTGGGCACAGCACTGGCTGGACGTGATCCGCTGGGCTGAAACCAATGGTTCCGAGGCCAACCTCTACAGGAAAAACGCCTGGGTCTACCGGGATTACGTCACGAGAGCCTTCAACCAGGACAAGGCGTACGACCAGTTTATCCGGGAACAGCTGGCGGGCGATTCCCTTGGCATGGGAGAAGCGACGGGCTTTCTGGTCGCAGGCCCACATGTCCCCGCGGCTACCGTGGGACGCGAACCGGCTGCCATACGGCAGGCACGTGCCGACCGCATGGATGAAATCATGCAGACAGTCGGGCCAGCCCTGATGGGAATCACCGTGGGTTGCGCCCGGTGCCACAATCACAAGTTCGATCCCCTGACGATACGCGACTATTACTCGCTGACAGCGGTCTTCCAGGACATCGAATTCGGCAGTCGGCTCCCTGAATTGGCCCCGGATCACCCCCAAAGAAAAATCGCGGATTCAATCTGGAACCAGATTCGTCCGCAACGGGACCAACTCCGCCAAATGGGCGGCTGGGAAGAGGACTGGGGATCCTATCGGGAATTCCACTTCCCCCCGGTAAAAACCGGTGCGGTTCGCT
Organism: Planctomycetota bacterium; assembly: GCA_036336715.1. Taxonomy (GTDB): domain Bacteria; phylum Planctomycetota; class Planctomycetia; order Pirellulales; family Pirellulaceae; genus JABAAE01. The sequence goes on from JAYZFP010000019.1 coordinate 5,808, forward strand.
TCCGTTTCCAACAACCGAATGTAACCCTGGATGAGCTGGAAATTTTCGGATCGGCAACCGGCGAAAAAAACCTTGCCCTACGGAACCCGGGTCTCCAACTCAGCGGCTTCCCGGAAATTGGAGGCAACAACCCGGTCAGCAGGATCAACGATGGAGAATACGGAACCATGGCGTGGCGGGCACGGGTTGAAAAGAATGCACCTCAAAAACCGTGGGTCCTTTTCAGGTTCCATCAGCCCATGTCCATTGACAGGATCCGCATGAGCAACAACCGGGAGTATTTCGAGGACACGGATTACCTGACCCAAAAACCATTTCTGGCAAAGTACCATTTCGAACTTGAAGTCATGACGGACGGGGGAAAGTGGAAACCCTGGCTGGGGACGTGGCAAATCAAGAATCGGCTGAATGAAAAACATCCGCAGAGAAAAAAAATCCTTGCCGAAACTCAGCGATTGATTGGATTGTTGCAAAAACAGGGGCCTCGCCCCAGTTACGTTGGCAAGCTGATTCGCCCCGCGGTAACCCGCATCCTCATGAGGGGGAGTCCGGAAAACCCGCGTGAGGAGGTCCAACCGGCGGGCCCGGCCATACTCAATGGCAACCTGAAACTGGGATCGGCAACCCCGGGTGCCACTCGAAGGCTGGAATTTGCCAACTGGATGGTCAGCAGTCAGAACCCGCTTACCGCGCGGGTAATGGTCAACCGGATCTGGCACCATGTTTTTGGCCAGGGAATTGTGGCCACTACCAGTGACTTTGGCAAAGCGGGGGCCCGCCCCACCCATCCCGAACTCCTGGACTGGCTGGCAGCGGAATTCATGACCCCAACCGTCCTGCAATCCAACAGGAATGAGAACCCGGGAGAAGCTGGGCAGGCCCATCCTTCGAATCCCCCTTCATCAACGCCCTGGTCCGTAAAGAGAATGATTCGCATGCTGGTACTCTCGAGGGCTTTTCGGCAATCGAGCGTTCCCCACCCACGGGGCCTGGAGAGGGATGCCACCGCAACATTACTCTGGCGATATCCGCCCAAACGGGTCGAAGCCGAGGTCATCCGGGATTCGATCCTGCAGGCTTCCGGGGTTCTCGACCGGAGGATCGGCGGTCCGGGGTACCGAATCCACAATATCAAGAAGACATACGCTCAGTGGGAAGTCCTTGACAATCACGGGCCGGCAACCTGGAGACGAATGCTCTACCAAGAGCGGATGAGAAGGGTCGATGACCGGATTTTTACTGCTTTCGATTTTCCCGACTGCGGACAGGTTCGTGCCAAACGACCGGTTTCCACGACTCCGCTTCAGGCGTTGAATTTGCTGAACAGCCCATTTGTAATGGATCAAACCCGCCGAATAGCCGAGCGGGCAGTCCGTGAGTCGGGCGGTGGAAACAGGAAAGCATTGGAAAGGCTTTTTGAACTGGTCCTCGCCCGCCAACCCAGTGCGGAGGAGATAACAGCCTCCCTGGAGCTCATGAAAACCGGAGACCTGGCAGCGGTTTGCCGCGCCCTGATCAACACCAACGAGTTCGCGTTTCTCCCCTGACCGGACATGGACCGGATCTGGCCGTCGGGGTACCCCGGAAAAGGAGCCGTGTAAAATCCGGAAAACAGATAACATGAAAACGATAATGGAAACCTTGCAAAGCTGATGAACCCTTCAGACAACCTTTCATCATTTGGACGCCACCTGCTCGACCGACGGAACTTTCTCGGCCGGGCGGGACTCTCTACGGCTGGTATTGCACTGACCGGATTACTGCAGGCGGAAGGCCTCCTGGCAGAGGAAAAATCTCCCATCCGACCCAACATCAATCCGGCCAATCCATACGCGGCCCGTTCACCTCATTTTGAAGTTGCAGCCAAAAAGGTGCTGGTGATCTACTGTCCCGGAGCTGTCAGCCATGTCGACACGTTTGATTACAAACCCCAACTGATCAAACTGCATGGAAAAAAACCGCCCTCGGTTCCCGCAGTGACCTTCGAGGGACCTTCCGGGAACATCGCTCAACCTTTCTGGAAATTCCAACCGCGGGGTGAATCGGGAAAAATGGTTTCCGGCCTGCTGCCCCACCTCGGGGAACTGGTGGATGACTTCGCTTTTTTCCATGCACTGACGACTGACACCAGTGCCCATCCGCAGGGGGAAAACTTTATCAATACCGGTTTTACCATGGAGGGCTTTCCCTCGTTTGGCGCCTGGGTGACCTACGCCTTGGGAACAGAAAACCAGCAACTTCCTGCTTTTGTCGCAATTAATGATCCACGCGGACTGGCACGCAGCGGCAAAAATAATTTCGGCAATGGTTTTCTGCCGGCCGCATTCCAGGGAACCGACTTCAACGCCATGAATCCCCCCAACAATCTGAAACGTCCGGATTCACTCTCCCTACAAGCCGATCGGGGGACCGTTGATCTGCTGAAAAAACTCAACGCCAACCACATGAAAAAATTCCCGGGGGACGCGAACCTGGCAGGGCGGATTGCCAGCTATGAACTGGCGGGAAGAATGCAACTTTCGGTGCCCGAAGTCATGGACCTGTCACGGGAGACCCCGGCAACACTCAAGGCCTATGGGGTGGATGATGGGAGCAAGCTCAAGGGACAGTACGCAAGAAATTGCATCCTGGCCCGCAGGTTGCTGGAAAAAGGAGTCCGCGTCGTACAACTTTTCAACGGTAGTGATCCATCCGGTGGCAACGGCGTCACCAATTGGGACTCTCACGCCAACCTGCTGAAAACCCATGCCATGCAGGCAGAGATCATGGACCAACCGACAGCTGCGTTGATCTCTGATCTCAAGCAGCGGGGCATGCTGAAGGACACCCTGGTGGTTTGGGCCACGGAGTTCGGCAGAATGCCCTTCCTCCAGGCCAACGGAACCGGACGCGATCATAACCCGGGAGCCTTCACCTGCTTTTTTGCGGGAGCCGGAGTCAGGCCGGGAACCAGTTACGGAAAGAGCGATGAATTCGGATTCCAGGCTGTTGAAAACAGGACCACCGTTTACGACTTCAACGCCACGATCCTGCACCTGATGGGCCTCGATCACGAACGGCTGTCCTATTACCACAATGGGCTGGAACGCCGCCTGACAAACGTTCATGGAGAGGTCGTCCGGGAAGTCCTCGCCTGATCCTGTCGTGGAAACTGCGTGGAAGTTCCGGAACCCTGTTATAATGAGGCGGTCGACTCCAGGACGTTCCCGCCCCATCCAAAATGGATTTCAATCGTGACACCGGCGATCGAGGAATTACCGCTCATGTCCCCACTCGAACGGCCAGGAGCTGACCAGCAAAAATTTCATCGGTCGAAGGTTTATCGGTCGAAGGTTTATCGGTCGAAGGTTTATCGGTCGAAAGCGCACCCGGCAATCACACCTCATCCAGCCACAAAAAGCCACGGGGGCCGTCGCTCGTTTGGGATCCGGTTCGGTACGGCAACTCTACTGAAGCTGATCTGGATTCTGCTGGTCATCTTTTCGGGCACCTCCCCCCTGGCAGCATCCGGGACTTATGAAGGTTTCCTGAAAAAGTATTGCATCCGGTGTCATGGGGCAGACAAACAGGAAGGGGAAATCCGCCTCGACCGGATCTCCCGGGATTTCCGGGCTGGCCTGGATGCACACCACTGGGCAGAAGCACTGGACAAAGTCAACAGTGGCGAAATGCCACCGGCCGATGTCCCCCAACCGAAAACAGACGAAATTTCGGAATTCGTCCGGCAACTGGACGCCCTGCTCAAGGAAGGCCGTGCGGCACGCATGGCAGCACGGCCATCGGTGGCTCACTATCGCCTCAGCCGGAATGAATACCGTATTACGGTCTACGTTCTTCTCGGTGTCCGCTACGATCCGGCCAAGCCCGGTGAACTCAACGAAGACACCCTGTGGCACGGTTATGAACGGATTGGTTCCCAGCTTTCCCTGTCGCCATCGCACGTCGATCGCTACTACCGTGCAGCCGACATCGTGCTGGATCGGGCATTTCCTGCCATAGCAAGTGAAGCCCGAAAAATCCGCAAGACCGCTGCGGATCTCCGCTACGGTGGAGGCAAGAAGCAGCAGGAAGCCTTGAATCGCCTCGGAATCAAAAGACCGCTGCGGTACCTCCTTTTCCCGGGACGGGTGCAAACGGCACTCTCACCCAACTGGTTCGGCAGGACCGGTCCCGAACAGAGTGGACTCTACCGGTTGCGTCTCCAGGCCAGTGGAATCCGGCCGCCGGGGGGCCAGCCGGCCCACCTCAGTATTGGCAAACGGACCAGCGAAGAAACGGTCGAGGGTTTGATTGAATTCGACGTTACGGCCCCGGAGGACAAGCCCGTGGTCCATGAATTTGAGGTTTTCCTCGAGATGCCGGTACAACTGCATTTTTGCGTTGTGGCCACCGATGTGATCGACCGCCGCGGCGGTGCTGCTTTTCGCAACGCACTTATCAGTCAGAGTCATATCTTCACCCACAGCAGCGAGACCCTGCTGCTGAACCCCAACGCCCCGCAGATGTTCGACGACCGGGGCAACGGTATTTTTTCGACAGTGATTCTGGACTGGATCGAATGGGAGGGTCCGTTGATAACCGACTCGGAAAAAGGGCTGCGCCAGGGCCTGCTCCCCCCGGAAGATGCCACCCCGAAGCAGGTTGCCAAATGTCTCCAGGAATTTGCAGAACGGGCCTGGCGCCGCCCGGTCCAGGATGAGGAACTGAGCGATTATCTGGAAACCTATCACGCGGAGAGTCGATCAGGCGCAACGGACGCCTACAGGATGGCGATGCAGTCAGTGTTGACCTCAAGGAATTTCATTTACCTCGTTGAAGGTGAACCTGCTCCCCGCGAGCAACTCACTCCCTCGGAACTTGCCTCGAGGCTCTCCTATTTTCTTTGGAGTTCCATGCCGGACGCATCACTCTTTGCAGCGGCCCAGGCAGGAAAGATGGAGGGGCAGGAACTCGAAAAACTGGTCGACAAGATGTTGGCAGACCCCAAAATCAATCGATTCATCGATGACTTCTGCCGTCAATGGCTTGGCCTTCAGCGCGTCGGCAAGTTTCCGCCGGACAAAAAGCTCTACCCGGATTACGATGACTGGTTGGAAGCCAGCATGCGAGCCGAACCGGTCGAATTCTTCCGGGAAATGCTGTCCGGAAACCTCCCTATTGAGGAAATGATCCATTCGGACTGGACCATGGCCAACGCCAGGCTCTGCGATTTCTACGGGTTGCCGGACCCCGGGAAACCCGGGTTCCAGCGGGTCCCACTGAAGCCAGGGAATCATCGGGGCGGATTGCTGACCATGGGCGCTGTGCTGGGCCTGACGTCTGACGGAACGCGTCATCGGCCCGTACACCGGGGCGTCTGGATCAGTGAGACGTTTTTCAACCGGACGCCGCCCGCTCCCCCGGCCAATGTTGACCCGATTGAACCAATCCCCCCCAGCGGAACCAAGATCACCGTTCGACAAAGAATGGAGGCACATTCCAGGAACGCAAGTTGTGCCGCCTGTCACCGGAACATCGACCCCCTGGGACTCGCCTTTGACCAGTACGACGCCATCGGGAAATGGCGAACACACGAAAAGGTTCCCACGGGAAAGGGGCAGGATCCGCTCGTGGATGCCTCCGGCATTTTGCCTGATGGGCGAGCATTTTCCGATGCATCACAATTCAAGCAGCGATTACTGGGAGACCGTGACCTGGTTGCAAAGGCCTTCATTGAACATCTTTGCACTTACGCGCTCCGTCGGGTATTGACCGTGGATGACCGGGACCAGGTGCAGGCCATTGTTGACCGGGCGAAAAAAAACCAATACAGGATTCGGGAAATCGTAAGAGCCGTAGCAATATCAGACTTGATGCAAAAACGTTGAGTCCCATTGCCAGTCCGGTTGCTTCCACAATCTCCCCCAATCCAACTCAACCAAAAATGAATGAACGAGGCATGCTCATGGGTAGCTTTCTTTCTCAATCCTGGCGAATCGACCGTCGCCACGCGCTTCGAGCAATGGGAACCTGCATCCCCTTGCCGCTGCTGGAATGCATGACACCCCTGCAGGCGGAAGACCAGGAACAACAAACCCCTCGTCGCGCCGCCTTTGTCTACCTCGCCAATGGCGTTCATTCGCTGAATTACCAGATCACCGAACCGGGTAAAAACTACCGATTTTCCCGCTCTCTCAAGCCGCTGGAAAAATTCCGTCCGTTCATCACGCCGGTCAGTGGCCTGCACCACCCGGGCAGTCTTGGGCACCACCACAACTGCATCAATATCTGGCTGACAGGTGGCAGGATTGGTCCCTCGGAGCGGAACACCATTTCGGTGGACCAGAAAATTGCCCAGCTGACGGGGCAACATACCCGGTACCCATCGATGGAAATTGCCCTGACCCAGGGTTCCCTTGCCTGGACCGCCGATGGTGTCCAGCTTCCGGCGATGCGGCGTTGCCGCCAGATCTTTGCCTCGCTGTTTGAGGAACCCAAGGGTGGTATCGCCGCCCAGCGCAGGGCACTCAGGCGAAAGGCGAGCATCCTCGATGACAACCTTGCAGAAGTCCGCCGTCTGAAACAGAAAATGGGAAATGCCGACAAGGGACGTCTCGACCAGTACCTCATTTCGGTCCGTGAAGCCGAGATTCGTACCCGACGTGCAGATGCCTGGTTGGATACGCCTCTACCCAAAATCTCCGATGAAAACCGCAAACGCACCAACCGAGACATCCCGCGCACCCAGGCGGGTGACTATTTCCGCACCGTCTACGACCTGATCGTGCTCGCCTTCCAGACCGACGTCACGCGGGTAGCCACTTTCAGCCTGGGTGGTGAGGGAGATGCCTTTGCCATTCCGGAAATCGGCATCACGGAATCCCGCCATCAACTCAGCCATCACGGTGGCGACCAGGGTTACATGGAAAAGCTGACCAACTATGACACGTTTGCCATCGAACAATTCGCCTATTTCCTCAAAAGGCTGGAAGAGACGAGTGACCTGCATGGCCGATCGCTGCTTGGATCGACCATGTCCCTGTTTGGCAGCGGGATGTCCTACGGTCACAGCCATGGCAACGCCAACCTTCCGCTGGTGCTTGCCGGCGGATCGGACCTCGGTCTCAAGCATGGCGGCCACCTTGACTTTAACCAGGGGCATTTTGACGGTTATCAACTGGACAGGCCGTCCGAACATTACGGACTGTGCAGTCGCCCCGCAAACCAGGAAGCACACATGAGCAACCTGCTATTGTTGATGGCCCGGAAAATGGGCGTTGCTGCCGACAGCTTTGGTGACAGTAACCGGGTGGTGGAACTATGAAAACGTGTCTGCTGATCCGCTGGTCGCCCACAGTGCCAGTCGCCCGGATTGTCATGCTCTGCGCTCTCGGTTTCCTGGTTACCTGCCCATCCACCCCACGCATGGTTTCCGGGCAGGATCCGGGATCCGGCAAACAGGAAAGGGAAGCAGAGATCTTCCGTCCCCAGGCAGGACGGTTTCCTCCGCTGGAAAAGGCGCATTCCTACCGCGGCGAACTGGTGTTTGTCGACCACGCCAACCGTCGGGGCAGTCTCAGGATCGAAGGCGCGGGGACCTACTTCCGCAATGCCCCCCACCCTTTTGCCATGCTCCCCTATGGCATCATCCGCTACCAGGGAGCGCCGGCAGAACTCAGGGACATTCCCCTTGGTACGGTCTTGCATGCCCGTGGCTTTTTGCCGCCCGACCCCAGGCTCTCGGCGGTCCCGGTATTGCCGGTAGATAATCGAAACAAAACGGCAGGCTACAGTGGCAAGGGCATCGCACCAGCCGAAAACCACCTGATCCTGTTGGAGGACGAGCCGAGCTACTGCCAACGCCAGGGAAAAGTCTGGAAGCTCCAGCATGTGGAGATCCAGAACCAGGCAGGTCAATTCGTGGCGAGGCGTGAATCGGAAACCGGTGGGGCAAAAGGTAAAGAGGAAACCCTGACCTTTGATGCCGCCACGCGGATCTGGCGGGGTCGCGAACTTTTGAAGATTGCGGACATGGTGAATGATGGGCACTGGCCCAAAGAGGGCAAACGTTCGCTCAATGACCAGGCGGTACTGATCGGGATCACCTGGAAACCGACCCCCAGCAACATTTTCACCCGCTTCCACATTTCGGATATCTGGCTGGATGAAACGGCGATGCGGCGGGCAACCCAACTGCAAACCGAAACTCACAAGGCGTTCATGAAGAGTCGGTGGCTTCCCGGATGGATTGACGCTGTGGAATATGAAAAATTCGGAACCGCCACCGTGACGGCTACGCTTTTTGGTGGACAGGACGAAACCCTATATGCCGATTTCAAGAAAGACTCCCCTGCATTGATGAATGCCGTGGAGAGCAACCTCAAGCATACCCATGGAGCCTACAGCCCTGCCCACATGGCGAGCCGGGGCCCCATTATCGAAGTGACAAAAAGCAGTGGTAAAGCCCCGCTGGGCAGCAGTGGGATCCAGATCCGATTCCGTACCGATCTGATTATCGAGGGCATCCGTCCCGGCAGGATCATCCGGATTCGCCCCGCCAACTGGCCCAACGTCAACATTCCCCGCGAAGAATACCTTGGGAGCAACAGCCCCGAGGAACGCTTTCCCACACCGGCCATTTTCCCGAAATACTGATTGCATTTTCCATGAGTCAGCGCTGTCGGATGGGATGAGCCCTTTGGGGCTTGAATTGCTACCCGGCCTTTGGGCTACCCTGCTTTTGGGGACACGGCCCCTCGACAGGCGGGGAGGAATGAGGCCGATTGAGAACGAGGGCCCTATGGCATCCGCTACCAGGGGCGATTAAAGTAGTCGCGATCTGATATCCCGCGTATTCCCCACACGAAGAAACCCCATGACGATCGATTCGTCAACGGACCCGGCACCCCCCGGCATCGAAATCCTTTACGGCCGTTCCCGCAGGAAACTGGTCTTTCCGGAGTCGGTGCGACCGACGGTGATTCGCAAGCCGGCCATGCCGGTTGCAGCCGACCCACGCCAGGCCGTCCTCGATGCTCTCGCCCGGCCTGTCGAGTCCGATTCGATCGAGATACTGGCCCGGGGGTCCCGTTCCGCCTGTATCGTGATCTGTGACATCACCCGACCGGTCCCCAACCACCTCTTTCTCCGGCCACTCGTCGAATCCCTCGTCGCAAACGGAATCGAACTCGATGCAATCACGTTGCTGGTGGCTACCGGATTGCACCGCCCCAACCTGGGTCAGGAACTGGAAGAGTTGATCGGTGATCCCTGGGTCCTGAAGAACCTTCGGGTGATCAATCACGACGCGCGGGACGACTCCCTCCACCTGGACTTCGGGAAAACAGAAACGCGGGGAACCCCCGTCAAGATCAACCGGCACCTTGCCGAGGCCGATCTGAAAATTGCCACCGGCCTGGTGGAACCACACTTCATGGCAGGGTATTCCGGTGGTCGAAAAGTCATCGCTCCCGGGGTGGCCCATGCAGACACGATCACCACTTTTCACAACTACCGGTTCATGTCTGATCCGGCAGCAGCCAGCTGCAATCTCGAAAACAATCCGCTGCACGAGGAACAACTGGAGATCCTCAAAATGCTGGGCGGAGCTCATGCCATCAATACCGTAATTGATGAGGAACGCAGGCTGTCCCTGATCAATTTCGGCGAGATCACTGCCAGCCACCGCCAGGCTGTTGAAATGGTCCAACAGTACTGCCGGGTCCCGGTTACCCGGAATTTCGACCTGGTCATCACCAGCGGCGCGGGCTACCCACTGGACAGCACCTATTACCAGACCGTCAAGGGAATGGTGGGAGCAGCCGCCATCCTGAAACCAGGCGGCGATCTGGTAATTGCTTCCCAGTGCAGCGAGGGAATCGGCTCGCCCGAGTATCTCGATGCACAAAGACGTTTCACCACCCTGGGGGCAGAGGGATTCCTCGAATCCCTCCGCGAAAAACCATTTGCCGATATCGACGAATGGCAAACCCAGATGCAGACCCGTGCCATGGTGGCCGGGAATATTTTCCTCTTCTCCGAACTCGATGCTTCAGACCGTCAACTGACGGGTGTGAAATCCATCGAGGATCTTGACGCTTTCCTTCAATCCCTCCCGGACCAATTGTCGATTGCCGTCATTCCGGAGGGTCCTTACGTGGTGCCCTATGTCGACCATGAATTGATGGAAGCAGGACCCTGCGGTGCCTGATTCGGATATACTGACACCATCCTTGTTCGACCAGGCTTCCGGATCGGTCACGGCGACCCGCTGAATCACCGGCCGAGCTGCTTGATCACTTGGTCCGTCTTCGCAGGCAGCCTGGCGTGTTTCAACCGTCATTCCCCCCGGCCTGGTCGCTGCCACTTGCAATTTTTTTTCCGGTGGTGGCTGCCCTGCACTTTCCAGTGGTTGCTGGAGAGCAGCGTCCAAACTTCGTCGTTATCTTTTGTGACAATCTCGGTTACGGTGACATCGAACCCTTCGGCTCGCAAATCCACAGGACGCCCCACCTGAACCGGATGGCCAAAGAGGGTCGCCTGCTGACCCATTTTTGCGTGACGGCAGGGGTTTGCACCCCGTCGAGAGCGAGCCTGATGACCGGATGTTATGCACAGCGTGTTGGCATGCATACCAATCCCCGGGATGGACAGGTACTGCGTCCCCTTTCACCGTACGGCCTGAACCCGGACGAGGTAACCCTGGCGGAGGTTCTGAAAACGCGTGGGTATTCTACTGCCATCATTGGAAAATGGCACCTCGGAGACCAACTTGAATTCCTTCCCTGCAGGCAGGGATTCGACCACTTTTTTGGCATCCCCTACAGCGATGACATGACAACCGTCACCGGCCAACGCCTGGGAGAACGCTTCGATGGCAAAAGCTGGCCACCGCTCCCCCTGATGGAAAACGAAACCGTTATCGAAGCCCCCTGTGACCGAAACGGATTGACTCGCCGTTACACCGAGCGGGCAATCCAGTGGATGGACAAAAACCGGGAGAAACCCTTTTTCCTTTACATGCCGCAGGCAATGCCCGGCAGCACCCGAACCCCCTTTTCCAGTCCGAAATTTCGTGGCAGGAGTCGAAACGGTCCCTGGGGAGATGCGATCGAGGAACTCGATGCTTCCCTCGGACAGATCCTCGACCAACTTCGAAAGTGGAAGATCGACCGAAAGACTTTTGTCATCTGGACCTCCGACAATGGCTCACCGCTGAGTCGCAAAGCGGGGGACCTGAGTCGTGGTTCCAACCGACCGCTTCACGGCCGGGGCTACACCACCAGTGAGGGAGCCTTTCGGGTTCCCACCATCGTCTGGCAACCGGGACATGTTCCCGCCGGCACCACCTGTGACCGACTGGCCACCACCATGGACCTGCTGCCAACTTTCGCCCGATTGGCTGGAGCGGAGATTCCGAAAGGGCGGACCATCGATGGTCACGATATCCGCGAATTGCTGTTTGCAAAAAAGCCCCCACCTTCGCCCTACAAGGCCTTCTTCTACTACCAACAGGACCAGTTGCAGGCGGTCCGTTCAGGACCCTGGAAATACTTCCTGCCGGTGGAACCCATTGGATCGCACCCGCATTTTTCAAAAGGGTCAGAACCGGAAGAACTTCTTTTTCATCTGGAAAAGAACATCGACTGCAAAAACAACGTGACCAATCAGACCCCTGGCGTGGTTGCCCGTCTCCGGGGATTGGCGGAACAGGGACGGCGGGAACTGGGTGACCGGCTCACGGGAAAACCCGTACCGGGCCTGGGGCAACGACCTCGCGGCGAGGTTTCCACTCCGCCAACTGCCCGGACCCGCTAAGGAGAATCACTCCCGATCCGGATCCACCGGTTTCCCCCGGAAGGCAGCCAAGGGGAGCCTCCTTCTCGAAAAACGGAAACCGGGGAAGCCCAACCCTTGCTGGATCCGTGTTTCATCCTCTCACCGGGAATTCCAGTGTCAGCCCTGCCGACCTCCCCTCAATCCTCCATTTCAGCCATCCGTTTCCTGTACTGCCGGATCGCAAAATCAAAGGCAGCACGGGCGGCCAGCCGCTCGTGGGGGCGGATATTGTTGACCTTGGATTTCCAGCAGACATCCACCGCCTCGATACACCATTCAAAGGACTTGCGATTTGCCCGAATGGGCTTGCCATCCACTTCAACGAAAATCGGGTTGGTATGGCAGGTCGGAAAGATCCGCAAAGCGACCCAGCTTGATTTCTTCAATTCGTAATCAAACTCGATGTCGCTCAATTCACCGTCTGCCGGAATTTCCTTGCGGGCCACCGACTCGCCGTTGACAATCAACTCGACAGGCACCCGGTTGGTGTTGCCCACACGGGCGCGTTCCACGTGCCAATACGGTTTCTGGTTCAGCGGACGCTGGCGAATTGCTTCATTGGGAGTCCTGGCCAACAACGCGGCTACCTTGGCCCTGACTTTCAGCGCCTTTCCACCGGCGATCGCCAGGTAACTGGCCCGCCCCCCGTCTCCCCGGGAGCCAACCTCCAGGCCGTTCACCTGGAAATCCATCAGGTGGCTCAGTCCATCGCCTACGTAGCTCTTCCCATCTTTCAGACCATTGACCCAGCTCTCGTAGTTGAGTGGGGTCCCCTTGGGCAACTTGACGTAAATCCGCCCCAGGCCAACCCGGTCGCCGTAGATACAGGGAAAGTCCGTTTCACCACTGATTCGGCAGTCGTATCCACAATTGAGAGTGTGATACCAGATCGCCAGCTCCCATACGATTGGCGTGTCCACCGAGGAAATAAAGTCACAGACATCATGACAGACATCCACAACATATTCGTTGGCTCCGATGCCATCAAAACGGGGCATGTTGAAATTCGGCAGGGAATCACCTGGTATTTCCAGCCCCCAGCCACTGTGAGAGAACCCGACGACTCCTCCCTGTTTTTTCCCCCACTTCAAAACGGGCAAATCCCAGCTGGGCCACTCTTCGATTCGCGAAGTCTTTTGCCCATCAAATTCGGTCTTTCCGAACTTGAATCTCGTTGGTTCGGGATAGGTGTAGTCATCCTCTTTCAGGTTTAGCAGGCAGAGGTGACCTGCGTGCGAAGACGGAAAACCGGAAACCTCCACGTCGTAACGCATCAGGTAATTCGGAATCGACAGACGGTGGGTCTCCCCTTCAAAGAACTCCTTCTGGTGGTACCAGCAGGGTCCCCAGGAAAGAACGCACCCCACGTTCAGATCCTCCCCGAGAATATGCCGCATCATGTCCTCCGGCGTGACGCCCTCGGTTGGCGATTCATAATGGGCGCACCCGGCGGCATGGACGTGGTGGTCACCCGAGTACCAGTCCAGTTGGGTGGCATGGATCCACCGTACCAGGCGAAAGGTCTCACTGTGCTGACTGGTTTTTGGCACTACGATATTCTTTTTAAGAACCCGGTATTCCGGTCCCCGCGTGTAGGTTACCTCGTAGGAACCGGGAGAAAGAACGACGTGTTCGCCATTCTTTCGGTAAACCTGGTCATGGAAGAAAAAATCGGGTGCCAGTCGCCTTGAACGGGCAGGGTAGACCCTTCCCCGCGGATCGCGGATTACAAACTGTCCGGTGGTCGGCTGCCCATCATGGTCAAAGACATTCAGGATCACCTTGACCCCGGGCAGCGAATGGAACAGGATCGCTACTTCATTGCGAAACCCAATATCCTGAGTCCCCTGCCCGACATTGAATGCAATCCCGGCTTCCCGCTTTCCGGCATCCCGGGAATAGACCTGGATGATCCGGTACTCAGCCTGTAAACCCGAAAGCGTGCGTCGCATCGGCTGACCGTCGAACATCGAAAGATCGCACCAGCGATCGACCAGGTCCGATTTCCGGATGGTCGGGCCCGGTTCCGGACTGCCAGTAGAACGCTTGTAGATGGGCGCCGCGTTCGGACTGGTTACCTTCAAGGGAGCTGTGACCCCCGCTTCGTTATGGACCTTGACCAGGAAAACCGACCACCCGTTCTGAACCAGCTGTTTGCTGGCATTTCCGGCGCTGACCTTAACGCGACTTTCCGGGTTGATCTGCACAAAGGCCAGGACGTTTTTGTCGAGCAGCTTCTGGATCTGGACCACGGAATCCGCCTGGTCAGATGCCATCAACTTGTCCAGGGCCGTGGCATCCTCTTTTTCAAGAGGTTGCCCGAGAAAATCGAGACTCTGAATCACACGCCGCACCTGGGCCTTGAATGGCTGAACCGGGACCTCGTCGATCAGCGGAACCTCTTCGGCGATCGCCACCAGGTTCACACCATTGCTCCCCAGTAAAAACAGCAGCATCAGAACAAAACGAATCATATTGCTAGCTTTCATGAAAAACCCGCCTCGAAATGGGCCACCCCACCCGGTGGCCTACAAAGAAATCAGCATCCCCTTCAATTTCACCGACTGCGGGCCAAGATTCAAGTGTTCCAGATGACCGACATTTGCTAGATTCTGTGACTCTTTAATGAACAAATCAAAGGATGGACCTTTGAACAGACTGATTTACCTTTCAATCGCCCTTTTGCTGGGTGGATGCAGCGTCTTCCGCCAGACGGCAGTGGATCAGCACGTGGCCGTATCCAGGGACCTGACCCTGCAGGGATTGTCCGCCAATTCAAGCAATAACCCCCAGGAAGCTGAACGCTGGTTTGACAGGGCTGTTCAATCCGACCCCAAGAATGTTGAAGCGAGGATCCTGCTGGCCAGGACCTACCAGGGACGGGGAAAAATCCCGTCAGCCATCCAACAACTGGAAGAATCGCTTCGAATCGATCCGGAGAATGTCGAAGTTCTCTTTCGTCTCGGGGAATGCTACTCGGCTACCAACCAGACCGAACGGGCCCTCGAACTCTCCGAACGGGCCTTGAGGAAAAACCGGGAGTCCGTTGAGGCCTGGGCGCTTAAGGCCCGAACATTGTGGCAGATGGGCAGCAGGGAACAGGCCCTCGCGGATTACCAACGGGCACTGCGGATTGACCCTCAAAACAATGAACTAAGACGCCAGATGGCTGTCCTCTACCAGGAACTCGATAAACCATTGCGGGCCCTGACAACGCTGGACCGGATAGCTGCCGATTTTGACGAAGAAAAAACTCCCGAGGAAATACTGGTGCGGCAATCCGCTTCACTTCAGGAACTCGCCCGCCACCGGGAGGCAGCGGACCGTCTGGCGGTCGGTTTCCAGCGGGGAGATTATTCCGAAGACCTGGCCGCCCGCTACGTGACTGCTCTGCTCGATGCAGGAGATTCTGATCATGCAGCGCAGGCCCTGCTTACGGCGAGGAACCGGTTCCCGAACGGACAACGCCTGGTCCAGCTGCAAACCAGGTTCTCTGCGCCGGTCCGCCAAAACCTGATCCGGTAAGCACAGCGGCTCGAACGGGTAACCCATGGTCAGTTAGGCCCCGGTTTCGGCGGATAGGTCAACCGACCGTCGGCTCGAATTCCTTCCCCTTACGCAATCGTTAAAAGCGGCATATTCAGACGAAAATGCGTAACGGTTTCCGTTTTTTCCCGTCAACCTTCTAATGGCGACCTAATTTTTCAATGACGTTTTTCCTACTGGAAGACCTCTCGACACTCGAGGTTCAAAGCATGATCGAAAGACCACTTACCCCGACTTCCGCGGATTTCATCGACCGCAGGTCCAATGATGGAAATGCCCCCGGAGGTGAGCGAAGACAATTCAACCCAAGTTAC
>JAYZFP010000020.1:0-3475 GCA_036336715.1 Planctomycetota bacterium
GATTCGGTTGCCGCCCGTTCGATCAACCCCGTCTTGTTCTTGGTGGATTCTTCAGAAGAAGCCATCAGGTAGGATTTGAGACTGTCAACGACAAGATCGGCACGTTCTCTCAGGTCGACTTTGCGACGGTCACGGCTTCGCATGGGGGTGACGACTACCCGGATGCGGGTGCCGGTCGACTTTTGTTTGGATTGTTCAACGACAAAAGTCGAAAATTCCAGCAGTACATGAAAAGGGACTGGGCGGGCCGCTGATCGACGGTCAAAGTTTCGACTGCTGCAATTCACCTTGATCGAGAGGTGGTTTCCTTTCACTCCAAGTATTTCAGCTTCCTGCTCGGCTACAAAACCTTTCAGTTTCTCGACAGCCAGTTCCAGGGGCACCCGGCTTACCAGAGAGGCTGTCTGGACCGGTTCAGCCGGAACATCTTCCTTCCTGCGGAACCAGTCGAAAAATCCCCCACGCTTTTTGGGCGGAGGTTCCGGGGCTTGGGTTGCTGGTTCTTCGATGGTGGCTCCATGCTGAACGACACGGTTTCGTCCATTCTCCTTGGCCAGGATAAGAGCCTGGTCCGCTCTGCGCAGCATCTGTCCCGGGGTGTCGTCCTGCTGAAGTTCGGTAACTCCAAAGCTGGCGGTCAGGCAACGGTTACCCAGGGAGGGCATGGGGGTGCTCTGCAGTGTGTGGCGGATTTCTTCCGCTCTTTCCATCGCTGTATTGTTGTCGCAAGCGGCATAGAGCAAAACGAATTCTTCTCCGCCATACCGGGCAACCAGATCACCAACCTGGTGAAATCTTTTGAGGATTCCGGCGAATGCGATCAGTGCCTCATCTCCCGCCTGGTGCCCATAGTCATCGTTGATCCGTTTGAAAAAGTCGATGTCACAAATGATCAGGCTGCAGACATTTTTTTCGGTCAGGTGTTGCTGCACAAATTCGCGATGAACCCGGTCAAATTCCGCCCGGTTTGCGACCCGGGTCAACGGATCCTGGGATGCCCGGTTGCAAAGTGACTCGACCCGTTCCTCAAGCGAAAACGTCGTGGAGGAATCGTGCATGACGACGGTCGCTCCCAGGGAGTCTCCGTGGCTGCCGATCACTGGTACTACCTGCAGATCGATGATGTGCCGGTTTTCGGTTCCCCCCTTCAGCCCATAACGCGAATACCGGTTTTGAGCGGTTGCCATGGACCCTTGGACGGGACAGTCATTGTCGGGGATTTCGAGAGTCCCCGCTTCGTTTTGAAGTTGAATCAGGCTGGGGCAGAAACGTCTCTCCATGACTGCGGCAGCGGTCATCCCTGTGATTCGCTCCGCCGCCGGATTCCAAAAGAGGATTTTTCCCCATCGGTCGACAAAGATCACCGCATCGCTCATCTGCGCGAAAAGTGTCGACTGGAATTCGGCCAACGAGTCTTTCTGTAGCGTTTGGGGTTGGTTGCCGGTGAGATTGGTCGCGATGGACCAGAGAGCAGACTGGCTCTCACCGGTCTCCGATTCTGTCCAGCGTTGACAACATTTGACCTGCAGGTCAAACCAGTCCCTGGCAATCAGCGCCGCAAAGGACTGAACAAGGTCCGGGTCGAACTGGGTTCCCGCGTTTTCCCGCAGTTCAGCAATTGCCTGGTCCAGCGACATTGCTTTGCGGTAGACCAGGTCGGTCGTCATTGAGTCAAAGGCGTCAGCGATTGCCAGCATACGGGAAGCCATTGGCAACTGGTCCCGGATCCTGTCCAGACCATTGTGGGACCCGTCGTACCAGGTGGATGCGTAATGGACGCAGTCGACCAGGTTGACCGATTGGCAGATGGTCCTGATGACTTCCAACCCTTTTTTTCTTTGAGAATCGATGATTTCCTGCTCGTTGACATCCAGCAGGAAAGGTTTTTCCAGGATTTCATCGGGAACCCCGATCTTGCCGAGATCGTGGAGCAGGGCCGCAATTTCCAACTCATTCCGATCGTTGCCGGGTGAAATCTTGTCGTGCCAGACAGAGCAGCCCAAAGCCACGCGAAGACAATGCAGCGCTGTCGGCGGGTGTTTCATCCGGATCGCTTCAAATAATCCGGTTGCGATTCCGAGGCGGGCTGAAACGAGCTTGGAGGCGAGTTCGGCATTCAGAGTCGGGTTGTTGGATTCATCACGTTCGACCGACCGCACCAGATTTTCGAGCTTGGTCACCTCCGATTCGACTCTGCCGGCCGGATGGCTGGTAGAAGAGGAGGTCTCTTTACGATGGGTTGGCAAGCCTATTCAAGTGGTCCTGATTCCGTGGGCATCCTTCAAATTTAGAACGGAGCCCTATTAATCGTAGAACGTGGCAGCGTGCTGGGCCGCTAATTTGGGGAATGGCTAACGATTGTGCCGATTGGAATGGTTATGCAGTCGTACCGGAGGGTGTTTTTAGGGGGTGATGGATCATTGAGAACAGGGTATCCAGTGGATAAATTAAGGGCTTCGTAATCGTGGAACGGAGAGACTGTTTTGAAAATTGCGCAACTGGAAATCAACGGTCAGGCAACGCCCGTTCTTCTTCAGCCGGGAGGTTTTCAACGGATCCGCACCGCCTCGATTTCAGACTTTATGTCTGGCGGGGAAGCTGGCCTGGAACTTTCAAAGCCGGAGAGTCTTGATGATACGGAATTCCGGTGGCTGCCCCCGATCACCGATCCCGGCAAAATCATCTGTATCGGGCGAAATTATGCCGAGCATGCCCGGGAGTCCGGTTCGGATGTCCCGGATATCCCCGTGGTCTTCAACAAGTTTGCGACAGCGCTGTCCCCTCACTTGGGAGATGTCGTCCTGCCAACCATCAGCGATGAGGTTGACTTTGAAGGCGAATTGGTGGTGGTGATTGGTCGGGAAGGGCGGAATATCAGCCGGGAACAGGCTATGGACCACGTTTTCGGGATCTGCTGCGGAAACGATATTTCGGCAAGAGACTGGCAGAAGGGACGTCCCGGTGGGCAATGGCTGTTGGGAAAGGCTTTCGATACTTTCGCTCCCCTGGGGCCATCGATTCTGACCCTTGACGAAGTGGATGACATTCAGGACCTGGAAATCTCGTTGTCCCTGAACGGAGAAACCATGCAGTCATCCAGCACGCGGCAGATGATTTTTTCCGTTGATTTTCTGATCAGTCATCTTTCAAAGTTTTGCACGTTGCTTCCCGGTGACCTGGTTTTTACCGGAACACCCGAGGGCGTGGGGGCTGCACGCCAACCACCTGTTTTTCTCCGGGAAGGAGATGAAATGGTGGTAAAGATTTCCGGTTGTGACGACCTGGTCAGTCGCGTGGTTTCTGCCCAATGAAAGAAGTGCGAGTCGATTGAGGACTGAGCCGCGGGATTGTTGGCGGATCGCCGGCCCGTGCGTTTAATCTTGGTGGATGTCCTAAAATATTGGTATCCGATGGTCGATGAACAAACGATGGAATGGAAGTTGATTGTCGTCGACCGGCATTCCGACCGCTGGAC
>JAYZFP010000021.1:0-12451 GCA_036336715.1 Planctomycetota bacterium
CTCCCGAAAAGATTCGCCAGAGTTTGAAAGAAGAAGGTATTACCCATTTGTTGATCAACCGCTCGGAACTGGAGCGTCTGCAGAACACCTACGGTTACAATGCCGGGGAAAAAACCATTTCCCTGGAGGAAATACGACTTCTGGAAAAGAGCGTTTTGAAAAGAGTGGATGCATGGGAAAACCAGGCAGACAATGGTGGAAATTTGGTGCTCTTCGAATGCCTGCCTCCGCTGGACCGCCCATCCCGGCGTTAGCAGCCACGTTGGAGGTGTGGAATCCGGAATATTGGTCAAAAACGCCGGGGAAAACCTGATTTGGCCGAACGATCGATTTTTGAATCCGTAATAATGAGCTTAGGGACAGGTTTTGTCATTGTGTTCCGTTTACCATCCAAGGCCATTTAGCTCATGTCGATTTGCGACCCACGCCCTGTCTTTCGTTCCTCAATGGTTCCCATGAAACGGTTTTTCCTTTTGTCCACGGTCCTGGTGTTTCTCGCCGGTTGTTCGTCGGATTCCAAACCTGGCAAATTTGAGGCGGCCGAAGATACCGGAAAAAGTGAAGAGCTGGCGGGAGATAAAAAACCGGCCTGGATGACCGGTGAAGCCAATCACACGGAAGATCGCAAAAGCGTGCTTCCCGGCACAGGAAGTTTGTCCCCTGGCGTGGCCACAGGCAAGCAGTCTCCAGGCGTCGACCTTGGCAAAAACCCGAGCACCGCAAAAGGTGGAAATAACGGGAATGACAAAAAAACGGGAGAGGTCGTCTCGGGAATTCCGCCTGCGAAAAACACACCTGCCTTACAGCCTGCTGGAACAGGGAACGCCACGGTTTTGATGGCCCGGTTGATGGAAGGTTATCAGAATTCGCAAAAGTTTTTCAAGGAACAGCAGCAGAAGCAGTTGAGCCCGGAAGACGTCAAAAAGGTATACGACCAGTATGCGGAAATGGTTGCCGGCTGGCTGGCGACCGCCGATTTGTTGATGAAGGAGGAGCTGCGACAAAAGGACCGGGAAACGGTTGTTGATTTGAAGCAGTTGGCCCACCAGACACTCGCCAACTTTGGTCGGCCGGAACACGAACAGAAACTGTATGATTTCGGGGAGACTCTGAAGGACGACACCAGTAATAAAATCCGCAAGATTTACGAATTTATCAAATTGCAAAAGCCGCTGGCGGACATTCTTCGGGGCAAGGAAATCGACGAAAAGGAGTATTTTGACCGTCTCGACAGGGTCGCATCTTTTTGGCGGGACGATCCAAGTGTCTATCAGAATATCGAGGCGTGGATTACCCAGCTTTACGGTACCAAGCGGGAATACTTCCTCCGGGCGTTGGAAATTGCTGCCAAGCATTTCACGCAGAGTACCAACACTCAAATCATGTCACGCTCTGAAGTCCTCAATGATCGTCTGACGGTAGCCAGGATCGGCTTTGACCTGGCGGTGACTGCAGTGGCCGAAGGCAAGGAGAACTCGGCAGAAAACCTGATGGAGTCAGCCCGTCGTTTGCTGGCTCAACCCGAGCCCAGTGCCTACATCCTGACACAGGTGGTACAAGCCGGACTTCAATTGGAAGTCAAAGGCGAATACGAGATATCAAAAAAGTATTACGAGCAGGTGGGAGATGCCATCAAGGATTTTGAAAATCAACGATTGAAGGATTCCATTCAGCGGTTGGTAGACAATGCCCTGGTTCGTTACAACCTGATCGGAAAGCCGCTTCAGGTCGAGGGCATGGTTCCCGAGATTGCGGATGGCGAATTCAGCCGTAAGCCGATCGATTTTTCGAAATACCGCGGGAAGGTCGTGGTTCTCTTTTTCTGGGCTGTAGGGAATCGTCCCTCGTTGATGCTGATGCGGGATATGGACAAGTTTTACCTGGCCAACCAGGAAAAGGACCTTGCGTTGATTGGCATCAACGCCGACCGCGACATGAACGTGATCAGCCAGGCGATGCAGGTGGAACTTCAAAAAATGAAAAGAAAATGGACCCATCTGATGCCATCCAGCCCACAAAAACTTGGATTGGAAACCGCCATGGCCAAAAGATGCGGTGTGGATTCAATGCCCTTCAATGTAATTGTCGACAAGAAAGGGAATGTCGACTCCATTCGAGCGTACGGAACCCGTTTGGAAGACACGGTTTCCCGCTTGCTGGGGCAAGAGGTCAACCGGGTCTTTGTGGATCCCAAAGCGGCTTCCGAAGAGGCCAGGAAAAAAGCGGAGGCGGGAAAGCCAGAATCTCCGAAGACAGAATCTCGCCCAAACGGAGCTGAGGCGTCGCCCAATAAAAAATCCTGAACCTGAAAAATACCGAAAATTGAATTTCGGATGTTCGGGCGATTGCGTGGCGAGTCTCTCAGAAATTCTTTCGGGTGTGCTCAAACACCCCCAGGTCGTCTCGAACCTGCAGCAGCTGTGCCGCAATGCTGATGGCGATTTCGGCCGGCGTATTGTTGCCCAGGGGAAGTCCCAGCGGGCAATGAAAAGAGCTGATTTTTTCAGGCGGGATCCCTTCCTTCTTCAGGTCCCTCTCCAGGACCTTCGCTTTTTGTTGACTGCCAATCACGCCGACGTAAGGTGCCTGCCTGGTTTGCAGGATTTTCAAAAGGACCGGCAGGTCTGCAGCGTGTCCCTTGCTGACCAGGACAAAAAAGGTCTCCAGCGGCAGTTGCTCCACCACTGATTCCGGCCGCTCCAGGCAACGTTTGGACAGCTTGGGATGATCCGGGATTTTCGCCAGCCAGTCAGAGCGGGGGTCCACGCAGGTCAGTTTGCAGTTCAGTCGCGTCAGGAGGGGGACCAGGGATTGGGAAACGTGTCCGGCTCCAAATACGGCAATTGGCCAGCGGGCCTGGCGATGGGCCTCAAAAAAAAGTTTTACCTCACCGCCGCAGGTCATTCCCACATCTGTCTGGAGATTCCATGTCACCAGTTCGGTAGACGAAGAGTTTCCATCGAGCATTTTTTGTGCGTGCAGGATGGCCGCTGCTTCAATTTTTCCGCCGCCCACGGTGCCACTGAGAATCCCGTTTTCGTTGACGATGGCCTTGGCACCGGTGATTTGGGGAGCGCTCCCCCGGATATCAAGAAGGGTCACGGTGACAAAGGATTGTTCCGCATCGAGCAGTTCCCGGGTGACCCGGACATGGTCCTGGATGTCGTGTGTCATTCGGACGTCTCCGGAAGTTCAGCAACGGAATCCATTGGGGTTTCGTCTGCTGGGTGGACGGTTTCCAGACTGTCATTCCACTCCAGGAAAAGAAAGCCGGATGTCAGTTTTTCAAGATCCTGCTGCACTCCGACAAGGGTTTCCATTTCGTCAAGGGCGACCGCCAGGTCGGGAAGGTGGACCACAAAACATTGTTGGCACTGTGTCAATGTCTCCCCGGCAGAATGTTGGTCAGCGATTTCCGTGGCGAACCGTTGGACGTGGGGCCCTTTTTCCATTCCAACAAACATCCTGGTTCCGGGTTTGGGGAAGAGGAAATTATCCTGCTCTAGGTAGGAATGGTCTCCGTTTTTCTCGAGGTCGGCGAGATCCCATTCAGGATCCTGGAAAAAATAAAAACAACAGGGCCAGATTTCCACCTGTGAAAAATCAACGGCCTTCAGGTCTCCATTCGAATTTTGGTATCCAATCAGTGCCTGGCGTGGATGGTTGCTGATTTCTGCCTGGAATACCTGTCCGACTTCTGCGGTGGCGTCGGAGTGGCGAATGGTCGCCAGGCGGGGCAAAAATATGTCGAGACTTTCATTGGATTGGGAATTCCCATCGCTCGGCCCGGAAAAGGCAGCGCGTCGCGAGTTCTGCTCGTCCGGTGTCGCAATCCGGTTTTGAATCGGATCGACCGTTAATTTGGGCGGAAATTCGGTTTCCATGGATGGCTTTCGTGTTCAGCGACAGGGGTCGGTTCTTCCCAAATGTATTCAAACGGAACTCTGTTTCCAGTAGGTTGGGTGGCAGAGGCCTACCCCCCGGATCCCCGGAGACCGTTCAAAGCGGGCTGCCGATTCGGTGCCCAGGTGACGTGGTCAACCGTTTGGCTAATCGATTTCTTTGATAACAAGTGAAAGAATATACGGTTTGGGCGATTTCCAGATGACGCGACGCCATTTTTCAATTATTCCCGCTGCAGGGAAGAGTGCACGGATGGGAACGCAAAAGCTGTTATTACCCTGGCCGCGTGTGAATCAGCAGGGGAAACTTGATGCAAACTGGACCATCCTTGACCAGGTGCTTTCTGCGTGGGAAACGAGTCGGACGGATGAAATCGTCATCGTTCTGCGAAAGCCGGATCGGGACTCTCCGCCGGAAACACACCAACGATTACTGGAAATTTGCCAAAAATACCGGGTTCACACCCTGGCGGTGGGTGCTCCTCCCGATATGAAGGCGTCTGTCCTCGAAGGTTGGCGTTGGCTCGGGAAACGATTTCAGCCGGTTGCAGAGGAGCATTGTTTTGTTTCGACGGCCGATTTGCCCGGTCTCAATCCTTCGGTCATTAACCGGATGATCCTGGAGGGTGATCCCCGAAGGGTGACCGTTCCCTGGTTTGGTGGAAAGCGGGGGCATCCGGCTCTTTTTCCTTGGAATCTCTTGAAGGAAGTGGAGTTTTTGCCCCCGGACCAGGGCATCAATCAACTCGTGAATTGTGCGGATACCTTGAGGATACAATTTCCGCAAAGCGAACATTTTGCTGACGTCGATACGATCGAAGATTATGACGAACTGTTGAAACGAATGAGGCAGATCAGCGATTAGATTCGATCCGGACGCCTCTCTTTGGGTGGTCGCTATTCCCGTGGGGTTGGAATTGGCCCTATAATCGAAACTGGCAAATGCCAGATCAGTCACTCAGTTCATTTGCGGGTTTCCGTCATGACCAAAATTAACGTCAATGGCAAAGTTCACGAGCTCAAGGACGTACCAGAAGAGACACCCTTGCTATGGGTGTTACGTGATCACCTCGGCCTGACGGGGACCAAGTATGGATGTGGTATCTCGGAATGTGGTGCCTGTACCGTTCATGTGGATGGTGAAGCGGTTCAATCCTGTGTGACCGAACTGAGTGAGATCGGCGAATCGAAAGTAGTGACCGTTGAAGGATTGTCGGAAGATGGTTCGCACCCGGTGCAAAAGGCGTGGAAGGAACACAATGTTCCCCAGTGCGGTTATTGCCAGGTCGGTCAAATGATGACCGCTTGTGCCCTGCTTAAGGAAAACCCGGATCCTTCGGACGAAGAAATTGAAGAAGGAATGTGGAACATCTGCCGCTGCGGAACCTATCCCCGCATCAAGGCGGCTGTAAAAACGGCAGCCAAGGAGATGAAACAATGAACGGAAACGAAAAAGAGAATCTGTACGAATCCGGTTCCCTGCGGGAACTGATCGAAAAAAGCCGGATTGAAACCGAGGTGGTGGAAGTGGAGGCAGCTGCAGCTACCAGCGCTTTCGAAAGCAGTGCATTTTCCCGGCGTGGTTTCCTGGCGACAGTCTCTACAGGGTCCCTTGTCCTGATGGGGAGGATTTCCAACGGAAAAAATGTCCGGTTTGCTGATCCGCAAAAGGAGGATGCGGAGGCATTTTCACCGGACCTGTTTGTTTCCATCGATGCCGAAGGAACGGTCCACGCGCTCTGTCATCGGTCCGAAATGGGTACCGGCATTCGAACTGGCTTGCCGAGGGTGCTGGCGGATGAACTCGAGGCCGACTGGGAGAGGGTGGAGATCCACCAGGCCCGGGGCGATCGACGACTGGGGGATCAGAATACGGATGGTTCGAACAGCATACGCTTCTTTTTCAAGACCATGCGAACGGCTGGCGCAACGGCACGGACCATGCTGGAGCGGGCGGCGGCCAAAAACTGGGGGGTGCCCGCGGGTGAGTGTGTCGCCAAGGATCACCAGGTCGTGCATTCAAAAACGGGTCGCAAGACGGGGTTCGGTGATCTGGTGGCGACTGCCCGGACACTGGAAGTTCCCAAGGTCGGTGAATTGAAATTCAAGCCCAGGGAACAATGGAAATACATTGGCAAGGATGCGCCGATCACGGATCTCAATGACATTTTGACCGGTAAAGCCGTTTTCGGTATTGATGCCCGCATGGAGAACCAGCTTTTTGCGGTCATTGCCCGTCCACCTGTGGTGGGTGGTACCGTAAAAAAGGTGAATACTGATGCAGCCAAAAAGGTGCCTGGAGTCGTGGAGATTATGGAAATCCCCAAATTCCAGGGAGCTCCTCTCTTTCAGCCTCTTGGTGGAGTGGCCGTCTGTGCCACCAGCACCTGGGCAGCCTGGCAGGGTCGGGACGCCCTGGAAATTGAATGGGAGTTGGGCCCCAATTCGGACTACGACACGGAGGAATTCGCCAGGGAGCTCAAGGAAACGGTGAATCAACCTGGAAAAACCCTTCGAAAGGAAGGGGATGTTTCCGGCGAATTTGAGGGAAAAACAACGGTTGCGGCGGACTATTCTGTTCCCCACCTTTCCCATGCACCGATGGAAACCACCTGTGCGGTAGCGGACGTCAAGACCCAGGGGAATGAGGTGGTCTCCTGCCACATCCTGACCGCCACGCAAAACCCCCAGGCGGTGCAGCAGGCGGTTGGCCCGGCGATGGGAATGAAAAATGATGATGTTCTGGTTAACGTAACCTTACTGGGTTCCGGTTTTGGTCGAAAAAGCAAACCTGACTACTGCGTCGAAGCTGCGATCCTGTCACGTTCCCTGAAGCGTCCGGTTCACGTGACATGGACCCGCGAAGATGACTTGCGACACGACTATTATCACGCCATTTCGGCGGTTCACTGTGAAGCGTCTGTTGACAGCAAGGGCCGACCCACCGCCTGGTTGCAGCGGGTCGCCTATCCGACGATTGCCTCGACGTTCGCCGCCGGTGCGTCTGAGCCGCAAGCCTGGGAAGCAGAGATGGGACACACGGACCTCCCGTTTGAGGTTGCCAACCTTCAGCTTGAAGTCGGTTCGGCGCCGGCAAAGACCCGGATTGGCTGGCTCCGCTCGGTTTGTCATATCCAGCAGAACTTTGCGGTTGGATCCTTTGCCGATGAACTGGCTCACGCAGCCGGTCGAGATCCGTACGAGTTTCTCCTCGACCTGCTGGGGAGCGACCGGAAGATTGACCTCAAAAAAGCCAAGTTGGGAAATCGCGGGGCTTCTGCACTGGAATATCCCTACGACATCGCCCGCTTGAAAAATGTGCTCAGGCGGGTGGGCCGAAATTCCGACTGGGAAAACCGGAAGTCGGGTAACGGTCACGGTTTTGGGATCTCCTGTTGCCGGTCCTTTCTCGGCTACACTGGCCACGTTGTGGAGGTCAAGGTCAGCAAGAAGGGTGAATTGGACATCCTGAAAACATGGTGTTCCATAGATTCTGGCACGATTGTGAGTCCGGACCGGGTGGTTGCCCAGGTTGAGGGAGCGGCAATCATGGCAACCTCGCAGGTTCTTTTCAGCGAAGTGACCTTCCGAAAAGGTCGCACACGACAAACAAATTATGACGGTTTCAAGGTGGCCCGCATGAGTGACGCCCCTCGAGAGATCGAGGTGGATGTGGTTCCAAGCAAGGCCGCCCCTGCGGGTGTGGGTGAAACGGGCGTTCCATCTTTTGCACCGGCGCTTTGTAATGCTGTTTTTGCGGCAATCGGAAAGAGGATACGTGATCTTCCCCTCAGCCGACATGATCTTTCCTGGGGTTGATGGAAATGGGGCGTTTCCCGGGAATCCTGGCGGAACCGGTTTTCGCAGGGAACGACCCGAACGGGAGCCCGGGTTGTTTGAGGCAACCGGTTGTCGTCATGACTGAAATATCAAGTCAACTTTAAAGATCATGTTTCACGATCTGACTGGAAACTTGGCGATGAAAAACTTTTCCCTGGTATTGTTTGTCCTGTTGGGCTTTTCCGGTTTTCTGTTTGGGCAGGAAAAACCGGCCTGGGACGGGGTTCGTTTTTCAACGATCAGCATACGGCAAAGCTGGAACCAGGAGCCTGGTGGATACGATCGAAGAGCCCTGGTCAGTCAACCACAAAGTCAACAAAACAAATTCCCGGTGATCATCTGTTTTCATGGCGCTGGCGGAAGGGCCGGTGGCATGATGCGGCAGTACCGTCCCTTCAAGGACACTCACCTTATTGTTGCGGCCGAAGGTTACCGGAAAACCTGGAATGTGCACGGGGAGCCTTCACAGGCACCTGACGTGAAATTTTTCAAGGAGCTTTGTCACCGCCTTGAAAAGGACTACCCGGCAGACATGAAGCAGGTGACGTTGATCGGATCTTCCAACGGTGCGGGTTTCATTCACCGCCTTTTGATCGAAATCGATGAACCCTTTTCAAAAAGGAACATCCTGCTTGCCGCCAGCATGATCCAGCTCCAGTACCACGATCAAGGTTTCTGGAAACCTTCCCGCTCCACCCGGGAATACGACAGGCGGGCCCGTCCAAAGAGTGGAAGGGAAATACACTACTTTCATGGGACACGTGACAACGTGGTTCCCTACTCCGGTGGCTTGCGATTCCGGCGGTTCGAACATCTTTCTGCTGTCGACACTGCCTTCGCGTGGGCGCGGGCGAATGGTTATCGAGGCCCCAGGCTTACCGAGCAAAAGGGGAACAAACGTTCCGCCGCCGTTACGGAAATTCGCTATCCCGGAACCGATGTGCATTTTTACTCGGTAAAGGACGGGAACCATGGTTTCGATCCTCACCGGGGAGAAGTCAACCAGATCGTCCAGACCCTGATCCGGAAAAAATAAACTCGCCCGCTTGTCGCGGTGTTGGTGGATCCGGGCCCCTTCCACGGGAATTGAGGATACCTGCATGAGCCAGTCATCGCCCGCCAATTCAGACAGTTGCCGGAAATTTTTGCTTTTATCAGGCGGAACGGTTGCGTCCTGGCTTCTTGGGTTTCCGGCAGTTCATACTTCTGCAGCTCAAAAGGAAACCCGGCTCGGCATCGGGATCATCGGCTGTGGCGGAATCATGCATCACCATGTCAAAGGGTTGGTAGGCAGAAACGAGGATGTCGAGATTCCGTTCCTTTGTGATGTGGATCCAGGTCAAATCAACCGGATCAAGGGGCATGTTCGACAGGGTTTTCAGAAAACCCCTCCCATGATCACCGGGAAATATTAGGATGTGATCCGCAATCCGAATGTGGATGCGGTGATTATTGCGACTCCCCATCATTGGCATGCCCCGATTGCCCTGCAAGACATGGCGGAGGGGAAAGATGTTTACATCGAAAAACCGATTTCCCATGTTCACCGGGAAGGCCAGATGATTGTGGATGCCGCCAGGAAGTATCGGCGGGTTGTCCAACAGGGAAGTCAGATGCGTAGCAGTCCGGTCACCGCCCGGGCCGGTAAACTTCTCCGGGATGGGTTGATCGTTGAAGTCCGTGTAGCGAGTGCCTGGACGGCTGAAACCCGAAAACTGGTATTGCCCAAACCGGATGGGCGACCGCCAGAGGGTGTGGACTATGACCGCTGGTTGGGACCTGCACCGGCAGTGAAATTCAATCCACTCCGTTTCCACCAGACCTGGAGAATGTTTCGCGATTATGGAAATGGTGAAATTGGTGATGACGGCATTCATGATTTGGACATGGCTGCATGGGGTTTGGGAGTGGATTCCTTTCCAGTTCAGGTAACGGCTCGTGGCGGGCGAATGCTTTTGTTAGGCCATGCCAGCGAGTATCCCGACAATATGAATGTGTCCTATGAGTTTGATGATGGACGATTGTTGATTTACGAAAACTACCCCTTTACAGCGTATGGTTTGCACGGGTTTGACAATGGGAATGTTTTTTATGGCACCAAGGGGTATATGATCTTTTCACGCCGGGGGGCGTTTTCGGTTTTCCTCGGTCCCAAGTCGGTCCCCGGGCCAACGGAAGGAAAACTGCATGGACAAACGGGCTATGCGGAACACATGAATGATTTCCTGCTGGCGGTACGTAGCCGAAATCTGAAAACGGCCGCCAATCCGCAAGTTGCCCATCACAGTTGTGCGCTGGTCCACCTTGGAGAAATTGCCTACCGAACCGGCGGGAGGGTGGATTTTGATCCCAAAACCCAGGCTTTCAAAGGGAATGAGAACGCCAATTCCCTCCTGGAGAAAAAATACCGAAGTCCCTACGGTTTGAAAAAGTCCGGTTGAATCGGTGCCTGGGGAAGTCACTCGGTGTTGAGGCGGATCAGGATCTCATTTAGACGAAGAGGTCCTGGAATCCAGGGCGGATCGTATCCCGCAATTTCGATTTGGTCGGCTGCGAGATAACCCTGATTGACCAGCCAGTTTCTCAGCAGGCCTTCCTGTTCCGCCAATTTGTCCTGGCCGTTAACACCCGAAAATTGAACGACCGCAAATTGTCCGGCCGGTCGGGTGCGGACCTGGACCTCCGGGTTAACGGGATCGGGCACCCCGTTGGAAACGGTTTTTCGAGGCATGACGAAGGCCATCTGGCCGGGTGAGTCCGCCGTAAGGGTGGGTGTGCTTCCATTGTCCATCAGGACCGGGGTGGTCATGGCGATTTTCTGCTTCCCGGAATTGCTTCCACTGATGTAGTTAAATAATCGGCCAAAGCTCCCATCGTTTCCCGCAGATCCCTTTCTCATGGAAGTGATTGCAAGGGTTAACTCCGGGTAATCCCGGATTTGAAACGGTCCGTCGGATCGAATCACGGTGTAGTCTGCCGATTCGTAGGCACCCCGGTACGAGGATTTCAGGATCAGGTAGCCAACCACCATCAGCAGTCCGCAGAAGAGGATCCAGTTCACTTTTGATTTTCCCGACATGATGGTGCCGTAATGTTTCTTCGACAAATCGGGGGTCCCGTGTTTTTTCAGGTGTTTTGATCTACCCAGTCAGAAAATAGTTCGTCCTGGATGCAAGACAGTTTCAAAAACCCAGTGCATTTTTGCATGGTGATGCTTTTGGCTGCATTTCTTCCTGAATAGGGAAGATTGTCTCAATCAGAGAAAAACAGGAACGGGTAATCAGCGTTGTTTCAATTTTTGTCTGAACAAAACGAAAAAATGGACGGTGCCTTCGGCGGCACGGAAATTGCCATTTGAAATTTCCAAAAACAAATCAATTCTCTTCTGCTCTCCCATCCTCTCTTCTTCTTGGAGTCTTCATGTCCCTTTTATCCTGCTACCGTTCACGTTCGTTGAAATTTGAAACCCTTGAACCCAAACAGGTGCTTTCCGGTAACGTGCTGGTTTCTCTGTCCGGATCGACCCTTTTTGTCCAGGGCGACCTGGAAGACAACCGTATCGAATTGACGGATGTGGGAACCAATATCATCCAGGTTTCGGGTTTTTCGGGGACGTTGATCAACGGTTCATCCGCCCCTGCCGTGATTTCGCCCCCATTGGGCGGAGCGATTGATCATGTAATGGTCCGGATGGCGGAGGGAGACGATGTGGTTCGTGTCGACAACGTATCACTGACCTATACTCCCGGCTCGGGAATCCTTGATATTCACACTGAAGAATGAAATGACAGGATTCTGATGGACCAGGTGGAAACCGGGCTGTCGATCTTCCTGGATAGTGGTGACCACGATGACAGGATCCGGTCCAGTAATACGTTTACCAAGTATTACGATATGCACACCGGAAACGGGCAGGATGCCTCCTTCGCCTATAGTTTTGAAAACGGTGCCATGTTCGTATCGTCCCTCGAAGGCAATGACCGGATCAAACTCGAAAACGGGGTTTCCTGGAATTCGATGGAGGTCCAGGGCGGTCCCCAGGATGACACGCTCATTGTTGAAAATGTTTTTTCAGGTGGGGATGCCCTTTTTGATTCGGACACTTTTGACAACGCGAATGGGGCCGATTTTGTCCACGCCATTGGAATATCCGTTGCCGGAAATCTCGACATCCAAACCGGTTTTAATCAGGATCGCGTCCGGTTGAAATTTTCTGAGGTTGAAATGAACCTGAAAATCCAGACCGGTTTGTCTCCCAACGATCCGGGCGAAGATGATGTGCGGGTTCGAAATACGGACGTCCTCGCCAACGTCACGGTCGAAACCGGGGGTGGAAACGACCTGGTCGTCCTCTTCTGGTTGGATTGCGGTTCGGGGATCAAGATCAATACCTCTCTTGGAGATGATCGGGTCAAAGTGGTTTACACATGGGCAGGCAGTATGGGGCTGTTTACCGGTTCGGGTATGGACAGTGTCAAAATGAACGAAGTTCACATGTCGAACAATCTGTGGATCGCCATGGGAGAAGATGAAGATATTTTCTGGATCGAGAATTCATCCTCAGGTGTAGCTCCCGTTTTCCAGGGTGGCGGAGATGATGACACCTTTTACATTCGGCCGAACCTGTTTCCCAACCCGTCCAATACTTACGCGGTCAATTTTGAGATTTTTCTCTGATTAAATTGCGTGGAAGTCCCCCGGGAAGCGTT
>JAYZFP010000022.1:0-40245 GCA_036336715.1 Planctomycetota bacterium
GAAAACCACGGAAAGAACGGTACCGCCTACGGCGATGGCCAAAAAAAAACAGCCCTCGCGACTGCCCCGCAGCCCCTCATGGTCTTTGAATTCGGTAAACCGTTTGTGCATTTAGATACCCGTCCTCGGGGACTTGATTGCGTTGACTTGTTTGCGTTTTTTTGGCGGTTACCGTTTTCGCAAATCCCCTCTTCATTATTTACGTTTTCATCGTTTATGGTCTCGCGGGCCGATCGGGCCAATCTATCCGCTGACTTAAGCGGACAGTTCAAACCGCTGCCCATTTGTCACGTCCTGTTCATTGCCAAAACGGAAAAAAACCTGACAACCAACTGACGCCCCACTGAAATTGGCTCTGTCAGACGTCCCTTCTCCTGATCATCGAGTGTTTTCAGATCAGACCTGCCCCAATCGAAAATTTTCGACATTTCAGGCGGCTTTGGCAAGAAAAACGCAAAAGGGACCGTGATATTTCTTCCCCCCCCAATGAATCTTTCGTCCCTTTATTCGAAAACGGGGTCGAAATCTTGCAAGTTTCTCGACAGGAAAACTCCCATTATTTGTGAGCCGGAATCCCTGATTTTCAACAGGCTGACACGAAACTCCGTCCCCAATAGACAATGGGCAGTTTCGAATGCACGTTCTCCTCGAAAATCCAACACATCCACATCCGGGGAGTACCAAACAGATCAACCGTTTGTGAGACTGCAGAAAGACGCCGGCAAACCAGAGACTCAAAGAGTCTGTCGAATCAAATCCCCTGGAGTTTTGCGATTTCCGCTCTCAATGCCGACACTTCCTGTTCCTTGGCCTTGACCTTTCCCGCCGCTGCGACCTCCAGGGTGCGGGCAGCTTCTGCATTTTTCTGTGCCGTAGCGAGCTGCTTTTGGTCGGTGTCGAGCAGGATCTTCAGCTCACCCACCTGCTTTTCGGTCGCAACGCTCAATTTCTGGTTTTGTACCATTTCAGCGCTGGTCTTGTTGAGGTCCGCTGTGCGAGCCTGGAGCGCTGCCTGAAAGCCAGTCATCTTTTTCCCCTGCCCGGCAATCAGGGCTGTGATTGCCTGAACCGAAGCGACCAGCTCCGCGTCCCCGGGAGCAGTCTTGCTGGCCTGCTCGAGACTGGTCTTGGCAGAGTTCAGGTGAGCCATCGCAGCCTCGGTTTGCTTCAGCTTGGCCTGCATGCCGCTGATCTCGGTTTTTATTGCAGCCGCCTTGCTACCCAAGCCCTCCATTTTGGTTTTCAGGGCGCCCGCCTCGGCAACCTTGGAATCCACGCGCTTTTTGGCTTCCGTGTAGGCATTCATTACGCTGGTCATTCTTGTACCGGCTTCATCTGCCTGCTGCTTCAATTCCGCATGCTTGACTGCCAATTCATCGAGCTCCGAATTTTTTGCCTTGGCCTGGGCCGTCAGGTCGCGGAACTTTCGGGAGAAATCAAGAGCGGCCTGCCATTTCATGCGGGCAGCTGTCGTCGCTGCGGCGATTGCCTGATCCTTGTCTGCAGCAGCCCGGGATTGAGCATACTTTTCCTGGGCTGGCTTCAGCTGAGATTCGGCCTTGGCCAGGGACTGGCGGGCTGCAGCCAAACTGGTGTTGTATTTTGCAAGGTTGGCCTTGTCAGATTCCATCGTCCCGCGGAGAGCATTGATTTTTTCGGTCGTCGCGTTGGCTTCGGTGCTCCCGGCCTTGAATTCCGTCTCCTTGACGGCCAACAGCTTGGCCATGTCGTCAGCTATCTTTTTCAGCTCCGCATCCTTGCTCAGCTTGGCAACTGCAGCCGCCGCGCCGGCTTGCGCTTTTCTCAGCTCAGGGATTGCTACCTGGAGAGCCGCAACCCTGGTTTTGACGGTTGCCAGACTTTGAGTCATCATCGTCATCGACTTTTGATCTGCCGCCATTTTGGGAGTCAGCTTCGCAACGTTGGCCGTCAAATCGGCCACCTGTTTTTTTGAGGTCGCGATGCTGGTCGTCAATTGATCAAGTGCAGCCTTGTCCGCGTTGGCAACCTTCAGCAGCTGGCCAGCCTTTGCGAGCGCTGCCGCTTCGGTCTGTTGGGCAGCCGCCAACTGATTGGCCAGGGACAGCGGATTGGAGCTGACATTGGCCAGCTGTTTGCCATCCGCTGCGTTGAATTGGCGAATTTCACCCGTCCAGTCTCCCGCGAAACAGGTGTTGGATTCATCACAATGAGTAACTCCCATCACGATGTCCGCAAAAGCAGGAAATGCAAAAAGTTGTTTGCCAGCCTGGTCCCAGATCTTGGTGTACCGGTCGCGGCCGCAAGTCACCAGCCGCCCGTCCCGGGTAAATTCCACGTTGAGTGAACCGCCACCATGAGCAGTCCAGTTGCGGACAGATCCACCGTTGTTCATTTCCCACAGCCGAACCGAACCATCCTCGCTGGTGGTGGCCACAATATTGGAATCGCTTCGCCAGGAAATCCCGGTGACGGATTTGGAATGCGCCTTGAGGGTCAGGTACTCCCGGCCTGAAAAGGCCTCCCAGACATGAACTCCACCATTCCGATCACCTGTGCAGAGCAGGACTCCATCCGGGCTGAACTCCATCGATGTCACCCAATCGGTATGCTTCTTTATTTCAAAGGCCAGAGAGTTGTCGGCAGTAGAGTAGATACGAACCATCTTTTGTGGTCCCCCCAGTGCAACCCATTTCTGGTCGGAGCTGATGTCAGCTGCCAGCACGCTATCGAGTTCATCACCGACCTCGATAATTCTCTCTCCGTTCTTGATATTCCAGACGATCACTTTCCCCTGGGCACCGCCCCGCCCGCCTCCGGCCAGCAGCAGGCTGCCGTTGCGTGAAAACTTCAGCGCCGAGATGGTGCCCTCCGGAAAAGGGAGCACTCCCTTCAGGTCACGGGTCTTTGTGTCATAAAGCAAAACCTGTTTTTGGCCCGCAATGGCCGCCAGGGGTGCCCACGGACTGGTGGCCATCGCGGTCACTCCGGTCTGGCGTTTGGCATGCCCCACCGGTTCCAGATCGAGTTGAGCCGGCAGTGGCATCACTGCAGGCCTCCCCACGGCGGGATCAGTAAGTGCAAAGTCAAATGTTTTTTTCTTTTTGACCATCGCCTTGCTGGCAGAATTTTCCAGAGCGCCCAGCTCAATCCACTTGGAGAGGATGGCAATTTTGGCATCTGCAATCTTCGGCTGCTCGGGAGGCATGGCCGGCTCTTCGTCATGGTTCACCAGGCCGAAAAGGTAGCTGTCTCCCACCTCCCCCGGTTCGATCACCGCACCCGATCCACCTCCCTGCATCAGGCTGGTGTAATTGGTCAGATCGAGGTCCCCCTCTTTCTTGTTCTGGTTGTGGCAACTGAAACAGTGTTCCCGGAAAATCGGTTTCACATGTTCTTCGTAGGTCAGTTTCTTTTCCTGCCCGGGCAAGGCACTCACTGAAATACTTAGGGCCAGGACAAGGGCAACCTGGGTGCAAATGAACAAGCGCATTTTCTCTCGCTCCTGAAGCCTGTTTGGCTGGGTGGGATTTTTAACGTGGCACCCGCTGCCTGCAGGACAAACGGGGGCTGGGTTGAGGCGGGATCGGGGATGGAAGCCCTCCTCAATTCTAACCTGAAATCAGAAAATTTTCAGCAATCCCTCCGGTAATCCGGGGACTTTGAACTGGCGAAAAAATGCAAATCCACCTGATGCAAAGGGACTTTGCCGTAGAGCACGCTGCAATTTCGCTATAACCGGCACCGGGTGGACAGCCGAGACGGCGATCAGAAAATCTCTCTGAGGGGAAAGCCTGTCCAGTCTGGCAATCACAGGCCTTGCTCCCTGACACTGGCAGCTTTCCTACAGGACCATCGATCGTGGTTCAATCATGGGCAGTCCCTGGCCGCTGAGGATCTTGTCCAGCAGAGAAAAATTCATTGTCTCCTGAAGGTATTTTCTTTCGTTTTCAAAAAGCGGCAGGGACCACAACAGGCTAACCGGTTCACCGAAGATCTCGGCAGGGGCAACCTGTTTTTGTATGCCGGCTACCTTGTCCTGGGCAAGCAGCAGGATGGAGGAAAAATCGGGCAGGGACTCCGCCTTGAGAAACATTTCGCAGCTGATGGTGTGCCCATGGGCCAAAAATGTCAGCTGCGACCAGGGCAAAGCGGTTTGACCACCCAGGTATTTTCCACAGGATTCCACGAGAGCCTGGGAAGCAGATTCATCCAGGCAACAGCCCACTTCGAACCTGCGAAATGTCTTCGGGTTTTCAAATGCCATTTCCACGCCGGGCTGGGGAAGAAGGGAATTTCCTGCAGTCAGCAGAACGATCCTGTTCTCCCAGTGAAAACGGGCCAACGTGCGGGGTGGCCAGTGTCCGCCGTCAATGGAATAGTAGCCCTGCAGGGAACCGAAGGCCTCCTCGTATTGCTCCAGGATACGGGGTTCGTAAACCGCCCAGGGTGAATCCTCTGTTTCCCACGATTTCCAGAAACGATCAGCTGACCGAACTCTGTCCTGCAACGTTTCCCCAACCGGTAACGGCCAGCAGAATGGCGAGGCAGCACCGCAGTCCCGGGCATATCCACAAAAACCTTCCTGGCCACTCCAGGCCGGGATGACGGCCAGTAACTGGTCATCCTCAAGCAATGCCGCTCCATCACCCTCTTCGAACCAGACCAGGCGGAGCCTTTTTTCATCCAGTCGCTGCATGGTTGTCCCGGGACGACAGAATTCCTCGGGCAGAGCAGGCGGTCGACCCTCCAGCATCCGTTGGCGGTCCAGCTCAGCCGGCGCGGGCACCAGGTTCCGGACCCAGCACGATTTCATTTCAAAGCTGTTCTGCTCAATACCACGCAAATAGAAATAGGCGACACGCTCATCCTGCTCAATAAGCGCCTCGACGCTGCCATGCGGTGAAGTTTCTGCAAAAACCAGTTCAGGCTCGCTCATGACCCACAGTCCCGTCGACCGTTCCTTCCTGTTTGATGACCTTATGGCTGCTAACTGCCAGCAGCATTCCCGGTTGCCCCCCAGCTTCCCTGCAATCTTCACCCCGGGTCGGTAAACCCGGTTCAAACCAGGGCAGATTCTGACAACCGTTCCTTGCGGGGAGCCCAGCCTGGTCCGGTTTCCACTCTCGCCGGTCTCACGGCCTCCGTCAACCGTTCGAGCCCAATCCCTGGTTGGCGCGTCAAAAAAAATGCAGGTGAATTCATCACCTGCATTTGATCTTTAGGTTTCCCCTGAATGCCCAACGCCTTTCATCAGGATTTCTTGGGAAAGTAAGGTCCTCCGTAGATGGCGCTGTCGCCCAGCTCTTCTTCGATGCGAAGCAACTGGTTGTACTTGGCCATTCGATCGCTCCGCGAAGCGGAACCTGTTTTGATCTGACCAGTTGAAAGCGCTACGGCCAAATCGGCAATCGTCGTGTCCTCGGTTTCACCGCTGCGGTGGGAGGAAACACTGGAATACTGGTGTCGCTTGGCCAGCTGGATGGCCTCGATGGTTTCGGTCAGGGAGCCAATCTGGTTGACCTTGATCAGGATGCTGTTTGCAATCCCTTCGTCAATACCGCGCTGAAGCCGCGTCACGTTGGTTACAAAAAGATCGTCACCGACCAGCTGGACCTTGTCGCCGACTTTGTCCGTGAGGGACTTCCAGCCTTCCCAATCGTCCTCGGCACAACCGTCTTCGATCGAGCAGATTGGGTAACGGTTGGCCCAATCGGCAAGGAAATCCACCATCTCTGACGACGAGAGCTCCTTGCCGTCAATCTTGTAGGTTCCGCTGCCGGCGTCAAAAAATTCGGTCGCGGCCACGTCCAGCGCGATGCTGACCTGGTCGCCTGCACGGTAACCCGCTTTTTCGATGGCCAGCAGAATCAGATCGAGCGCTTCCCCGTTGCTGGCGAGATCAGGTGCAAATCCACCCTCGTCACCAACCGCCGTGTTCAGGCCTCGGTCCTTGAGGACTTTTTTCAGGTTGTGAAAAACTTCGACACCACACCGAAGTGCATCAGAGAATCGTTCAAAGCCCAGCGGCATTACCATGAATTCCTGCACGTCGACAGAGTTGTCCGCATGCTCGCCACCGTTGACAATGTTCATCATCGGCGCGGGCAATACCCGGGCTCCGGCGCCACCGAGATACCGGTAAAGTGGCTGTCCGGTAAATTCTGCTGCAGCCTTGGCCACGGCCAGGGAAACACCAAGCACCGCGTTGGCCCCAAGTTTCTTCTTGTTGGGAGTCCCATCCATTTCGATCATCGCTCGATCGATTCCGGTCTGGTCGAGGGCGTCCATCCCCACGACCGCCTCGGCAATCATGGTATTGATGTGGTCAACCGCCTTGGTAACTCCCTTACCCATGTAGTAATTGGGGACATCATCCCGCAACTCCAAGGCTTCATGGGCGCCGGTGCTCGCTCCACTGGGAACCGCCGCGGTGCCCTTGCTTCCGTCCGCCAGAATCACATCGACCTCAACGGTTGGATTTCCGCGACTGTCCAGAATCTGTCGGCCATGAATGTCAATAATATTGGTCATTTTGTTTCCTGGGGTTTAGGGTGGAACCTCGATATGTCTGAGAGCGAGTTTGGTTTATTACCAAAATATTTTCAATTTGGCCTGATATTCTCGCGAATTTTTGAAAGAATGACTAGGACCGGATTGGAAAACGCCCTGCTGGAAAACAGCAAAAAAAACCACCGATCTTCGGCCCCCGACCAACCTCCTCGATTAGGCCGACTTCCAGCCACCTTATTAGTTGGTTGAGCCAGAATTTATCCCGTTAACCCGGCATTGCCAATCTTCATCCAGCTGGCAATTCCCGGATCGAAAAGGAAAAAATTGTTTACAGGACTTGTAGAACGACTTGGGTCCATTACCTCCATCGAGCCGAACGAGGCAGGCTTCAAAATCCGCGTCGACCCCGGGGAGGCTTTTGATACCGTTGCCATCGGGGACAGCATCGCATTGAACGGATGCTGCCTGACCGTTGTTGGCATCTACGATAACGTCCTCGCATTCGATGCGGGGCAGGAAACCTGGTCCCGCACCACCATGCGAAACCTGGTGGCAGGTTCCAAAATCAATGTCGAAAGGGCGCTGCGTGTTGGTGATCGGATGGGTGGTCATTATGTGACCGGCCACGTTGATGGAACCGGAACGTTGGCTTCGAGGTCTGACGATAGTGATTGGTCAACTTTCGAATTCGAAGCCCCAGCAAACCTGATGAAACAGATGGTTTCCAAGGGTTCCATTACCGTCGATGGCGTCAGCCTGACGCTGGTCGAGGTAACCGACAGCTCCTTCAGCGTGGCATTGATCCCGCACACCCTGACGGTGACGACCCTCGGTGCACTCAGGGAGGGCGATCCCGTCAATCTTGAAACAGACGTCCTGGCCAAGTACGTGGAACGTCAAATTCAGTGGGATGCCCGTTAGCGGCCCATTGGCAAACCAGTCATTCTCCCCAACGATCCGTTCCATGAGCTCCCGACAGACCGTTTCCTTCCTGACCCGACGATTTCGCGAGGTCGGCTTGCAGCCCGATTCGCGTCACGGCCAGAATTTCCTGATCGACATGAACCTGATCAACCTGCTGGTCGATTCCGCAAAGATCGAAAGCAGGGACCTGGTGCTGGAAATCGGCACGGGCACCGGATCGCTGACGTCCCTGATCGCACCAAGGGCCGGGCATGTGATCACGGTCGAAATCGATTCGCACCTCCATCAACTGGCCCGAGAAGAGCTGGAGGAATTCGACAACGTGACCATGCTGCAACAGGACGCCCTGCGAAACAAGAACCATTTCAGCGACATTGTACTGGAGACCATTCAATCCGAATTTTCAAAGCTTGAAAAAGGGCGTTTCAAACTTGTGGCCAACCTTCCCTACAATGTTGCCACACCCATTATTTCCAACCTGCTGCTGACCGAAGTCCTGCCAACTTCGATGACCGTCACGATCCAGAAGGAACTGGCCGACCGAATCGTGGCCCGCCCCCGCACCAAGGACTACTCTGCACTGAGCATCTGGATGCAAAGCCTCTGTGACTGTCGCCTGGTGCGCACCATGGCGCCCTCGGTATTCTGGCCGCGTCCCAAGGTCCACTCGGCCATCCTGCACCTCGAACACAACCTCGACAAAAGAGCATTGATTACCGATATCCGCTTCTACCACGAGTTCTTGCGATCGCTGTTTTTTCATCGGCGAAAGTTTCTCCGAAGTGTCGTGATCAGTTCCTTCAAGGAAAGACTCGAAAAAACGGACGTCGACGAAGTACTGAAGCGTCTTGGTCACGGTCCCGAAGCCCGGGCAGAGGAACTGCCCGTCGATCAAATCAGGGAACTCGGTGAAGCCTTTCTTGAAAAGGTCCGCGAGGTGGAATCCGGCGACCGCTAACTGCGAAGAAAACAGGAAGCCCCCTTCCAGGCTGCCCCGGTTGGAATTCCCCGGATGCACCCTTGCGAACGGACCTGCTGGACACGTCCAGGAGCGACTAACGGGGCAGGTTTCTCTGTGTGGCAAGGATCTCCCGTTCCCACCGGGTTGCGGCCGTTCGAAGCTGAGTCACCGGGAGATCGGAGCGGTAGCCGGTACGGTTGGGGTAATGGGCACCCAGGTAATGGACAGCGAGTTGCCTGTAAAACCAGACGGGATGCTTCAGCAAGGCAATCATTCCGTCCAAGTCCTCTTTGGGAAGGGCCAATCGTCTGCCGATCGGCAATTCGCTCCAGCCAACCATTTGGGGAAGGACCACCGGTTGGCGGAAGGTGGCGATTGCACCGGTCTGAATCTCGGCCCAGGCGCGTTGCGACCTGGGGTCCTGGGTATTCAGACCGAGCAACCACTCAAGGGCGCCCCGCTGGATATCGACGTCACCCGAAGTTGCGATCCGCAGAATGTCCGAGCCGTTATTCAGCGAAAGATACATCCGGGCAGCAGTGGATTGCGTAAGAGGGACATTGGATTGCAGCAATTTCTTGAGGTCCATCTGCATGTCATCACTCTTGACCAGTTTCATGCGGAATGCTGACGGAATAACGGAACGGCTCTGTGGTTTTTTCAGCCATTTGACATCCTCAAAGTCCTTGACCTGTGCAAAAACGAATAGGCCGGGGTTGGCAGCTCTTGCCACACCGCCCTTCCCTTTTTCCACCACCTGGTCCTGGATACGAACCGAACCTTCCCGGACGATGATTCGTGCCCTGGACTGCAAAAAATCAACTCCAAACTCGGTGTCCTTTTCATTGGCCCGGATCCTGACCGTGGAACGCCCCGCCCTGACCTCCAGCTCGGTTCCCTTGGGAACCTGACGGAACCCCGCTTTTCCGTGATTCAGTGCCAGTTGAATCCGGGTTCCGCTTTCATTGCCGGCCAGGTTGACCGATGATTCTTCGTCAACGACCACGATCGTATCACTGGCCATTTTTGCCTCTGCCCAGCCACCTGGAAATGTTCGAAATTCGGCCTGGCTCTCAAATCCCTCCCTTTGGGTATCCACTGTCCAATTCGATTGCGAGGCGTTCCGGATGGCAACCAGACCCCGAACTTTTTGCCAACTCAATCGGGTTTCCGCCGGGAAAGTCCAGGACCTCGCGTATTGCTCGGGGTTGTTCTCCTCCGGCGGTTTCATCGTTTTTTTCTTCTGCTTTTCAACGATCCTCGACGGTGGATCAGGTTCTTTCTTCAACGGATCATCCGGGCCTTCGGGGGGAAAGTCGCCACTGTCCTTTTTCTTTCCAGGCGTATCATTTACCAGCGTTCCTTTTTCGATACCAGGCCCCGATTTCGGCTTGCCCTCTCCTTTTCCTTTTTCACCGGGATCACCAGTTTCACCGGGATCACCAGGATCGCTGCTCTCCTTTTTCCTTTCGGACTGGCCGGATTTTTTCTCTTCCACATCATCCTTGACCGTTCGGGACCCCGCGTCCGGGACAAGCTGCGCGGCGATCAGGATCGAGAGCGCGATCACAACGACCGCCGCCGAAGCCCACCACAGGGTTGCCGGATTCCGGCTCCTTTCGCTCCTTCGTATTCGGTTGTCGCGAGCCGACCTATTCTTGCCGGTTGAATCAAATTCGACTGCCAACGGGGGAATCCCGGTATTCTGCCCGCCCTCCTTTTCTTCCCTGCCGACCAAATCACGGCCGGCAAGTTCCGCGAGGAACACGCCATTGACCCTTGTTCCCTGGGCAGGAGGGGGCTCAGGCAGGTTGCCCGCGGACGAAGGTGTTCCGGAAGAATGGGAGACTTCCTCGCCGGTCTCTGAAAACAGACTGTAAAATCGAGCCGATGCGGATTCGGAGACCAGGTTTCCATCCGGCTCGGATTCTGACGGCGGCTCCGAGATCGCCTGGTAACAGTCAATGACCTCCAGTAGCAGGTCCTGGCGGCTCCAGCAAAGTTCTTCAAATGCAAGGGATTCCTCGCGCGAAAGCTGTCGATCGATGTACCCGGCAACCTCGTCAATGGCGGCAGTCGGCTCGTTACGCTGACCGAGGGCTGCCGGATCCACCAGTCGCTGGCAGGTCTCTTGCAAAACGAGCCATTTGTTTTGCAG
Organism: Planctomycetota bacterium; assembly: GCA_036336715.1. Classification (GTDB taxonomy): domain Bacteria; phylum Planctomycetota; class Planctomycetia; order Pirellulales; family Pirellulaceae; genus JABAAE01. The sequence continues at coordinate 10,536 of JAYZFP010000022.1, forward strand.
TTCCTCGCTGGCAGCGATGGTTTCGTGCAGCCGCTCCGCCTCAGCGGGCACGCATTGCCCTTCGTGCAGGCGGATCAGGTCGAATAAAGTGATACCGTTATTCATGACCACCTCATCCGATTACGGAGTCGATTGTGTGCCCGGGTCAGTTTGGGGCCGACCGTATTCACTGAAATGCCCAGCGTTGCGCTGATTTCTTTGTAACCCATGTTTTGATCATAAAACAGTTCCAGGATTTCCTTGTCTTCGTTACCCAGCGATTCGAGGGTCGAGTGAAGACGTTTCCTGTCTTCTACCTGGACCATCCGGGAAAGTGCATCCGGCTCCTGGGCGGGAACGCTGTCCTGTTGGAGCGATTCCCTCGCGAGCTGCCGGGTCTTTTTGCCCAGTTCACGCATGCCGATGCGACGGGAAACGACCGTCAGCCAGGTGGAGAGCCTCGATTTTCCATTGAAAGACCGCAGCGAACGCATGTTGCTTTTCAGCAGGGAAGCGAATACCAGGGCGCAGATATCTTCGATTTCCGCTTTGGAAACCGGGATGTTCATACGATTTGCCGTACGGCTGACCTGGGACCAGACGAGACGCTCGAATTTCTGAACGAATTCCAGCCAGGCAGGTTCCTGACGCAGCAACAGCCGACGAATCAGATCGCGATCTTCGATCGATGTCGTCGGCTGTTGGTTCATTTTCGTTTATCCAATTCAGGAGTCGGTTCCATGATAGATCAAAACAGATCCTGGATGGCATTCACGGCCCGATCATGAACATCTTTCATGCGACTGGAAGCCCGCACACACAAATCGTGGATATCCCGCGCCAAATCGGGTGCTCCCATCTGTACCAAGGCATCGATGCATCGCTCGCAGGTCGTGCGAAGCGCTGTCCGTGCACTGTCCAGAATTTCACCGAGCTCGGTGATGCAGCGGTCGGCCGTGGTCCGGGCTTCGTTGTAATTGCCGGATTTCAGCAGTCGACGGATCCGGGGCAGGCACCGGCTGGTCACGTCGGACGTCGCGTTTTCATGTCGCTCGGTAATGCTGACAATCTGCCGGGCACCCCGGCTGAAAACATCCTGGGGATCGCTGGCCTTGGCCTGTTGGGTGAACTGAAACGAAACCGAGAGAACAGCGAGCAGTGCGAGTGGTTGAATCGTATTCATTTTCATTCCTGACGTTGAAAAGTTTTTGGAGATGATTGATCGAGTTGCAACTCGGGCCATGAGTGACCGACATCCGGAATCTCGTGCAGGCAATTTCGAAAAAAAGAAAAGAAACTGGTCAGCTGGAAATTACTCCATCGCAGAAAGCGGATTCCACCCGTTTTTCAGCTGTTTTCGCGTGGTAAAAGAAAACCACCGATTCGGCGGCAATTGGCGTCTGAAATCACGAGGAGTGTCGACGCGCTCGCGGGCTCAGCTTCGGAGGGACGACTCGGTCCACCAGAAGGTGATCAGCATCAAGATCCAGACCACGTCCAGAAAATGCCAGTAGGTGGCACAGATATCGACCGTCCAATGACGCTCATGGTCATACTTGCCCTTTCGTGTTTCGGCCCAGACATAACCGAGGAAAAACCCACCCCCGATCACGTGAGCAGCATGCAAAAGGGCTATGCTGAAACAGATGCCGTATAACTTGCCGTAGCCTGCCTCCAGAGCAAAGTGTGTCCGAATCAAAGACCACATGCCCTCTGCCTGAAGGACCAGGAAAAAGCCGCCAAAAACCATCGCCGCCCAGAGAAAACGCCGGTATCGGATCTGTTTCTCACGCCGAATGGAAAGTACGGCCAGGTGGAGAAAAAAGCTGGTTGCCAACAGGGCTAAAGTACTGACCCAAAACGAAAGGGGCATCACCAGCGGTTCCAGTTGAATCCCTACCGAGGTACGAATCAGGGCATACGCAATCAGAGCCGCGACAAAAAAGATGGAAAGCGAAACAATCAGCAGGTAAACGCCCAGCTTCGCCCGGTAAAGCTGCGGGCGGGCTCGCAATGTCTCTGCGGTGTTACTCAACATGCCATCGGTACCCTGTGAATGATTCCCGGCGGTGATTCTCAGAGACCCGCGTCAGTGCCTCTTCCGTTCTCCGCAAGTTCATCTCGGTTGCTTCACGGTTGCTTCACGGTTGCTTATTGGACCCCTCTCGGAGACCATTCCCCCTCAAGCAAGTTAAGCTTACCCGCTGTGAGGATTCCTGTTGGCTCCAACGGGCTTCCCCGTCCTCACCTCGTCAAGAGAACCGAAATGGGGGGCACAGGACAACCGTTTCAGCATAAATCCCTAACGATCTGCCGGAAATCCATACCTCCAGGGCTGTCGCAAGCCAGGTCAGTTTTCGCTGACAGTCTTTCCGCCGACAACACGTGCCGGTCGGTCGTCGGTTGGAAAGGATGTCACATCGTCGCTGTACTGGTAGGTATCCAGCAGCGTCATCGCGATAAAAAGGGCCGCAAAGAGAAAGGACGAGAAAAACAGCATCTTGTTGAACGGCTTGTCGTAAAGCACGTGCATGAAAAAGAAGATGACCAGCATGGCCTTAAGAGTCGCAATTCCCATGGAAACCCATAATTCCCACTGCCCAATCATTAAAGCTTCGGTTAATTCGGACATGACCACGGTCAACACGGTCAGGAAGACCAGCGACACAAATACCAGCAACAGCATCCAGACAGGCATGGGATGCGAGAAGTAAGCGTGTTCTTCGGAGTGATTGTCAGACATTTGATTCAGCTTTAATGGATGAGGTACATCATCGGAAAGAGATAGATCCAGATCAGGTCGACCAAGTGCCAGTACAGACCCACATTCTCAACCGGACCAAAATAGTTGGGACGGAAATGCATTGCCAGGGTTCGATACAGCAGCCAGGTCAGTGCAACAATCCCAGCCAGAATATGAATCGCGTGCAGCCCTGTCATCGCGTAATAGATACTGAAGAAACCACCGAGATCGGGCTCCTCCTGGGGTTCATCGGCAGTCGCCATCGCGGCCGCACCGGAGTCAGTACCCTGTTCCGCATGGTCGGCATCGTTCGCATGCCCATGGCCGTCATCCTTCCCATGAGATTCATCATGAGAGTCACCATGACCTTCTTTGCCATGTCCCTCTTCGTGTCCATCCGCCGCCGCATGGACTGCATGGCTTCCATGACCGCCGTGGTGATCGTCATGACCACTTGAAGGCATCGCCCAGGCAATCCCCAGACCGATGAAATAACCAAGGAAAGAAATGGTAATGCAAAGAAAGAATTTGAACCAGAAATCAGACTCCCTGACCCGGCTGACCGTCGCCAGGAAAGCAGCAACCAGCGTGCACACGATAAACGGAGCACTGATGTACATCAGGTAAGGAGGGTGATCAGGTTGGGGCTGCCCGTAGGTGTAATAGTTGGCCCAGAAAAGCCCCATCTCCCACTTGTGCGTGTACTCGATTGCCTTGACGCCCAGGAAGATATTGGCACAAACCATCGTGATCACAATGTGTACCACGGCAGCCAAGTTTTTCCCCAGCTGTGCACAGCGAACCGCCCACGCCATCGTCAGACTGCTGAATAGCAGCACAATCGTGTTCAATCCACCCAACCATTTGTCGAGGTGAACGTGAGCCGCCTCGAAAATCTCAGGGTTGTGATTGCGGTAAATGATGTACGCTACAAACAAACCACTGAAAAACAGGATTTCCTGCACCAGGAACAACCACATACCGAGTTTCCCGGAGTCGAACTGCTGCTCCGCGGATTCGAAATGGTGCGCTATGAACGGACCATCGTGGTGTTCGTGATGGCCATGATCATGATGGCCATCGCCTGCTTCTTCGTGATGTTCGACAGATGCGGCTGTCGTCATTGGCTTCTCCGGGCCAGTTGGGAATTGACCATTCAGTTGGATTCTACGGGCTCTGGAACGGGGGCTGGTTCTTCAGCCGGTTCCGGGAGCACAGGGACATACCCGTCCACTTTTTCGTCGAATTCAATCGCTTCGAAATCGTAGGGATCGTGCAAAATTACTTCGTGTTCAAAGTTGTGGAACGTCGGGGGCGAACAGCACTGGAATTCCAGCGTCGCGGCACCCCAAGGATTTCCGGTTGCCCGCTTGCCACGCCACAGCGAAACCAGCAGAACATAGGCGGCGATCGCCAGGCCCACACCGAGCACCAGGGAACCAATGGTCGAAACCTGGTGAAAGATCTGGAACTCGGGATCGTAGCGGGCGTACCTTCGCGGCATCCCCCGGCTTCCCATGATGAATTGCGGGAAGAAAGTCAGATTGAAACCGATGAATACGATCAAGGCTCCCAATTGGCCACCCTTTTCGCTGTACATCCTTCCGAACATCTTTGGCCACCAGTGGAACACGCCTCCGAGAAATGCAATCAGCGTGCCGCCCACCATCACGTAATGGAAGTGTGCCACCACGTAATAAGTGTCGTGAAGGTGAATGTCAGTGGACAGGGTTCCCAGTGGCAGGCCAGTCAATCCGCCGATACCGAAAAGGAAAATAAAGCTCAATGCGTAACACATGGGTGTGGTTAATACGATCGAACCCTTGTAAAGCGTGGCCACCCAGTTGAAAACCTTGACAGCAGACGGAACCGCAACGCTAAAGGTCAAAGCACTGAAGATCAGGATCAGCATCTCGGACTGCCCACTGGTAAACATGTGGTGTCCCCACACCAGGAAGCTCAGAATGGCGATCGCGATCGAACTGTAGGCGATAAATTCGTAGCCAAAAATTTTCTTTTGCGAATGGACCGAAATCAGCTCACTGATAATCCCCATTGCTGGCAGGATCATGATGTATACCGCCGGGTGGGAATAGAACCAGAAAAAGTGCTGGAACAGTACGGGATCTCCACCCAAAGCCGGATCAAAAATCCCGAGCCCCAGCGTCCGTTCACCCAGCAACAGCAGTCCGGTGATCGCCAGGACCGGCGTCGCCAGGACCTGGATCAGGGCCGTTGAATAAAGGGCCCACAAAAGAAGGGGCATCTTGAACCATGTCATCCCGGGGGGACGCATGGTATTCACGGTCACGATGAAGTTCAGCCCGGTGAAAATGGAGCTGAACCCGAGGATAAAGACTCCGGTCAGGGCCGAGATCACGGCACTGCTCGTCTGGACACTGTAGGGGGTGTAGAACGTCCAGCCGGTATCAAGCTGGGTGGAAACCATCGCAAAGATGAAAAAGATGGTTCCCAACATCCAGAGGTAAAAACTGGCCAGATTCAAACGGGGGAAAGCAACGTCCTTGGCTCCCAACATGATTGGCAGAACAAAGTTGCCCAGGGCTGCCGGAATACTCGGGATGATGAACACGAATACCATGATCGCACCATGCAGCGTAAACATCTTGTTGTAGTTCGTGTTGCTGAGGAACATCTGGTTGGGCGTAAACAATTCGGCCCTCAGGATGAGGGCAAAAATACCCGCCAGAGCAAAAGCGGCCATCACTCCAATCAGGTACATGATTCCAATCCGCTTGTGGTCAAGCGTGAAAAACCACGACTTCCAACCCTTCGACTCGGTCAAAAAGTTTTCTTCTGGTGCGTGACCAAATAACTTTTCTTTTTGCTGCGCTATGGACATTTCTCTACCTGCTTCGAACGACTTTCGTCGCTCACAAACCTTACTGTTCTGCCGATTGGGAATCGGTCGTCTTCGCTGTTTCCTTCTTGAGATCCTTGACCTTGGTGGGGTTGGGATCGCTTGCCGGGCTCTTGATAAAGTCAATCAAGTAACTCAGTTTTTCGTCATCAAAATTGAACTTGGGCATCTGGTTGGGATAACCTTTGACAACCCGTTTTGTCGAATAGTTGATTGATTCGCGGATGTAATCATCATCTGCCGGAGCGTCCGGGCCTTCTTCGAACTGTCGCATCACGTTCGAACCCCAGTTGACAGCCTTGAAGTTTGGACCAACCTTTTGCGGACCATCTTCGATGTTGTGGCATCCGACGCATCCGTAGGCTTTGAAATAGAACTGGCCGTTTTCCCAGCGAGAGTTTTCCTGGGGTTTCCAGTTCGTGAAAGTCGCCAGCTCGTCGAAGGAGCAATCATGCACGTAAACAGGAAACGCCCAACTTCCGGTCTTACCGTCCGGGTTGGCTTTCCATTCAGTCCGCATCTGGGAATGGCCTTCCCCGCAATACTCGGAACAGGCAAGGTGGAATGGCTCGAGGCTGCCCCGACTGCCATCCTTGTTGAGAGTCTCGTCGGGCGTACGTGTCATACGGGGAGTAACCCAGCATTCCGTAAACCGTCCGGGAACGCAGTCCATTTTGACGCGAAACTCGCGAATGAAAAATGAATGCAAGGCGTCCTCTGCCTTGATTCGGAAACGAACGGGCACGTCCTTCGCAAGATGCAGTTCCGTGGTGATGTCACCGTTGGGGTAAATAAACTGCCAGCCGTATTTGAACGCCTTGACGTCAATCGTCCTCTCAACCGCCGCTGCCGCTTCCGGAGGGGTCCTCATGTCCAAGTAACCGAACGCACCGACTACAAACATGTAGACCAGCAAAAATGATGGCAGGATCGTCCATGCCAACTCGATGCCCATGTGGTGCGAGGGAGACTTTTCAGGCAAACGGCTGTCCTTTCGTCGGTACTTGTAGACGAAATAGAACATGCAAACGTTGATCACTACAAAAAAGAAGAGACTGATCCAAAAGATGAATGCGTACATTCCATCGACGTCGGCCGCGAAATTGGAGGCCGGCAGCGGGAAAGAAAACGTACCCTCCCGAGATGTCTCTTGTGCGAATAAAACCATATCTAAACCACTCAATCAGACTGTGCTGTCCGTGTTGATTTCACCTTTTTTATTGGGACCTTCCGAAAGGGTCGGTCCGTTCTCCAACTGCTTGTCGGCAGCCTCTCCATTGTCACCGTCCGAAGCCAAGCCGGAAGCGTTCCGATTGGCCCTCAGCCAAAACGGTATGACGCAAGCTCCCAGGACGACCACCGTAATTCCGCCCGCCACTCGCATGATGCTCATCAAACTTGCGGAATACTGACCCGGATTCGCAATGAAAAACAGGCAGCTGAAGACAAATGAAGCAATGGAATCCTCTGCAACTTTCTCCTGACCGGCGATTTCCGATGACTGCTGTAGATCATCTGCGGCAAACGCGAGTCCATGGATGTAACGACTGATCGTTCCGTTGGGTGTCAACGCAACGCACAGGGGAGCGTGCGAATAATGATTGGCCGCCGGAACGTACGAATAGACAAAACCTACCGACCGGGCGACCGCATCAATGTCCGGTTTCTTGCCCACCAGAAAGTGCACTCCCTCTGACCGGGAGTCACGATTCATCAAACGGCAGAAAGACTCCCTGGACTCACGTGTCCTGGACTGGGATTCACGCGGGTCGATGCTGATGGAAATGAACTCGAAATCTTCACCAGGAACCATGCCCGCTTCGTCAAACCTTTCCGCCAGCATCTTGAGCTGGTTTTGGCACAACTGGGGGCAATTGGCATAGTTGAGCGAAAGAAAAACCGGCCGGTCCTCGTAAAAGAATTCTTTCAGGGCGTACCAGTTGCCGTCAAGATCCATGAACCGCGCGTTCAGAGAAACCGGCGAACCCACCTTTTCGATGACAGTGGTTTCTTCTCTCGCTTTTTGCAACTCCACGAAAGACTGTCCAACGAGCGAACCCGACTGCATGACAATGGCTGCCAGCAAAATCGGGATTCCTGTTTTTATCGCCGTTGGTTTCATGGACGCTGGTTTCTCTTTTTACTTGTCAGTCTTGATTCTTGTGTTTTTTAATCGCCATCAACTCGGATCAGGGCAACGGCCGACCGCTGGCCACTTCACCCGGTCACCTGTTATTTCTTAGCATCCGCCTTGTCGGCCGGCGATGCTTCCGGACCGGGCGGCTCGGGTCGTTTTTCGGTCTTGGCCGGGGCTTCCTTTGCAGCTGGTGCTTCACCTTTTGCGTCCACTGACTGACCCGCGGGGGGAGATTGATGATTCTCCTGATCTGCCTCGAGAAGCTTCTTGGCTGCTACATCAACTGAAACAAAAATCTTTCCATCCCCCGCGTCAAAGAATCCGTCGCGGATCTCCCGCTGCTCACGGATCGTTTCCTCTTGGGGCGTCAGAATTCGGCTATTCCAGTCCTTGTGAACCATGTTGTACTCCCACTGGTAGTACAGACCCTGCACGAAGCAGATGGACACAAACGTCAGGACAGCCGACAACAGTCCCAGCAACGTAACAACCGGAATGTTGACGTCGTCATAACGGGGTTTCGGGTGCTCAGCATGAGCTGCATCGCCCGATTCGTTTTCAGTGTTCGCGTTTTGCTCACTCATTTCGATCACAGATTCTTAAAGTTCAATGATTCAACCAGACGTGGATCCTTGACAGGGATCAATGCCTTCCCGGATGCCATGAAAAAGACCATCCCCATGTACAATCCCAACATCCCGATCGCCAACAGGGCATCACACAACAGGGCCGGTGGACTACCGGGAACCCCATTGGAAGTCGCCGTCAAATGACCGGTCGGATCCGCCAGGAACTGGGGCATCACCAGCCAGTAATGATCCAGCCAATGGAAAGCCAGGAGGATAAAGGCCCACACGAACATGTATTTCCTGTTTCGCCTCAGATGGCGAGCCATGATTCCGACAAAAGGGATCAGCAAGTGTCCGAAAATCAGCAGCACCGAAAGAAATGCCCACTTGCTCCAATCCGCGCGGTAAACATACCAGAACGTCTCTTCCGGAATGTTGGCATACCAGATCAGCATGAACTGGCTAAAGGCGATATAACCCCAGAAAAAGACAAAGGCGAATGAAAGCTTGGCCAGATCGTGGTAGTGGTCGTCTGTAATTTCATCCGTCAAAATGCCATTTTTCTGAAGCAGGTTGCAGAAAATGATCAGAGTGGCAAAAGCACCCATCACCCCACCCGCGAAGAAATAAACGGGAAACATCGTACTGAACCAGCGGGGAGCCAGCGACATTTCCAGATCAAAGGAAGCGAACACCACAGTGAACGCGAAAAAGATCATGAAGGGTGCAGACATTCGCTGCATGCCGGCTGAAATCTGCCGGTCTCCTGAGTCATCCTGCTTGACCGATCGCATGAAAAAGTAAAAAGCGATCAGCCCCCATACACTGAAGTAGATGAGAATCCGCAGACCAAACCACCCTGAATGAAGGTAATTCTGCTTCATGTCGAACATGGTCTCGCTGTTGTTCGCCAGAAACGTTGGATTGTTCCAGATGTAAATCAGCGATCCCCACTCCCCACGGCCGGAAAAAACCGTGATCAGGAAAATCGGCGCGAACAGGATCAACATGGGAAAAATGACACTCGCCAGGATTTCCGCCAGGCGGCGAACGACGACGCCCCAACCCGCACGCGTCAGGTTCAGGATCAGCACAACGAACAATGCCCCTACCGAAATGGAAAGACAAAAACAGAACGAGGTGTGATAGGAGAACAGGAAACGCTTGAACCAGCTGTGGGAGTTGTCGTAATCGCCCATCGCGTAAAAGCCGACCAGGGCAATCAGGACTCCAGCCGCGCCCACCACAAAGGAGACGAGACTGAGCTTCAAGGAACTGTCGCCAAGCGATATCCGTTCTGAAGTAATCGACGTTTTTCGTTCTGAATGCATTGTTGTTGTTTCTTGCGGTTATCGAAACCAATTCGACCGGAGTTACTCCGGTTTGCTGTCATCTTCTTTTTTGTCGTCTTCTTTGCCTGCGTCGGACCCGGCCGCCGCTTCGTCCTGGAGAGGATTCACCTGATCCCATGCAACCACCCGGGCGTCCTCGGGTACGTCACTTTTTTCGCCGTCCCGCGTCGCCTGCAGCGCCCTGACAAAGAAAATAATTGCCCAGCGGTCTTCGGCGGTGATCTGGGATCGATAGGGACCCATTCCACCGCGTCCATTGCTGATCGTGTCGAAAATCCTTCCGACCGGCTGCTTGATAACTTGTGGATCATGCAGTGACTTGGCCGCGATCCATTCAGCTTTTTGCTGCAGGTTCAAAGCGAGCGCCCGCTTGGAAACCAACCCGTCACCGTAACCGGCGTAGCCGTGGCAAACCGAGCAATAAACGTCAAACTGCCTTTTCCCGCGGGCGTACAAAGCAAGCCCAGCTTCTTCTGTTTCAAGTTTCTTCCGTATCTGTTCGGGGTAGTCGACCAGCCAGTCCAGCTCCGGGTCAACCTTTGCCGAGTCATCAGCCGCCGGCTTGGATTCATCAGCCGCCGCATCGTCCTGTCGACGCGATACCAGCAAGGGCCTGCCGGCCTCGACAGTTTTCTCCACGGTTCGTTCGGCCATTGCCGAGCGTGTGGGTGTTCCCTTTTTAACGCCATCATGAAACTCCACGTCGGTGACAAGCCCCAATTCTCCACGAGCGATTGTTCCGACCGGATCAATTCGCATGGCCCGATCGTCTGCGAACAGGGTCCCGTCGCCCATGGCGGGAGAAGCGTCCTGGGATTCGGACCGATGCTGGCGATCCATGTCAGGATTAACGTGCATCCGTGGCAGCGGATTCTTGGTGAACTGGGCCCGGAAAATCACCACCGGGGGCACCAGAAGGAGGCTGGCCACGATCAATCCAACCAGCTTGAAATAACCTGGAACCTGCAATTCCTCTTCAGGTGCGGAAATGGGATCCACCGCTTCGGCACCCCACTCCATCAGCTCATCACGCGTTCCGCTCTGGCTGAAGGAGCCATCTTCTTTTTCGATGTAGAGAAAAAATCCGTCGGAAGTCGAGCGTCTGAATTCGGGATTCCGGAACAGCGGATTGGAGAGTTTCGGCAAACCGTTAAGCGCCCACATGCCAAAGAAGGCGGTAAAAGCACTCAGGAGGACAATCACTTCAAAGGTGACCGGGATGTTGGCAGGCAGACTGAACATCGCCTTGCCACTGATCAGAAAATCATAACCGGGAAAAACACAGTCGTGATGAAAGGTGTTGGTGTACCACTGCAGGAACAATCCAAGGCCGCAAGCCGTCATTCCGACGCAAAAGACCAATACCGGAAGCTTGGTCCGCTGAATCCCGATGGCATCGTCGATGCCGTGCACCGGGAACGGACTGAAGGCATCCATTTTCGTGTAACCGGCTCTTCGAGCCTGGTCACAACCTTCCACCAACGCGTCCGGATCCTCAAAACGGGCCAGCAATCCGAGAAACTCTTCTTCCGGTTCACCAGTTGTTTCGTTTGTTTCGTTTGTTTCAGCCATTGTATGTTGCACTCAGACTAGTGAGCTTCTGCTCCCTCCAGTTCATGATCATCGTGAGGCATGACACCTTTGACCTCCGAGATTGCCACCATCGGCAGGAAGCGACAGAACAGTGTGAAAAGCGTAAAGAACAATCCAAAGCTGCCGACCAGCATCATGATATCGACCGGAGTTGGAGTGAAGTAGGCCCAGCTGGACGGAAGAAAATCGCGACTCAGGGAGGTAATCGTGATCACGAATCTTTCGAACCACATCCCGATATTCACAAAGATGCAGATGGCAACCATGATCCACGGATTGGTTCGACACTTCTTGAACCAGAACAACTGGGGGACCAGAACGTTACAACTGACCATCGTCCAGTAGGCCCAGTAGTACGGACCGAACGCCCGGTTGATGAAGGCAAACTGCTCATAGGGGTTGCCGCCATACCAGGCAATGAAAAACTCGATGCCGTAGGCACACCCCACCATCAAGCCGGTAGCCATGATGATCTTGTTCATATTCTCGAGGTGCCGGTCGGTGATCAGGTTTTTCAACCCAAACAGCTCACGGGCGGGCACCATCAGCGTGACCACCATCGCAAAACCCGAGAAAATGGCACCAGCAACAAAGTACGGTGGAAAAATGGTCGTGTGCCATCCCGGAACCTGGGAAACCGCAAAGTCAAAACTCACGATCGTGTGAACACTCAAAACCAGCGGAGTCGCCAGGGCAGCCAATATGACATAAGCCATTTCATAGCGATGCCAATGCCTCGCCGAGCCCGTCCAACCAAGCGAGAGAACGCTGTAGGCAATTTTCTGAATCTTGTTTTTCGCACGGTCACGGAAAGTGGCAATATCCGGAACCATCCCCATGTACCAGAAAAGAAGCGAAACCGTGGCATAGGTCGAAACCGCAAACACGTCCCAGAGCAACGGACTACGGAAATTTGGCCACATGGCCAGGTGTTCGGTCGGAATCGGGAACAGCCAGTAAAACGACCAGACCCTTCCGATATGAACCCCGGGGAACAGCCCCGCACAAACAACCGCAAAAATGGTCATTGCCTCAGCCGCTCGGTTGATACTCGTTCGCCAGTTCTGCCGCAGCAAAAACAGGATCGCCGAAATCAGCGTTCCGGCGTGACCGATACCAACCCAGAATACAAAGTTGACAATTGGCCAACCCCAGAAAACGGGGTTATTGTTTCCCCATACTCCGACGCCGGTCATGATCAGGTGCCCGACGCACCCAAACAGCATGCCCATCAGAAGGGCCGAAATACCGAGGACAACAAACCACGCCTTGGGGGGAGCCGCACCGTACGCCACATCGGAGACGGTATCGGTTACACCCTTGTAATCCAGCCCGCCCAGAACCAGCGGGGCTCGGGTGGAGGGATCCTCGATCGTGTTGTCGTTGAGTTGATCAACTGTAACGGACATTTGCTTCTTTCAGGCAGCCTTGAGTTACGCTTTGCTTACTTCCTTTTTTGCTTCCTCTTCATGATCCTGCTTTTTGGCAGGCTGAGCATGATGGGGAGCTTCGAATACCTTGCCATACGAGGACTCGGCCTTTTCACCATCCTTCAGCACAAAGACAGGCCAGTCCTTGTTGGGATTGGTCACCTTTGCAAGGTAGCGGGTTCGCTGGCCGATGTTCAGTTCTTCCAGCATGATGTAGGACCGGACATCGCCGGAGGCTTTGGCCACCCGGGCATCAGGGTCCGCCAAGTTTCCAAACTGAATCGCTTCTGTCGGACAACAATCCTGGCAAGCGGTGGTGATCTCGTTACTGCCAAGCTCCCGCCCAGCCGCCTTGGCACCGATCTTGCCATTCTGGATCCTCTGCACGCAGTAGGTGCACTTTTCCATGACACCGCGACTTCGGATCGTGACTTCCGGATTGTTCGCCAATCCCTTCAGACCGAGATCGTCTTGCGAAAGCTTGTCAGCCCAGGGGTACTTCACGAATGTCGTAGCATCAGAGTAATTCAGGTAGTTGAATCGACGAACCTTGTAGGGACAGTTGTTGCCGCAGTAACGGGTTCCGATACAGCGGTTGTAAACCATGTCATTCAGCCCCTCATTGCTGTGTACCGTTGCAGCCACCGGACAAACCTGCTCGCAGGGAGCGTTCTCGCAATGATGGCACGTAACGGGTTGGGTTCTGACCCTGGGCTCGGGATCATCCAGAATTCGCCCGGAATTCGCGTAAGTCGAGTTCGCCGAGAGATACCGGTCGATTCGCATCCAGTGCAACTCCCTCCCGCGAGCGACTTCATCCTTTCCAACCACGGCAATGTTATTTTCGGCCTGGCAGGCAACAACGCAGGCACTGCAACCGGTACACCGTGTCAGGTCAATGGTCATCCCCCATTTGTAATCCTCACTGTATTTCCATGAGCGGGGGATGGGATCAATGTTGTCGAAATGAAGATGCTTGTAACCGGGCCAATGATGATGCTCATCATGACCGTGCTCATCATGACCGTGCTCATCATGACCGTGTTCATCATGACCGTGTTCATCATGGCCGTGTTCATCATGGCCATTTTCGTCATGGCCTTTTTCGTCATGACCGCTGAACAGATGATGATCTTCGGCGAAGTGCTCGAAATGATCAAAGGTCCCTTCAAAGATCAACTGGTTGTAACGATCACCGATTGCTTTTTTACCGGTGACATCGATCACGTGGTGATCCTGTGTCGATGAAAGGCGATGCCTCGACCCTGTTCCATCCGGTTTTGCATCCTCAACGATATTCCAGCCTGCAGAGTTACGCAGTGGCCCTACATCGACGCCCACCGGGTCAATTTTCTTTTCGATGGAACCGCCGATATACCCCACTTTTTTCCGGCCATAACCAATGGCAATGGAAATTGAATTGTCAGCCTGACCAGGTTGAATAAAGACCGGAGCTTCGATGGTCCGACCACCAACCTCTATTTTCACCTTTTCGTTCTGTTTGGCGCCGATGGCCTTGGCAGTTTTGGGATTCATCACTGCAGGGTTATCCCACGTCACCTTGGTTACCGAATCGGGAACCTCCTGCATCCAGCCATTGTTGGCCAGTCGACCGTCGTACAGGTTACCCGTTCGAAAAACCACCTCAATTCGGTCGTCCTCTGCACCCCAGGCCATGGAAGGCTTTGCAGGCTCCTTGGCTCCCTGAAGCTTGACAGGCTTGGCGGCCGAACCGCTGACAAACCCATCATGAACCAGTTGACTCCAGGCCGAATCATCAAGGCTCGCGAAAGCCGATCGGACCAACTCGCTGCCCTCGCCCGTACCACCGAGCAAAAGGGAAAGCAACTCCGCTGTCGACTTGGCATCAAAAAGAGGGGCGATCATTGGCTGCCCCAAGCAATGCGAACCATCGTAGGCCACCGAATCAGACCAGACCTCCATCGGATGAGCCTGGTTCAGATGCCAATCGCAGCGATCGGTTGTCTCATTACGCGACATGGAGAAATGAACTTTGTGAGCAACACCCTCGATCGCCGATTCGAACCCGAGATCCGCCGGTGCGTCATAAACGGGATTCCCACCAATAATCAGCAAGGCCTTTGCCCCGGCACGAATTGCCTCGACCGCCTGACCAATCGACTGCAAACTCGAAGACGACTCCTCGATTTCGGTGTATTCAACCAGCGTGCTGCCGATTGCCTCATTGATAAATGCGACCAACTGATGGACAGCGGCGGGCTGACTGGCACCCGCCAGCACGACACAGCGCCCATGCGAATTCCCCGTGCCACTGATGCCGAACATCAACTCATTGGCAAGGATGGCCATACGCTTTTCTGCTGCAGACCCGCTAACCTCCACGGGCTTTCCTGCCTTATTGGCCGCGACGACCTTTTCCTTGAGACTGGATGCAAAAGCTGCAATGTGTGAACTTTTTACCGGCCACCGGTGATCTGCGTTTGCGCCGGTCACAGTGAACTGGCTTTCGACCGAATAAAGTCGACTGATCTGGCGATGCTCCTCAACCGCATCGTCCGGAACGCGACTCTTTGACCAACCGCGTGCAATCTTCAAGGCATCGGGATGATCGACTAACGGGTCCGCATCCAGGCAAACCACCACCTCAGCCTTGGAGAGGTCGTAGTGGGGTCGAAGAGACTTGCCAAAGGCAGCCTTCAGCCCGGCAACTTCATTGTCCGAGTTGATCGGAGCGTACTCGAACCACTGGGCTGCCGGCATGCTGGACAACATCTTCTTTTTCAGCCCGGAAACCGTCCGTGAGGTTGTCGGTTCAGCCAGAACCACCACACCCGCTCCGTCTCCCTGGAATCCGAGACTCGCGGCCGCAGCGGCGAAATCATCCCAGGATCTTTCCACGTAATCCCGATCCACTTTCTCGAGGCAACCGCGGCTTCGGTCGGGATCGTAAAGATCCAGCACGCAGGCCTGGGTGATGGCGTCAGACGCTCCCAACCGGGTCGCTGATCCATCTTTTCGAATCATGGCCGTTGCGGGATGGATCGGACTGCCGTCTGCCTTGATCGGACGGGCGTCGTAACTGGTGACAAACAGGGGGCGGACGTTTCCCGCCCACTCAATGGTAGTCGCAAAGGTCCGGGTTTCGCCGGGAACACGATCCTCTGGCCGAAACGCGTAGGGCGTAATCTTTCGGTTTTCGAACCGACAGCCGGAAACGCCCGCCAGCACGGCCGAAGCTCCCATCAGCTGGACCCAACGCCGGCGTGTCATTCCATCGGGCGCATTCTCGGCACCTTCCGGAAATTCGCGAGTCAGGAATTCCTGGAATTCGGGGGTATCTTCAAGTTCTTCCAAACTTCGATACAAAACGTTTTGAGATTCTGCTTTGCTCATCGATGACATGTAGAACAGTTCTGTTTTGGATCAATGTTTTTAGCGGCACGCAACATGCCACCGAGGTCTTTACGCGTGGGACTGGGCAAATGCTCTTTCAGGTAGGCACTCGCCTCTTCGAGAGTGATTCGCCCGTTGTCATCCCTGTCCGCCGCAGCGGCACTGCCGATTGAGTCGACTTCACCGAAAACACGACTGGCAAACCGGTCCTGCTGCCGCTCGTCCCGGTGCGGGAAACTCTCTGCCTTTTCGGCCTCCGCCGCGTTTTTGAAGTAGGCTAATCCTTCCGGGCCGGCCAACTGGTCAAACGCCTTGGCGAATTCATCCCGGTAAATCCGGGCCATCTCTTTTTCGTCCGGATTCCAGCCCAGATTAGTCACTTCACCAACCGGCCGGATCGCTTCATCCGGGTTTCGATGACAGTCAAGACACCATTTCATGGACAGCTTTTTTGCTTGGTAAACGACTTCCATCTTGTCGATTCGACCGTGGCACTCAACACAACTGACACCCTGTGTCACGTGGGCCGAGTGATTGAAATAGACGAAACCGGGTACTTCATGGACTCTCAACCACTCAACCGGGTTCCCGGTTTCCAGACTTGTTCGCAGGGGAGCCAACTTTTCACTCTTGAGGTGGACCGCAGCAAGAGAAGCTCCTTCCTTGACCCGGTCTTTCCCACCGTGGCAATTACCACAGGTGGCCGAGGGAGGAATGGCGGCGTGAGCTGCCTTTTCGACGGTATTGTGGCAATACCGACAATCAAGCTTTAATTTGCCCGCGTGCAGCGCGTGGCTGAAAGGGACCGGCTGCTCCGGCATGTGCCCCACGTTGATGACGGTCGGGTGAGTCGCGAAAAAACCGATTGTTGCGACGTAACCCCCGATCAGACCAGCAGAAGCCAGTCCGAGAATCACCATCTTGTTGACCCACGCGGGAAACAGAAAATCGTTGTACTTGGGTGAACCTGCGTCAGTTGCCATGTTTACCTAATCAAAAAGCGCTTCTTCAACGAATCCCGGGCTTTCAGGAAGATTTCGGCCGCAAAACCGGCTGGCTTGCGGACTCGAAATGGACTGGGAACCCCGAAAATACGACGGATTTGCGAAAACCGTCTCCACACTTAACCGTAAAATCTTAAATCAATGATCCCCTATCGTCGACGCGAAATACCGTCGCACTACTTTGGGGGGGTAGTAAAAACTTCTCCTGGGAAAAATTCCTCAAGGCGCCAGCTTCTTCAGTTTCCTCTGCAACGTCCGCCGGGGGATGTCCAACTGCCGGGCGGCTTCGGAGATGTTGCCCCCACAATCCTTTAAAACCCTCTGTATGTGATCCCATTCTGCCTCAGCAAGCGATTGCGGGTGCAATTCACTCCCTTGTTCCGCTTGAGGATCTACGGCCTTTTCAAAAGCGGCCAAAACCTCATCTGCGTTGGCGGGCTTGGTGACATAATTGACCGCCCCAATCTTCATGGCGTCCACCGCGTTGGCGATGCTGCCGTAGCCAGTCAGGATCACCGCATCGGTGGATGGCGATTTCTCCTTGAGGTAACGCAAAGCTTCGAGCCCACTTGTACCCGGCATTTTCAAATCCAGCACCGCCCGGTAAGGAGAGTGCTCGCTGAGCACCCGTTCCACTTCCTCGTAACTACCTGCCATCCACGTCAGGTAGCCCCGCTTTTCGAAAGCCCTCGCCATCCGGGTTCTCAGGGTCTCGTCGTCATCGACCACGAGAATGGAGAACTGAGTCGTTTTGTCATTCAAATCGGTATGCATGGCCCCCAAAACGATGAAGATCCTATCGGTAATGGCCGGCCAGACCAATTACCTCAAAATTCACGACGATGCGGAAAAACCGCGATTGGGAAAAACAGCTTAACGGTTTGAGGGATGAATCAGAACCTTGTTGAAAAATTCTGTCTGGTCCCTCATCATTTCGAGCGCCTCGATCCCTCCACTGATCGGCACCTGGTGCGTAATCAACGGCTTGAGATTCAAAATGCCATCACTCATCGCCTTGAGGACTGTCCGCCAGTCGTCATCGTCGCCGTGAACGGAAAAGTCAGAATTCCAGGTACCGAGGATTTCGATTTCCCTCCGCATGCACTGGGAAATCAGACTGGCCGGTAGCGTTACATCGGCATTCGGATTTCCCAACAGAACCACCCTGCCTGACCGCCGGGTCCCCTCCAGCGCGGCCAGCATCGTTGGGGGCACTCCCGCACCCTCAATCGCCACGTGCACCCCCTGCCCCCCGGTGCAGTCATTGATGGTTTCCACCGGGCTGACCTGACGACTGTTGTACAACTGCTCAAAACCAAGCTCCCGGGCAACCTGCAATTTTTCGTCCAGCACATCAAACAGCAGAATCTGCCCCGCGCCGGCTGCCTTGAGCCACTGGGCAGTCATCAAGCCGATCGGCCCCAATCCAAAAACGGCCACCGTATCCCCCAGGCGGACCCGTCCGCGGCGAACAGCGTGCAGCGCTACCGAAGCGGGCTCGGTCATGGCAGCTTCTTCCAGAGAGACGTTTTCAGGAACCGCGATCAGGTTCCGGAAAGGAGCCACCACGTATTCCGAAAAGGCACCATCGCTTCGCGAACCAAGGTAATCGTAGCCGTCCGACTGGGCATATTTCCCGGTTTCGCATGCGGGATGGTCGTCATTCCAGATGAGTGGAAAAACCGCGACCCGGTCACCGACCCGAAAAGGCGTCTCCCCATCGCCGATCGATTCGATCGTGCCCGCAAACTCGTGTCCACAGATGGTGGGAAAATGGTAGGTCCCTTTGACAAAGCAGCGTGGAATGTCGCTTCCACACACTCCGCAAAAACCGATCCGCACCAGAACCTGCCCCGGCCCCAACTCGGGAACCGGAACATCTTCGAGCCGAAGATCCGAAACACCGTGCAAAACAATTGCTTCCATTTCCCATCTTCCCAATAAATCTATTCGTCAGGATTTTTGCGTTTTCGATATTTTTGCGTCTTTGGAGTTTTCGCGTCTCAGGATGGCCAGCAGAGGCCAACCGCCCTTTACGGATCCGGCAGCGTCCTTCAAACGGTCAGCGAATTGCCCTGGTCGATGCACTGCAGGATCCGCTTCATGTTTTCTTCGCGGGAGCCTTCCCGGTGAAAAATGCTGCTGGTCCCGGCCACCAGGTTCGCAGCTCCCGCTGAAACCATGGCCGGGATATTGGCAAAACTGACATTTCCATCGACCTGGATCGGCATCGACTCCAACCCCAACTGGTCCAGCCGGGCCCGGCAATCCCGTATTTTCCGGATCGACGCAGGTGTCATTTTCTGCCCTGCGTAGCCGGGATTCACCGTCATGATCAGCACGTAATCGATCCGCTCCATCACGTAGTCGATCACATCCAGTGGTGTGGAGGGGTTGAGAGCAAGACCAGCACGGGCACCCGTGTCCCGAATCCGGCTCAGCGTTCGATCAAGGTGCAGAGCTGATTCGAAATGCACTGATATCTGGTGGACCGACCAGTCTTTCATTTCCTCAACAAAAAAATCATTGTCATCCACCATCAGGTGAACATCGACCGGCAGGTTGGTTGATCGACAGGTCTGTTCAAGGATCCCGAGCCCCATCGCCATGTTGGGAACAAACTTGCCGTCCATGATATCCATATGCAGCATATCGCAGCCGAGTGCCTCGACGGCCGCCAGTTCCGCGGCAAAATTCAATTGATCGGCACACATCATGGAAGGAGCAATCTCAACAGCACGTGAGACTGCCGGAGACTCGGCCGAATCTGGCGGCAGAGACACATGGACGGTCGACCCACCCCCTTCCGCGCCGCTGGAATCGCCGGACAACCAGGCGGTTTTCAAATGCTCAAACGAATCCCGCAACAGCGACTCCAGGTGGTGGTCACTGTAGTCCCGCCCCAGCTTGGGGCCTCCAATCTCGAGGTAGCCGGTCATCCGGTCGACCGGAAGCTTCTCGGCATTGGCAAACAGACGGTCCCGAAACGAAGCCACTTCTATAATCCCTTTTTCACGTTCCGCCTGGTTGAATCCAAAGGTGGAATCGTACCGGGCATCCGTGTTTTTCAGGTGCACCTCGTACAACCAGGGCAAGGTTGCCTCAAAAAGTTCAAAATGGTCGTACACCACGTTTCCTTCGCGGTCCACGTAACCATGTGCAATATCGGAACAGTAGCCCACCCGAGCCGTGCCGTCCGCATTTGCCTCGTGGTAATCGGTCAGTTCCCGCCCCAGGTCCGCACATTCCTCCGGAAGGGTCGGGGGCTCCGCAAGACAACTCATCGGTTCGATCGTCAGCCAGTCGACCCCCTTTTCCTTTGCAAAATGAAGCAGTTCCTTCATGTGATTGGTGTAACAGCGGATTCCCGCCGCTTTATGATCCATGCGGTCCCTCATCACCGCCCCTGGATTGGAGCCCACGCTCCTGGCCCCGAGAATGCCGCCGACTTCGATGTAGCGTTCGAAATTTTTCCGCGCCACGTCGACGTAACCCGGTTCCTCGCGAAAAAACCCACCCAGCTCCCGGTGGGCGGTAAAGGTACTCTGAATCAGCAGGCCCCGCTGCTCGGCCTGCTCGCGCAACTGGTGAAAGAACTCGTCGGGCAATTGGTAAAGCTCGAAATGTGTCCCGATCTGGACGTAGCGGACACCGACCTCCGCAAGCAGATCAAACAGCCAGGGATGGGAATAGCGGTACTCGATCGGGTCGGTTTTGACTCCCAGCTCGAGCTGGAGTTCGTTGGGCATGGAGGTCTCTCTAACGGGCGGACAGGGACTGGATCCAATTTAGCCGTTTTGCAGGCTTTATCGAATGGTCCATCCTGCCGATTGTCAACTTTTCGGCTTGGAAACTGAAGACAACCGCTGTTCGCCGGTTTCTCCATCCCCACCACCGGTTTAGTGAAGCCGAATCTTGCCTAAGCCAATCCAGGAGCCAACCATCCAGCCCTTTGCGGTGACCGAAGCCGAAGACATTCCAGCAGGACATCGGCGATTGAGACCAGCAGCCGCCGGTTCCATTCTCCCAAACCGGCGATGTAAAAAATCGGAACGCCGCTTCTTGGCCCTCTCCCGATTCTCATTTAAACTGCCGTGTCGCTCATTTTTCCGGTTCTTTTTCAATGCCTATCTTCAGCCGTGTACTCATCGTCGGTACAGGATTCATGGGAAATGCACTGGCCAATGCGCTTTTCCATAATCGTGTGGTGGGCGAAATCTGTGCCGTGGAGCCGAATGAGGCATTTCGCAGGACAGCGGAGGAAACCAGGTGCTACACCGAGATCCGTGAGTCCATTGAAAAAATCGAACCGTCACCGGAACTGGCGGTTGTCTGCTCACCTGTCGAGACGGTCGCGCCGCTGGCCTGCCAACTCCTGGAGTTGTTTCCCGCCGCCCTGGTAACCGATATTGCCAGTGTCAAGCAGATGGTGGTTGACCAGGTACAACAGCACGCCGGAGAGAATGTCTCCCGGTTCATTGGCGGACACCCAATCACCGGCAGCGACCGCAGCGGCCCGATTCAACCCCCAAAATCCATCTTTACCGACCGGTCGTTCGTGATCACACCCCAGGACTACCACGACGAAGTGGCCATCCGTTCGATCGAGGGTCTTTGGGATGCCCTGGGCAGCCACGTTTTCAGGCTGACACCACTCGACCATGACCGTCTGCTGGGGATGACCAGCCACATGCCCCACGCAGTGGCGTCCGCACTTTCGGCGGCACTTGATCCCGAAGAACTTGAATTCTGCGGTACCGGAATCCGGGACACGATCCGGATCGCCAAAAGCAACCCGCTTTTGTGGAAACAGATTTTTGTTCACAATCGGGAATCCGTGCTGCAGGCCATCGGTCGCTTCCAGCAGGTCTTTGATGATCTCCGCAACTCACTCGAATCCGGTTCCATCGAGGAACTGGTTTCCATTCTGGAAAAAGGACAAAAGAATCGAGATGCTTTGGGAAATTGATATTCATCCGGCCGAAGGGCAACCCGACCTGGTAGCCAACTCGATTCGCGGAGACGCTCCCGATCTCGGCCTCCAGCAGGCCTTCGGGGTGCGAGCCGCGAGAGGCTACCTGATCGAGGGATCTTTTACGCGGGACCAGGTAGAAAAAATTGCCGAACAGCTGTTTGCCGATCCGGTCGTCGAAAAAACCGTTATCGGGCCAGCCGGTGACAGTATATTCGACACCGGTTCGAACGGCTCGCAAGTGGTTCACGTGCTACCCAAGCCGGGAGTTACCGACGCGGTTGCCGAGAGTGCTGAAAAGGCGATGCTGGACCTCGGACTCACCCCCGTAGGCGTCCGCACCTTCCAGAAATACTGGATCGACAACCTCGATCCGCCAGAGGTCAACTTCCTCTGTGAGAAACTGCTGGCCAACGACTCCATCGAGGAGGTTCGAAAGGGGCAACTCGACCTGTCAGAGCTGGGACATGGAGCCGCTTATGACTTTGAACTGAAGACGGTGGAATTCACCAACGCCACCGAGGAACAGCTGCTGGAGATCAACTCCAACGGCCAATTGAGCCTGAACCTGGAAGAGCTTCTTACCATCCAGGAGCATTACCGGGAACTCGAGCGGGAGCCCACTGACATTGAGCTGGAAACAATCGCCCAGACCTGGAGCGAGCATTGCAGCCACAAGACCCTCGCCGGCCGGATCGAATACCGGGACGAAAACGGGACCGTACACTTCGACAACATGCTAAAGGAGACCATCTTTCAGTCCACGGTCGACCTGATGGAAGAATTCGGTGAAGCCAACTGGTGCGTTAGCGTGTTCAAGGACAACGCGGGGATCGTGGAGTTCGATGACAGGTTCAACATCGCTTTCAAGGTGGAAACCCACAATCGGCCTTCTGCCATCGAACCTTACGGGGGTGCCAATACCGGAATCGGTGGGGTCATCCGCGATACGCTGGGAACCGGCCTGGGAGCCAAACCGATCTGCAATACGGATGTCTTCTGTTTCGCAGACCCGCGAACCGATTCCCGCGAGGTGCCACCGGGGATCCTCCATCCCCGACGGGTGATGAAAGGCGTGGTGGCGGGTGTTCGGGATTACGGAAACCGGATGGGCATCCCCACGGTCAACGGTGCCATCTATTTCGATGATCGATACATCGGAAATCCACTGGTCTTTTGTGGAAACGTGGGTATCCTGCCGAAAGACAAATCCTTCAAAGAACCTCAACCGGGAGACCGGATCGTATCCATTGGAGGCAAAACCGGTCGGGACGGCATCCATGGTGCAACCTTCAGTTCCGACACGCTGAACACCGACAGTGAAAAGGTTTCCGGAGGCGCTGTCCAGATCGGAAACGCCATCACCGAAAAAATGGTGGCCGATGTCCTGATCCAGGCCCGGGACCGGAACCTCTACAACGCGGTGACCGACTGCGGCGCAGGTGGCTTTTCCAGTGCCGTGGGCGAAATGGGTGAAGAAATCGGTGCCGAGGTATGGCTGGATCAGGCCCCGCTCAAATACGATGGCCTGACCTACACCGAAATCTGGATCTCCGAAGCCCAGGAACGGATGGTCTTTGCCGTTCCTGAAAAAAATGTGGAGGAGATGATTCGACTCTGCGAAAGCGAAAACGTCCAGGCGGACGTGATCGGCGAATTCGTGCCCGGCGGAAAACTGACGCTCAAGTACCAGGGCCAGGTGGTGGGTGAACTCTCGATGAAATTCCTGCACGACGGCCGTCCACCCACCGTGCGACAGGCCGTTTACCAGCCACCAGCAGAACAACCGGTCTCCGCGTCAAGCACCGACTTCGGAGCTGACCTGGAAAAGATCCTTTCCTCCCTGAACGTAGCCAGCAAGGAATGGGTTATCCGCCAGTATGATCACGAGGTCCAGGCCGGTAGCGTGATCAAGCCGTTGGTGGGCGCTGAAAATGACGGCCCGGGCGATGCCGCCGTCGTGCGTCCCTGCCTCGACTCCCGTCGGGGTGTGGTCATCTCCAATGGAATGAACCCGCATTTCGGCGATTTCGATACTTACCACATGGCGGCCAGTGGAATCGACGAGGCCATCCGCAATTGTGTCGCCGTAGGGGCGGACCCGAACCGGATCGCGATCCTGGACAATTTTTGCTGGGGAAATACCGATCGCCCGGAAATGCTGGGCAGCCTGACAAGGGCGGCCATCGCCTGCCGGGACATGGCTCGACAGTACAAGACACCTTTTATTTCAGGCAAAGACAGCCTGAAAAATGAATTCATGGACCGGGAAACCAACAGGAGAATTGCCATCCCGCCCACCCTGTTGATCAGTGCAATGGGCCAGGTAGATTCCATTGACCAATGTGTCACCATGGATCTGAAAAAAGCGGGTAACGCACTGTTCCTGATCGGGGCGACCCGGAACGAAATGGGGGGATCCCATTGGTCGATCATCAATGACGAAAAAGGGGGCTGCGTCCCTCGGGTGGATGCCGAACGTGCCAAGCGCCTTTATGACTCTGTTCACCAGACAATCGTCCACGGCTGGATCCGCTCCTGTCACGATCTGAGTGAAGGTGGACTGGCGGCCTGCCTGGCGGAAATGGCCTTTGCAGGCATGCTGGGTGTCGATGTCGACCTGAGCGATATGGCCATTGACGATCAGCCGCAGCCTGACAACCTGGTCCGGCTGTTTTCCGAATCCAACTCGCGTTTTGTCTGCGAAGTCGCGCCCGAAAACATCGAACTCTTTCAGCAGGGATTCAGTGAAGAGGCAATCACCCGCATCGGCACCGTTACCGATTCCGAAAGCTTCCGCATTTCCGACCAGACGACTGTCCTGATTGATACGAATATCAGGCAACTGAAGAACTGCTGGCAATCCGTCCTGGCGTGGTAATTTTTGCCCTGATCTCCGGAACACCCAAATGGCAACACCCAAAGCACTTATTGTTCGAGCCCCCGGCACCAACTGCGATGTGGAAACCAGTCATGCCTTTGAGCTGGCAGGTGCCGAGACCGAAGTCATGCACATCAACCGGCTGCTGGAAAACCCGGCACTCGGCAAACAGTACCAGATGCTCTGCATTCCAGGCGGCTTCAGCTACGGAGACGACATCGGTGCCGGACGGATTTTCGCCAACCAGTTTCGGCTCTTCCTGGACGAGCTGATCCACGATTTCAAAGCCAGCCAAAAATTGATCCTTGGGATCTGCAACGGATTCCAGGTATTGATGAAATCAGGGGCCCTTTTCGACTCCCCGGACCAGCAAGCCACCTTGACCTGGAACGAATCAGGAATGTACTACGACCGCTGGGTGAACCTTGCCATCGCCAATGATCACTGCGTTTTTCTCTCGGGTATCTCGGAGATGTATCTGCCGATCGCCCACGCCGAGGGCCGATTTGTAGCCGCCAGCGAGGAGACGCTCGCGCACCTGACCGACCAGCATCAACTTCCCCTTTGTTACTCGGCAGGGGACGGAACGGTGACAGGTGAAAAACTTGAATTCCCTCACAACCCCAACGGTTCGATGGCAAACATCGCCGGCATGTGCGATCCTTCCGGCCGGATTTTTGGCCTGATGCCGCACCCGGAAAGATATCTCGATCGGACACAACATCCCCACTGGACCCGCAAACCGGAGATCGAGGTGGGAGATGGTCTGGCCATTTTCCGTAATGCCGTCCAAGCATTTGCGTGAAAATGGCCTTTGTTCTCCCTGCAGTCGGGTCCACTTTTGCGATTGGGATGAACAGACGTCCAGTTATCCAGGTCAGGGATCCAGCCAGTTCCTGTACGGCTGTTCAGCAAAAAAACACCTCCCAAACAGCCTGATCGTCTCCAGCCCCCATCGCTGCGCGGGCTTGCAGGTTTTCCATTGTTTTTTGAAAACCAATTCCCCCCAAGCTGATTGTTTTGCCCAGACACCTGCTTATAATGATTTTCGGTTGATCCCTGTTGATTGGCTTTCAACGGACGAAAGTCGGGGATCGCTTCTGCCCCCATAAATCTGCCCAATATAATGCCCTCACTACGTTGCCTGCTCCCTGCGCTGTTGGGGATGCTGCTGACGTTCAGCAGCGCTGTTGCCCAATTGACCACCTACACCGATCGTTCCACGTTTGAGGCGGCGGCGGGCACCACCATCACGGAAGACTTTGCGTCTTTTACGACCGAAGATGCGTTTCACACTACGGCTGTGGACGCGGGTGATTTCACGATCTTTATCGATGCCAGCAAGAAAAGCTGGAATTTCATCGACATCCCCTCACACCAGGATTCCTGGGCAAACATCGATGGCACGACCTCGATGAACCTGTTCATGACCCGTGGCGAAAAACTGGTTTTCACCTTCGATGCTCCCGTTTCCGCATTTGGGGCAGATTTCAGGGGGATGAATGACGGTCGGAATCGAGTCGACTTTTTGATCAACGGAGACAGTGTGACGCCCCCGATAACCGGTGGCGAAGTCAATTCCTTTTTCGGAATCACATCGACAGTTGAATTCACCCAGGTCGAAATCCATGCGGATTACGGCCAGAACGATTCTTTCGGAATCGACAACGTCACCTACAATTCTGCCTCCGCAGTTCCGGAACCGGGCTCAATTTTCATGCTGAGCCTGGCCTGCTGTGGATTTGGGCTGCTTTACTACCGGCTCAAGAAACCGGTTCCGGCCCCAACCGAGGATCCTTAACGCAGCAGGTTCGACACGCAGTCCCCTGCAAAGACGGTCCCGGATACTCTGAGGAAGATCTGCCTGCTCCAGAGGGATTCACGGACGCCAGCTCCGCTTCTTTGACCGTTTCACCGGCCGCCAGCCAAAGAACCGCCGACTCCCTGGGCACAGGCACCCGCGTAAAGCGATGCCGAGACCCTTGGCAATTCGTTTTTTTTCAACAAAATACTCTGTTTGGCGTGTCAGTCTCCTTCCACCTCTACCCCGATCTTGAATAGCCATGGAAGCCGGAATCGTTGGATTGCCCAATGTTGGCAAGAGTACACTTTTCAATGTTCTTACCAGCTCCCAGGGGGCAGAGAGTGCCAACTACCCATTCTGTACCATCGAACCGAATGAGGGGATCGTCAATGTTCCCGATGATCGACTGAACCAGATCACTGAGTACATCGTCCCGGAAAAGATCATCCCGGCGATGCTGAAACTGGTGGACATTGCCGGAATTGTCGAGGGCGCGAGCAAGGGCGAGGGACTGGGTAACAAGTTTCTCAGCCACATCCGGGAAGTGGATGCGATCCTGCAGGTTGTTCGCTGTTTTTCAGACGACGATGTCGTGCATGTCAGCGGCCAGGTCGACCCCCTGTCAGATATCGAAATCATCGAAACAGAGTTGATGCTGGCCGATATCGAAACGCTTGACAACGCGCTCCCCAAGGCTCAGCGAACCGCCCGCAGTGGAGACAAGGAGGCCAAGGCGCGCGTGGCTGCGATCGAAAAATGCCAAGCTCACCTTGCAGAAGAACTGCCGCTTCGAAGCCTGAAGCTCAACGACGGAGAGAAGAAAATACTCATGGGGTTTGGCCTCATGACGGCCAAGCCAATGCTCTACGTTGCCAACGTGGACGAATCGGATCTCCAGGGCGAGTCCGAGACAGCAACCCTGGTCCGACAGCACGCAGAAAAAGTGGGAGCAGGCCTGGTAGCAGTGTGTGCCAAGCTGGAGGCAGAGATTGCGGAACTGGATGAAGAGGATCGCGCGGAAATGCTTGAGGGTGTGGGACTCAACGAACCGGCGCTTTCCCTGCTTGCCCGCGAAGCCTACAGGACGCTGGGTCTGCAAAGTTATTTTACAGCTGGTGAAAAAGAGGTTCGTGCCTGGACCATCCCCGTGGGAGCCACCGCCCCCCAGGCGGCCGGGGTCATTCACTCGGATTTTGAAAAGGGTTTCATCCGGGCAGAAGTCTTTACCCTGGGCGACCTGATCGAATTCAAAACCGAAAAAGAGATTCGTTCGGCCGGCAAACTGCGGGTGGAAGGAAAAAACTACGTCGTCGAGGATGGCGATATCTGTCACTTCCTTTTCAACAACTGAAACCCGCCGACGAACTTCCAGCGGGAAACCGCGGGGACGATTGAAATAGGGCTGACTTGCTGGAGCAAAGAGTGCTGGAACGGCAGGTGGACAGTCTACTTTCTCCACCTGCTGGAATCGGTCAAACTGGAGATTGTCTCCAACAGAAAGCGGAACCATGCGTTACCAACTCCCTCTTTATTTCATGCTGATTTTTGCGGCAGGCTTCTGCTGCCGGAATGCCAGGGCGGAAAACCCTCAAAAGCCGAATATCATTTTCATCCTCGCGGACGATCTCGGTTATTCGGAAGTGGGATGTTACGGCCAACAGATCATCCGCACACCCGCCATCGACCAGATTGCCCGGCAAGGGATCAAGCTGACGCAGTTTTATGCCGGCCAGGCGGTCTGTGCCCCCTCCCGCTGCGTTCTGATGACGGGCAAACACACCGGCCACTCCTACATCCGCAACAATGGGGACCCCAAACACCTCCAGTACCTGGCGCCCCGTTTTGGCTGGGAGTTTCCCGGTCAGAACCCGATTCCGGATGAAGAACTGACGGTTGCCGAAATCCTCAAGCAGCATGGTTACGCAACCGCAGCGGCCGGAAAATGGGGACTGGGCCATTTCGGAACCAGCGGAGATCCCAACCGACAGGGCTTTGACCTTTTTTATGGTTTCAATTGCCAGCGGCATGCCCACAACCATTACCCCCGCTTCCTGTGGCGAAACTCCAACAAGGAAATTCAACTGGGAAATGAAAGGAAACTGAAAGGAAAGACCTATTCACAGGATCAGTTCATCAAGGTTGGAAAACAATTCATTCGTGACAACCGGAATCGACCCTTTTTCCTGTACCTCCCTTTCGCAGTACCTCACCTTTCCATCCAGGTGCCCGACTCATCAGTCGATCCTTACCGGGAAACGGTCAAGGAAGCCGACTATAAACATCGGGGTTACCTGCAGCACCCTTTTCCACGGGCGGGATACGCGGGGATGGTCACGCACATGGACCGCGGAATTGGTGAAATTCTCGGACTGCTCGATGAGTTGAAAATTGCTGATAACACGCTGGTCATTTTCACCTCCGACAATGGCCCCACTTACGATCGACTGGGAGGCAGTGATTCCGATTTTTTCCAGAGCTCCGGTGGTTTGAGAGGTCGCAAAGGCTCCCTCTACGAAGGAGGAATCCGGGTTCCGTTTGTGGCCCGCTGGCCCGGTAAAATCAAACCCGGCAGCGAATCCAGCCACCTTTCAGCTTTCTGGGATTTCCTCCCTACGGTCTGCGATGCCCTTGGAATCGATTCACCGCAGGGGATCGACGGCATCAGCATGCTCCCAACACTGACCGGCCAGCCCGGGGAACAGAAGAAACATCCCTACCTGTACTGGGAATTTTCCTCTTATGGAGGGCAACAGGCCATCCGGAATGAACGCTGGAAAGCGATTCGGCAGAATATGCTTCGAAAACAGAACCCTGATCCATTGAAAATCGAACTCTACGATTTGAAGAATGACCGGGGAGAGACTACGGACGTCGCCGATCAACACCCGGAGCTGGTGAAAAAACTCGCGGCAGCCATGAAGGCCGAAAGAACCCCCTCCGAACTTTTCAAGTTCAAAACCCTCGATCCGCCGACCGGGAAGAACAGCCCG
>JAYZFP010000023.1:0-76712 GCA_036336715.1 Planctomycetota bacterium
AGGTCCCGTTCCAGGGCGCGGGCATTTTTATGGGTAGCAATGATGATGCTGTTACGGAAGGAAGGCAAATCGCCAAGCCGCGCAGTTGGCCCACTGCCCTTAACGAACACCAATTTATCCGCAACTTTCCGGTTGCCGTTAAACCGGGTGAATCCG
The DNA here is from genome assembly GCA_036336715.1 of Planctomycetota bacterium. Lineage (GTDB taxonomy): Bacteria > Planctomycetota > Planctomycetia > Pirellulales > Pirellulaceae > JABAAE01. Next base: position 157 of record JAYZFP010000023.1, read on the forward strand.
ATTTCGTTTCCGGAAACCGAAACATCACCCACGCTGATCGATGTTCGATCAGGATCGGGGAGCATCCGGGAAAACGGGAGGTTTTGAAAATAGGTGCCATTGTCACCGATGGGCTCAAAACCATACTCGGCCAGCTTTCCGGCCACAAAGAAAGACGCTTTTAGGTAACCGGTCTGGCCCGTTCCCCGCCCCTTGAACTTGGGCCCCGCCAATAAGGTCAGCCATTGCTCCGCCTGTTTGTCCGTGATGGTCTGGAAACCAGTCCGCCATTGCTCAGGCGGAGCCACGGCTCCCCCGTATTGTGCTGCGACCGGGTTGATCCAACCGGCAAGAGCCCCACACAGGGCCAGGAGTAACGCCAACTTTGGCAGGAAAATTCGGGGCACGATCAGATCTCCAGTGAAATTGACGAAATTTATGCCGTCCATCATCCCCCGCCTGAACCCTCCAGTCAAACGGGCAGATCTTCTTTCCCCGTGACAGGATCGCCGGGTGTGAAATAATAAAACCGTTTCAACCAACGACAGGGGAATCTGATGACTTTTCTTGACTCAATTATCGAAACGTATCAATTCAACCGCACCCGAACCGACGCCACGCTGGAGCGGATCGAGCAACTGGAGGATCCTTCGGCAACGCTTGCTTTCCGGCCTGGGGAGGGGCGTGCACATGTGGCATGGCAGTTCATGCATATTGGTATTACCGAAGACATTTTTGCCTCGGAACGACTGGCACCCTCAAAACGCGGAATCTTTACCGACTTATGGAGTCGCTACCGTGGCGGTAGCACGCCCGATGACAGCCTCCCCGGGCTGACCGAAATTCGGGCGGTGCTCCAACAGAGCCGGGCCAACCTGCTGGAAACCCTTGGGACATTTGGAGAAGCGGACCTGGATACCGTACCGGAAGCGTTTAGCGAACGGGGCCTGACCATCCGGACCGTGCTGCACATCCTGAGCTGGCACGAATCGCATCACCAGGGGCAGGCTCACCTGACATTGAACCTGTTGGAAAACCGGTAAAAGTCCCAGCGGCGGAAGTGAAATTCAGTGCGGACCGTCAAGGCGATTCGCCCGCCGCCCTTCAAGTTACTTGTGCTTGCCGACTTTATGCAGCACCGCTTCGAAGATGCCCGGGCAACACCCAATCGCATTGCCACTGTCGATACGGGGCTGACCGTTCCAGTCTGCAAATCGGCCTCCAGCCTCTTCGACAATCGGCTGAACTGCCGCTGCGTCCCAGATCTTGAGTTCGGGGTCGATCATCAACTCGATCTGGCCAGTGGCCACCAACAGGTAACCGTAACAGTCCCCCCAGGTCCGGCTGACGTAGCAACTCGATTCCAGTTCCCGGTAAAGTTCCAAGTGACCCTCCTCGTCAAACGTCCGGACTTCGGAGGTCGCCATGACAGCCTCCGCGAGGTCCGAGCAACCGGACACGCGGGCTCGGACGGCTGGTTCATTCCCTTTCTGGTGCCACGCCCCCGCACCGGTTGACGCGTAGATTCCTTCATCAAGCCCGGGACAATAAACGGCGCCAATCAGGCACCTCGTCCCATGTTCCACACCGACCATCGTGCCGTAAAGGGGAACACCACAGATAAAGGACTTGGTCCCGTCAATCGGATCCAGAATCCAGCGATAACCGCTGCTCCCGGCGACATCCTCAAACTCTTCCCCCACGATTCCATCATCGGGAAAGCGGGCCCGGATTTCGCCTCGCATGATCTGTTCAGCATTCCGGTCGGCAACGGTCACCGGTGATCGATCCGATTTTTTTTCGACGGAAAAGCGATCCGACTGGAAGTAGTCGAGGGTCGACTTTCCCCCTTTTCTGGCGAGTTCCCAGGCAAATTCGAATCGTTCTTCTTGATCAGTCATCCGGAATTCAGGGGTCAAGGAAAGGAAACGCTCGTCCGCTAATCAAGGCGAATGGACCGGTTCGATACACTCAGGCCGATTCACCTTTATCCACGGTCGTTTTTGCATCGTCTGTTCCTTCATCCGCCACATCGCTGGCGGGAATTTTGGCATCCAGTTTTGGCTGAATGAAAAAAGCATGAAAACAGAGCAGGATGGCGCCACAAACCAGCAGGCAGTCGGCGATATTGAAGTTGGGCCACGGGTTCATGATCCGCGGTCCATTTTCCCAGTTGAAATAGATCCAGTCACGCACTGCATTTTTGTGCTGCTGGGCAATCTCCGCATCGTGCCACAACCCGAGACGGTCGTAAAGGTTGCCAAAAATACCGGCAGCAATCATGGCGAAGGTGACGGTAATAAAAAGATCGTTTGCCCAGCGACTGAAGAAGAGAAGATAAATCAGTACGGCAAACGCGACCACCGAGAGCACGGCAAAAAGGCCGGTCCACCCCTGCCCCATCCCAAACAGGGCTCCCTGGTTGGTTGACGTCTGTATCCCCAGCCAAGGCTCGATCAGCCAGACGGGCCGGGGAGCATTTTTCGCTTCCGAATCGAAATACCTGGAGAAAATGAACTCTTTGGTAACCAGATCAAGGATCAAGCCCGAGATGGAAACAATTCCAAAAATTGCGTAGCGAGCAAAACGGACCGGTTCGTCAAACAGTGAGGTCGAATCACTAGTTCCAGGGGTCGTCTGATTCAAGGCTATTGGCGCACTTCACGCAGAGGGGTGTGTAGGGAATGACATTGAGCCGCATTTTCGGAATCCGGCTCCCGCACTCGACACACGTACCATAGGAGCCTTCCTCAATTCGTTCAAGAGCCTGCTCGATCTGCTCCAGCACGACCTCTTCATTATCCATCAGACGAAGCGTGTTGTCCTGTTCGAAGGTATCGCTGCCCAAATCAGCCATATGGCTAGGCAAACTCGACAATTCTCCCTGTGCTTCGGCTGAGGCTCCCAGTGCCGCATCGGCTAAAGCGTTCACGTCGCCCTGCAATCGGGCCCTCAGTGCAACCAGTACCTTTTTGTAGGGCCTCATTTCGATTTTTTTCATGGATAACTCCGATCCAACTGCACCTTTTCATAAGCAAAAGGCTGACATAGACGACTTCTGTTCCGTTATTTCCTGCACCGCGGACTTGGGACCGCAGGTACGCCTTTTGCGTTTCGTGAAATCATTCCCCGGCAATTGCAACGGCATTTGAAATACCTTTACAAAAATTTACCTCGGCAAACGTCTCCGTCCTGTTTGAAACGCCAATTCCCCGGAGGATCGACCGTAAGCCAAGTTGCCCGGTTCAGGAATTGCTCCCTGAAATCAAAAGGTTCCACATTCTAGGAACGCCCCTTAAGGGTGTCAAACAGCCAAACCTTTTTTTTTGCGGAAAACGCATGTAAACTTAATTGCAACAACAGTTTACGGAAAAAAAACTGCCAATTGCGTGACTTTCCCCCCTTTTCCAATCGTTAAAAAGAACCATGAAAAAAGCGAAAATGCAACGAAGAGCATTCCTGGGCACAGCGGCAGCCACTGTAGCGGCCACCGGTTACTTTTCCTCGGGAGAAGCGTTGGCGGGAGATTCCCGATCTTCACTGGAAAAACTGAACCTTGCGGTGATTGGAATTGGCGGCCGGGGAAGTGCCAACCTGGGAGGTGTCAGCAAGGAAAATATCGTCGCCCTCTGTGATGTCGATGATCAACGGGCAGGGAAGGCCTACAGTCGCTTTTCCAAAGCCAGGAAGTTCTTCGACTACCGTGAACTGTTCGATAAAATGGGGAACCAGATTGACGGTGCAGTCATCAGCACGCCGGATCACACCCACTTTCATATCGCTCACCGGGCCCTTTCGGAAGGCAAACACGTTTATCTCGAAAAGCCGATGGCCCACAACATATGGGAATGCCGTGAACTGACCCGACTGGCGCGGGAAAAGAAACTGGCCACGCAACTCGGCGTCCAGCGTCACACCATTCCCAACATGCACCGGGTTGTTGAACTGATCCAGTCCGGGGCCATCGGTAATGTGAAAGAGGTCCATTGCTGGGTCGACAGCAATCGAGGCATGACGGCACTCGACAAAAAGCTGCACCAGGTGCCCGGGTCACTGAAATACGATCTGTGGCTCGGACCAGCCAAGCGGCGAGCCAAATACCACCCGTCGGTTACCCCCTATGGCTGGCGGTTCTGGTGGGACTATGGCACGGGTGAAACAGGCAACTGGGGATGCCATATCCTGGACATCCCATTTTGGGCTCTGGAATTGAAATACCCGACCCGCGTTGGTGCCAAAGGTAACCTGGCCAACCCACTTTCCACTCCCAAAAAGATGGATTCCTGGATGGAGTTTCCAGCCACACCTAAACGCCCCGGGGTCAAGCTCTTTTGGTCCCAGGTCAAGGGTGGACCCGAAATCCTCAAGGAAAAAGGATTGCCCGCCAGTGGCAACAACACCCTGTTCGTTGGTGAAAAAGGGATGTTGCTCTGCGGATTCAGCAAGCGTCAGTTGTTACCCAAAGACCGATTTGCTGAATACGAACCCCCCGAACCTTTCATTGCCGATTCGCCAGGCTTCCACAAGGAGTGGATCGATTTCTGCAAGGGTGGAAAACCGGCGACCTGCCATTTTGACTATTCGGGGCCGATGGCCGAAACGGTTTTGCTTGGCAATGTCGCCTACCGGTCCATGAGTGAATTTGACTGGGATGCTGACAGCCTGAAGGCCTCCAGCGGGATCGCCCAGCGATTTGTAAAGGAAGACTATGCCAAGGGCTGGGAAGTTTGAAAATCGACGGCAAGCGGGATTCCCAAGGGGGGTACCGGTGGCCGGATCCCCATTTTCGATCCGCCTGGCCATGCCCCGGGTTTCTTCTCGGCATCACCATCACCCCCCGCGGTAACCGGACTTAACGCGGGGGCCCTGTCCCGGTTCGGTCATGCGTCCGCGTTTGACAACTGCCGACACCCGCTAGATGTAGTACATGTTTTCGGGTTGTGATTTGACCTTCTGCAGCAGTTGTTCAAAGCTGATTTTTTCCAGGGCCTGGATATTTGACTCGCGGATGGACTTCCACTCCTGATTCAAAACTCTCGAAATCGGTGTCACTTCCTTGAGGTTGCTTTCCACGGCCGGATTGCCTTCGATAACATTCATGACACGGAGGAGGCTGATTTCTCCCGGCTTCAGGGCGAGCCGGTATCCGCCGGAAGCCCCCCGTGTGCTGTTCACGATTCCCGCGCCTTTCAGTTGCAGTAGGATCTGGACGAGGAACCGCGAGGGAATTCCGTGACTGTCAGCAATGTCCCGAATCCGGAGCGGTTCGGAACTGCCCACATTTTTTGCCAGCTCCAGAACGGCGATGCAGGCGTATTCGGTTTTGGCTGAGATATTCACAATCAATCCCTGTTGTTGCGATCCACGTTCAGTCCCATCGGTGGCAGCGACCGAACCTCCCTGCAGAGGTTGCATTCCAGTATTGTCGACAATCCGCTGGTTTCAAATCGCCAGCCCTTTCATCCAGGCCGATTTCTAGAAGAAAAACGTCAGGATATCGAGACTGAATACGAACAGCATCAGAGCAATCAGGAATATGAAGCCGGCCAGCGAGGCGATGAACTGGGTATTCTCGTTAACCGGTTTCCCGGTCACACCCTCCCAGATCAGAAACGCGGCATGACCACCATCAAGCACCGGGATCGGCAAAAAGTTGACGATTGCCAGGTTGACACTGATAAAAGCAAGGAACGCCAGGAACTTTCCAAAATTCTCCTGGGCAAAACTGACAGCCACGTTCCCGATCGTCAGCGGGCCACCCATGGAAGTCACCGAGATCTTGCCGGTGGTCAGGGCCTGGAGAAAGTTGAAGATTCGCCCGGCATCCTTGCCCACACGTTTGAAACCGAGAGAAACCGCTTCACCGAGGGAACCGGCCTTCTTGATGATTTCATCACTGCTCAAACGAAGCCCGAGCTGCTCAGCACAGATGTCGTCCGAGTAGGCCCATTTCAGCGATACTTCCAGCGGCTCTGAGTTTCTCTCCAGCTTCAATATCAACTCGGTACTGGGCAGTCGCCTCTGAAGGAGTGAATCGACCGTGGGCCAGATATTTTCCTGGTTGACGAAATCGATGTTCTCAAGAGGCATACTCATTTGATCAACTTCTGTTTTCTGATCACTTGCCGCGGCGACAAATCGAGCCGATAGAACCCGGTCACCTTTCTGAATACCCGATTTTGCGGCGGGGCTGCCCTCGACCACCTGTTGAACCACGTTTCCAACCTTGATCGCCACTCCGAGTTCATCGACTGAAACCGGAGTGTTGTCCCGGAACCCGGGTGCAAAAGGCAGGCGGGGAATGAGACGGACCGTTTTTTCGGTCCTGTCCCCGGTCTTCAGACGGACCTCTATTTCCTTTTTTGACAGGGCAAACTTCCGAATCCTGAACCCGAGGGTCAGCGGGTCACCCACGGGGGCACCATTCACCGCAAGCAGAGTGTCCCCGGCCACGATGCCAGCTTTCGCGGCGGGCGAATTCGGTTGCACCGCCACGATGGGCGAAAACTCCATGATCAGACCCAACGTCTTTTTCTTTTTCACCGGGATGGTGACCTTCAATTTTTCCGTATCAGCATCCACCGCCGCATCCGGCTGATCGCCAAGCCTGGCGACCTCCAGCACGACAGGTTGACCGGCATGCTTGGCAACCAGCGCCTTGAGGTCGGAACCATGCACCACCTTATCTCCATTAACCGTGAGAATCAGATCACCGTTTTGAAGAGCCGGTTTCGCTTCGTAGGCACCGGACCCGATCATGATCGAATTCTCTTTTGCCAACCTGGGCGATGCATCCGCACCAATCCCCACGGCAGCAATGTTCCGATAACGAATCTTGATCACGCCGTACTCAGCTCGAACGGATTTCCGGATTTTTTCCTTTTCCCCGTCGCGCACGACATAGTGCACCGCATCCTTTTCCGTTCCCACCAGTGCGTTTGCTTCGACAAAATCACTGAAGGTTACCGCCGAGGTCGCATCGTCCTCACCGATCTGAACAATCTGGTCACCCGGGCGAAAGTCGGCTCGATAGGCAGGGCCTGCGGGAATCACGGTTCCCACGCGGGCAGGAATCTCGGGGACACCCCATGTGTAAGCAAGCAACGCAAAGATGGGTGCTGTCACAAGATTCATGATCACTCCTGCCGAGATGATCCAGAAGCGCTGCAGCACACTCTTGGCCCGGTAGTCCCGGGGATCCAGCTTTTGCCCGTTCGTCAGAACATCCTCTTCGGCTTCGGAGGTCTGATCTGATTCCGGATCTCCCTCATCGGTGCTCGAGGAAACATCCTCGTCTTCGGCGGAAGCAACCTCTTCGTTTTTGGTCGGAGTGTCCTCCTGACCGAGCATTTTGACGTAACCGCCCAACGGGAGGTTTCCTATCCCGTACTCGGTTTCGCCAATTGTAAACTTGAGCAGGTACTGGGGGATGACCGTCACACCAAACAGCTTGGGAAACGGGACATTGAAACCGACATAAAACGCTTCTACCTTGACGCCGCACGATTTGGCAGCGAGAAAGTGCCCCAGTTCGTGGACGAAAATGATGAACCCCAGGCCCATGGCCATCCAGAAGATGCCAATCCAGGAATCAAGGGAAGTCCATGAAAACGATGCGGCAATCAAGCTGCAATCCACTTTTTTATCTCCTTGCGAGCCCAACCATCGAGACGAAACAGTTCGTCCAGGTCGGGATTCGTATTAAACTCATGATGATTCATTACTTCACGACAGGCTTTCGTGATGTCCAGAAACTGGATCCGGCCATCCAAAAAAGCCTCCACGGCCGCCTCGTTGGCAGCGTTGAGAACGGCGCCGGTTGTCCCACCTTTCTCAGCGACTTCTTTTCCCAGCAGCAATGCCGGGAACTTTTCGTAATCGGGTGGCTGGAATTCCAGGTCAAACGCCTGGCTGAAATCCATTTTCCTCGTCGGGCCGGCAAACCGGTCCGGGTAGGTCAGTGCGTACTGAATCGGAAGCTTCATGTCGGGCGGACTGAGTTGCGCCATGATACTCCCATCTACAAATTCTACCAGAGAGTGAACGATGGATTGAGGGTGAATCACAACCTCCAACTGTTCCGGCCGCAAATCGAAGAGCCACCGTGCCTCAATCAACTCCAGTGATTTATTCATCATTGTTGCCGAATCAATCGTAATTTTGGGCCCCATTTTCCAGGTGGGATGGGCCAACGCTGATTGGACAGTTGCGTTCCGGAGCTCAGCCATCGCCGCGTTGCGGAATGGCCCACCGCTGGCTGTGAGAATCACCTTACGGACCTGCTTCCGATTTTCACCGTGCAAAGCCTGGAAGATTGCACTGTGCTCGCTGTCAACAGGAAGAATCCTGGCACCGGTCTTCTCTGCGAGCTCCATGGCCAGCTGGCCAGCCATCACCAGGGTCTCTTTGTTTGCCAGGGCTACCTTCTTGCCCGCATCAATAGCGGCCCAGGTGCTTTTCAGCCCGGCGCTCCCCACGATGGCAGCCACGACAACGTCGACCTCCGGATGCCGGGCCACCGATTCCAGTGCGGATTCTCCCGTCAGGATGGTGGGTGCACCTGAAGTTTGCTCCGCAGTCCCGCTGGAAGCCAACTGATGGCGGGGCAGGATCGACCAATCAAAACCGGCAGCCCGGGACTCACTGGATGCCACGATCATCTGGGGGGAATGACGATTTGTCTGCTCAGCCAGGGCGGGGAGCCTCGCGTGTGCCGAAAGGGCAAAAATCTCAAAGCCGGACAGGGACTCGACAACCTCGATCGCATTGGTGCCGATGCTGCCGGTGGAGCCCAGAATCGCTACTTTTTGGTTGGAAGTCATGCCAGGAAAATCAGGTGTCGGACCCAGTATTATTGCGTGCCCCCTCCGGTCGCGACAGTCGAACCTGCCGGAAATCGGCAGTTTGAATCCGCAGTTTGGCCGTTTTCTTGTCTTTGACCGAACTCCCAGACCGATTTTGGAGCTTTGGACGTGTCTGAATTCCTCTCCCAAACAGTTGACTTACCATTATTTTGAATCCACTTACGGGTTTTTGACCGTAAAATTGAAAAGGTTGGCGATCCTTGCGGGAATCCGATACTGTTATCGTCACCCTTAAGCCATAATTGGCCACTTTCCACCCCGAGGCAGAATTCGCATGGATCCGGAATCCAGCTCCCGAAAGAACCAGGAACCCAAATCGGGGGTCAACGTCGTCCTCCTGCTGCTGCTGGTGCTGGTGGTATCACTGATCAGCATGATGGTGATGTTCAATAACGCGCCGTTTGAAATCGGTTACAAGGAATTCCAGGATTACCTGCAGAAGAAATCCGGGGCAGCTCCTACCGAAAGTCCCTCGCTGCTGATCGAGAGGAAAAGCGGGGAACAGTCCCGGGTGATCCAGATATCGAAACTGCGGGACATCGTTATTCACGATCAGCGAATCGAGGGAAAGCTCGATTGGAAAATCGAGAACAGTTCCAATGACGAGGCAGTCGAAAAGGAATTCGTTGTCAATATCCGCTCCGAGGGCTTTGGACAGTCGATTTTTGCAGAGATCGAAAAATCAAAGGAACCCTACACGTTTTCAGCCGGACCGACCTTTTGGGAAAAGTGGGGGACCTTCATCATCTTCTCCTCCCTGATCCTCCTGCTATTTTTCTTCATGCTCCGGCGTCTCGGCGGTGCAGGTTCTCCAATGCAATTCGGCCGCAGCCGTGGACGGCTGTATGCCGAAGAGGAACTTGAGGTTTCCTTTGATGACGTGGCTGGTATCGACGAAGCGGTCGAGGAGGTCAAGGAGATCGTTGACTTTTTGCAATCTGCGGACAAGTACCAGAAGCTGGGCGGGCGGATTCCCAAAGGGGTCCTGCTGGTCGGACCGCCGGGAACAGGCAAAACCCTGCTGGCCAAGGCCATCGCCGGTGAAGCCGGTGTTCCGTTCTTCAGCCTTTCAGGCAGCGATTTCGTGGAGATGTTTGTCGGTGTCGGGGCTGCACGTGTTCGGGACATGTTTCAGCAGGCTGTACAAAAAGCGCCCTGCATCATCTTCATCGACGAGCTGGATGCCCTGGGCAAAAGCCGTGGTGGAAACATCGTCGGGGGACACGATGAACGGGAGCAGACACTGAATGCTCTGCTCGTGGAGATGGATGGATTCGATTCCAACTCGGGTGTGATTGTAATGGCCGCCACCAATCGACCGGAGACACTCGATCAGGCATTGTTGCGGCCGGGGCGCTTTGACCGTCACGTTCTGGTCGATCGACCGGACGTCCGTGGTCGGGAAGCGATCCTCAAAGTCCACGTCAAGAACGTCAAGCTTGGAGAAGATGTTGACCTGGCCCGGGTAGCCTGCATCAGCCCCGGATTCGTTGGCGCTGACCTCGCCAACCTCGTCAACGAAGCTGCCCTGCGTGCGGCACGCGAAGAAAAATCGGTCGTTGAAATGAATGATTTCGACGAGGGGGTGGAACGCGTTACCGCCGGATTGGAAAAGAAACAGCGGGTCATGAGCGAGGACGAAAAGTGCCGGGTCGCCTATCACGAGGCAGGACACGCACTGGTCGCCTACAGCCTGCCGAACACCGACCCGGTCCATAAAGTAAGCATCATCCCCCGCGGGATTGCCGCGCTCGGATACACCATGCAGCGTCCTGAAGAGGACCGATACCTGATGACCCAGGCAGAACTGGAAAGCCGGATCCAGGTGCTTCTCGCAGGCACCATGGCGGAGGAGATCATCTACCAGGACATTTCCACCGGAGCCCAGAACGATCTCGAGCGGGCCACCGACATCGCCCGCTCGATGGTGATGGAATACGGGATGAGCCGAATGGGCCGCGTGAATTACAAGGATTCCAATCGATCCGCATTTCTGGCATCCGGCGGCGAAGAATCCGGCCGTACCGTCAGCGAAAAAACCCAGCGTGAAATCGATGAGGAAGTCCGAAGATTCATAGAAGAGTCCATCGAAAAAGTGCGCAACATTCTCGCCGTTCGAAAGGAATCCCTGATCGCGCTGACCCAGCGGCTGATCGAAATCGAATCGGTGGATGGGGACGAACTCAAGGAGATTGTTGATGCCAGCTCGCCCGGCCCGTTGGTCGTTCCGGGCACCGATGTCGAACAGGGCGGCCCGACCCGATTTACGGAATCCAGCCAGCGCATCGACGACCAGGCAGAAAATGCATGACAACCTGCGGTTCCTCGAACGCCAAGTGCCAGGTCGGGATACCCGGCCCCTCCTGCCGCACCCGGGAGCAGCGGAATCGGGAAGGACAACTGGCGAAACTTCGCCTCTGCCCGTGGATCCACGCCCTTCTTGATCTTTACCGAAACCAGCATGGGCTTCGCGGCGAACCGGCTACCTGGCCGGCGGGTGAAATAGCGGAGTGGTGAAAAGCGTCTTCGGAAAAGAAGAGCCTCACGAATCGAGGCTGTGCAGTCCGCATTCGGTTTTCGTGCTGCCGCTCCAACGACCGGCACGCTCGTCCTCGCCGATCTGAATGGCCCGGGTACAGGGCTGACAACCGATGCTGGGGTAGCCCTGATCATGTAGCGGGTTGTACGGAATTTCATTGTCAAGAATGGTCTTCCAAACCTGGCCCTTGGTCCAATTGGCAAGCGGGTTGACCTTGACCAGGTTGAATTTGGCATCCCATCCAACGATCGGTGCCTGCGACCGGTCGGGGCTCTGATCACGGCGAATGGCGCTGATCCAGCCCCGTTTGCCCTCAATGGCCTGGTGCAACACCTTGATCTTGCGGTCGTGACAACACTGACCTGGATTACTCAGGTAGAGTTTTCCATGCTGTTGCTCATACTCTTCGACTGTGGAATCCGGCCGACGGAGCTCAACTTCGATGCCATATTTCTGCTTTACCTTTTCGCGCAATTCGAGTGTCTCCCTGAACTGGTAACCGGTGTCCAGGTTGAAACAGTGAACCCGTTTTTCCAGTTGTGAGACCAGAAAGAGAATCACCATTCCTTCCGGTCCGAAGGCGGTGGCAAAAGTGAGTGTCGAACCGAAAGTCGCGCTGGCCCATTGGATGATTTCCAAGGGTTCTGAGGTTTCAAATCCCCTGTTGCGGGCATCCAGCTCTGCCAGGAATTCAGCAGATGGCCCATCGCCTGCTTCACCAGGATTGGGCTGACTGGCCAACGGTCCCTGTGCAGTTTCCACCACCAGATCGGGGCTTTCCGGGATCAACTTGGGATGGGGAATCACGGTCGCCAATTCTCGAGGCTTGTTCCCGCCCAGGACACGCCACCCTGAATGGTCATGGTTGTTTTCATTAAAATCGGGAAGAGGTTGTGGGGAGAGCATTTAATTTACAATCATTATCAAGCTAGTAAAGTATAAGCTCCATTTCTTTGAAAGAAATCGGACAGACCGCTACGGAAAATCCATATTTTCCGCATGGATTGAACCGAATCGTCTGCAGAACCGGGAAAATCCACCATTTGTTGAAAAGGCAAGGGTTCGAATTCCCCAATATTCAGTTATTCTTGAATTCACCCCAATCTCTCTCCTGGCACGGTGTTTACGTGGACCAACCGGCTGATCCGAAAAAAATTGAAATTCCTGCCAACGAGCGAATTTCACCGGTCAGGCTTGAAGACCTGCGCCGCAAGGCTCCTGGCAATGTTCACTGCAAAAAGTGCGGTTCCGACCGGATTCATATCAGCTACGGTGGGGCTCAGAACATGCCCTTGCTGCTCCGGATTTTTTTCGTTGTTTACCGCTGTCATACCTGCGGTTCGCTGATGCGATATGCCCGCCCCATGCATTGGTTACGAAGAATCTTTGGTTCAGCGCGTCAGGCGTCGATCCAGGTACTCGACCGCGAACCGATGATCGACTCCCAGGCCAGCGAATTCAAAGCTGCCAAGCGGGACAAAAACCCGGTTTTCCGGGAAGCGAAAGAGGTCCGGGCAGTGGAGAACATAGAAATCGCCATCGACCCGTATTTCGACCCTGACAGAATCGTCAAACAGATCAAGTCCAACTATACTGCTTCCCAGCGGGAACTGATGGCCTCCAAATTTCAGGAGATCGCCATCCTGATCCAACCACCCGCGTCCGCGGCGGAACCACAAAACCAAGAGACCCCGGAAGTCGATCCGGAAAAATAGCCATGCAACTTCTTTTTGCACAGGATTACAGCGGAGCCTACGGGCTCGTCATTCTCTTTCTTCTTCTTGGAACCTGTGCAGTGGGAATCCCCCGCTTCCGCAAAATCGATCCGTTGGCAAGGGACAAAAAGAAAAGCAAGGCCAAGAAGAAGAAGAAGAAGAAGAAGTAGTAGCAACAGCAGGAAGCAGCCCGTCGGGACGGGGACTTCGGGACGTGGACTTCGGGACGGGGACGCCCAGCATGTGTCGTCGCAGGCTGGGATCAAACCTCTTCCTGTTTCTTTTTTCCCTGCCTCTGTTGGATTGCCTGTTGGTAAACCTCTTCCAGCCGATCGACAACCTGCGGCATCTGGTATTCAGCGGCGAACTTCAAAGCACCATGTCCCATCCGTTTGCGCTGACGCCGTTTGTTGGCCATGACCAGCATGCAACTGGCCATTTCCTCGTGGTCATCGGGTTCAAACAGAAGTCCGTTGACCCGGTCTTCGATCAGTTCGGGAATCCCCTTGGCAGTCGGTCCCACCACGGGGAGGCCAAAAGACATCGCTTCCAGAATACTCATCGGCTGATTTTCGGTCTTGCTCGCCGTTACAAAAGTATCCGCCAACAACAGCAGGTTATCTTCGATCAGTTTTTCGTGAGAAATATGACCCAGGAAAATCACATGCTTCTGAATCCCCAATTCCACTGCGAGGGTTTCCAGGTCTGATTTGGTCGGCCCATCGCCAATAATCACCAGCTTGGCCCGCCGGCGTTTTTTCTGTACCAGGGCAAATGCCCTCAACACAACATCCAGGGACTTTTCCGGGGAAATCCGCCCACAATAGACAAACGAAGGGCCATAGATACCGATCTCGTTCCGCTTCTTCATGATCTGGTCGGCATCGACACGAACCGGTCTTTCAATCCCGTTGGGAATAATGATCGGATCGAACCGGATACCATGTGCAATCAGGGCATCCTTGACCGACTTGGAAGGACTGGTAACGAATCGACAGGCGTTGAAAAACTTGATCGAATACCACCACATGAACCTCTGAATGAAGTCAAAGGTCGGCAGGCCAAAGGATTTCAGGTAGCCGGGGTCGGCAAAAAAGGTATGAAAAGTTCCAACGGTCGGTTTTCGAAGCAGCTTGGAAGCGATCAACCCTTCCCAACCACATCCCCACTCGGTGCTCATGTGCACCACATCCGGATTCCACTTGCGGACCCTCCAGAGGGAGGTAATCAAAGACGGAAGTGTGATCCGCAGCTTGGGAACCTTGGAGACACCCACCGAAAAAGGAACGTCGAAAATTTCGACCTCTGAAGGCATGTCGATCGAAGTGTTTTCGTCGATATCCTTTTTGCGTGGCTTGGGACGAAACACGCATACATCGTGCCCCCGCTTCACCAGCTCCGAAGCCTGGTTCAATACGGAAAAGGTAACTCCCGAGCAATACGGGAGGAAACTGTCAGTAAACATGCAAATTCGCATGCTTTCTCCGCCTGGCTTTCATGACAACCCGCTGCAGCAACAAACTGCAGCCTGTATTAAAACGAGTCAACAGACAAATTTGCTGACTAATTTTTATATTTGGCCATTTTGTGCAAAATTTAGCCAAAAGTGAAAGGGCCCGGCAGTTTTTTGGCGACAAAACGCCACTTGGGCTGCGACCGGTGACAGGCCCACACAAACCGGGGAGCGGTCTCCGCACCCATCGCATTGAAAACCGGCAACAACCGAACCAGAATGGGGATTCTGCTCAGGCAGTGAATTCAGGTCTAAATCTGTTCCTTCTTCCTACGACTCCCCGAGGAAAATCCATGAAACTCACCAGGCATTTTTGCATGCTCTCCCTGTTCGTCGCGATGGTTCTTTCAGTTGCCGCTCCCTCGAACGGTCAGAAACCCCGTTATACCGATCCCTCAACTACGGACGCTGATTTTGAATACCAGGGCGAATACGAGGGCAAGCTGGGTGACCAGGACCACGGAATCCAGGTCCGGGCACTTGGCAAGGGTGTTTTCGAGGCCTTTGTTTTTCCTGGAGGCCTGCCGGGAGCTGGTTGGGATGGGAAAGAAAAAATCGTGATTCAGCCAAAGGGCAAACTGGAAAATGGCGTGCTGAAATTCGTGGGCGACGAACGGGGGAACGGGATGATCCAGAATGGGATCCTGACGGTCACCAGCCCGGGAGGAGAGAAACTGGGCGAACTGAAGAAGGTCCATCGCAAAAGTGAAACCTTGGGCAAGAAGCCACCGGAAAACGCAGTTGTCCTGTTTGATGGCGGGAATGCCGACGGCTGGAAAAACGGAAAGATGTCGCCAGAAGGTCTGTTGATGCAGGGAACGACCAGCAAGAAGACTTTTGGCAGCCATCACCTGCATATCGAATTTCGCCTTCCCTACATGCCCCAGGATCGTGGACAGGGCCGGGGAAACAGCGGACTCTATGTCCAGGGACGCTACGAAGTCCAGATGCTCGATTCCTTCGGCCTGGCGGGCAAAATGAATGAGTGTGGTGGTATTTACTCGGTTGCCGCATGTGATCTGAACATGTGCTACCCACCCCTTTCCTGGCAAACCTATGATATCGAGTACATAGCGGCCAGCTACAAGGATGGTAAAGTCGTTGCCAACCCCCGGATGACGGTCTACCACAACGGAGTCAAAATCCACGACAACGTGGAACTCCCCGGAAACCGCAACACTACCGCGGCTCCTCTCAAGGCAGGTGATTCCAAGGGGCCCGTCTTCCTGCAGAATCACGGCTGTCCCGTCCGTTACCGGAACATCTGGGTCGTGGAAAAATAGGTTCATCCAGTCAGGGAAAGTGGGCCGAATCCCAGGAAGCAAGCGAGTGGACCCTTTCCGGATCAAGATCGAGTTTTTTGGAATTCCGCGACTCCGCGCCGGTGTCGCGGAATTTTTTGTGGATGTCTGCCGGGACAAGAACCGCCTGGCCGATATCCTGGAAACCCTCAACAGGGAACTCCCGGCTTTTGGAGACGCCTGCGTGGAAGAGGGCCAACTCAGAAAGGACTACGTGTTCAACATTTCGGGGAAAAGATTCACTCGCTCGGCGGACTATGAAATCCTGCCTGAGGATACGCTGCTGATCCTGTCCAGTGACGCAGGTGGCTGATTTGAACCGAAAGAACCTTCTCTGCCTCGGCCTGTTGCTCCTGCCAACCGGCTTCTGTTTCGCTCCTCCCTTTTTCGGCGATCAGACGCCCGCCTACCGAGACTCCGCCCGCTTTTACTATCGCCAGTTCGAGTGGAACCGGGACCAGTGGCAGAAAGGCGAAGTCCCTCTCTGGAATTCCAGGGAGAACCTCGGGGAACCCGTCGTATCCGAGGCATCCTCCAGTGTCTTTTATCCACTCCAGGTATTGTTCCTGATTCCAGGCCTCCCATTTCACCGGGCCTTTGTTCTCTACGCCGCACTCCACGTTTACCTGGCCGGGGTGGGCGCATTCCTGTTGGCTCGAGGCATCCATTGTCGCCATTCTGCGGCTCTTCTCTGTGGAATCGGCTACTCCATGGGCGGGAGCCTGGTCTTCCAGACCTGCAACCTGGTTTTCCTGGTAGGCGGCAGCTGGCTCCCGTTTGCGGTCTGGATGTCCTGGTGGCTGAGCCGCTCTCCAGGCCTGCTGCCGGCCAGCCTGCTGGCGGTCTTCCTGGCCCTGCCAATCCTGGGGGGAGACCCGCAAACCGCCTATCACTCCGGGATGATTTCAGGTTTGATCCTGTTTGCCCAGTGGAGGCAGCAAAAGGCAATCCGGGGATCCACTCGGTTCCGATCGGCCGTCGCCTTGCATCTGCTGTCCGCCCTGCTTGCCATTGGCCTCGCCGCGATCCAGGTGCTCCCTTCGTGGAACGCCACCAGGAATAGCACCCGGTCAGAATTCGTACATCCACGATCAATCTATGAAATGCCTGCGGCAAGCCTTTCTGAAGGGGCCCGGGGGATCCTGGGACACCCGGTACCCGGCACCCATCACGATCACCTGTATCAGTTCAGCCAACCCCCATGGTCCCTCCCTGAACTGGTATGGCCCAACATTTCCGGCTCACTTCAGCCCCATCACGCACGCTGGGCAGATTCCATTCCGGCAGCCGGCAGGACATGGACGCCGTCCATCTATTGTGGGCTGCTGCCGTTTGCTTTTTTTACATGCGGACTGTTTCGAAGACAGCGACCCAAACAGTTGAACTGGATTCGCAACGGCTTTTTGATCTTTGCACTCGGCTCACTGGGCTGGTTTGGGGGAGGTTGGTTACTTCATGAACTGAGCTTCCTGTTCTTTGGATCGGACCCCGCCCGCTCTTCCGTCGGGGCTCCTGCCGGGGGCATTTACTGGTTCCTGGTCGTCTTCCTGCCCGGATATGTCAACTTCCGTTACCCGGCCAAGCTGTTTGTTGTAGCCAGCCTGCTTCTCTGCCTCCTGGCCGCCCGCGAGTTTCACAGGCAGTTGCGGGACAAGTGCCTGATTCGATTTCGACGATTCCTGCTGGGCCTGATGTTCGTCTCCGGCCTGACGCTGCTCTCGCTCTGGCTGGCAGCCATTCCGGTCAACAACTGGTTTTTCGGAATGCAACAGCGGGTAGCAACTGAATTCGGCCCCTTTGACCAGCAGGCGGCCTGGAAAGGAATTCTGTTTTCCATTCTGCATGCCCTGCTGGCGAGCTCGGGAACGTTGCTGTTGATCAACCAGGGATTACCCACGCGGCTGGTTTCCGGGGGACTGGTCCTGCTCTGCATGGTGGACCTGCTGGTTGCCAACGGCCAACTGAACTCCACCGCCCGATCCAGTCTCTGGAACCGGAGCGTGTCCATTGTCGACTCCCTCCCGGAAGAGGGGCGACTGGTTCGCATCTATCGCACCAGGTCCATGATCTGGTCCGGTAAAAATGAATGGCTCTCTGGCCCGCGCCCCAACCGGATCGAGCAGATCGTGGACTGGGAGAACCAGACCCTGATGCCCAGGCACCATCTTGGAATTCAGGACCGACGGATCGGTGTGGTCGAGTCTTTTCGCTCAATCGAGGATTACCGCTTTGCCAGCCTGATGGCCTACCTCGATCAACGACCTGGAATCCGGACGCAGGATTCCTTTGACCTGGCAATCGCTCCCGACCCAATCGCCCTGGGTGTCCTGTCCTGCCAATACCTGTTGATTCCCCGCTGGGGCAATCCCAATGTTCCCGAGTCGGAGATCGTGGCCGATTTTCCCCGGGAGGAAATGCTGCTGGTGCGAAATCCCTGGTTCCGGGAACGTTTTCGACTGGCCACGAACTTCGAGGCCATCGAACCGGTGAAAGACCTCGTCGACTGGCTCCAATCGGCATCCACGAGAAAAATGCTCCATTCCTCGACTTCCTTTGCCGGTGGAAACATGCGACCCATCTTGGAGGAAATGACTGGCCTCCCGCCCATCCTTGAAAACGGGACGACAGGCGGAAAGCCGGATCCCCCTGCGGCAAGCCCGGTGACGGTGATCCAGGACCGTGAGACGGTTCTGGAACTGAAAATCCAACCACCGGCCGGGAAGTCCAAGGCAACCACTGTCCGCCTGCTGGTGATCGCCGACCGGTACGACAAAGACTGGATTGCCTACTCGATCGACAGAAACGGTGCGCGATCCGAAATACCGATTCACCGGGCAAATCTTCTCATGCGGGGGATTCTGCTGCGTCCCGCAGACCAGCACCTGCTGCTGCTCTATCGGCCCCGCCTGGTGATCCTTGGCGCCTGGCTCAGCCTTGTGGCACTGCTTGTCACTGCCGCCAGTGCGGCATGGAGCTGTTGCCGCCCGAGGTGGCGTTCCCAACCGGTACTTCCGGGCCCGGCTGCCTGAATTTTCATGCGTCGATCCGGGTACGGGGAGCCGGTCCCGGCGATAGTCGCCTTTTCAGCCCGAACCCAAAACAATAATCTTTCTCTTTGAGAATCGAGGGGCGACCGTCCGTTGCGGACCAGCTTTTCGTGCATTCGCTTTTGTTCCTCCCCAACCGATTGATCCAGAAAATGAGCCTCCTCGCTGAAATCAAATCGCGATTTCAACCTGCATTGTCCCGATTTGGAGAAGACGTTGATCAGCTCCTGAGCCTGATCAAACCCTCTCAGGATGCCAAATTTGGAGATTACCAACTCAACTGCGCCATGCCACTGGGCAAAAAACTGGGGCAACCACCTCGAGAAATTGCCGAACGGATCATCGAGGAAGTCGACCTGGATGGATTCTGTGAAAAAGTGGAGGTTGCCGGTCCCGGGTTCATCAACCTGACACTGGACCGATCCCTCCTGGTCCGGGAGGTCAGGAAGGCACTGGCAGACGAACACCTGGGCGTCAGCCGGACTTCCCGCCCCAAGACGATCGTGATCGATTTCTCTTCGCCCAACGTCGCCAAGCCGATGCACGTGGGACATATCCGCTCCACCGTGATTGGAGATGCCCTGGCAAAGATATTGGGTTTTCTCGGCCATCACGTGATTACCGACAATCACCTTGGTGACTGGGGCACCCAGTTTGGCATGATCATCTATGGGTATAAAAACTTCGCCAACCCTGACGCATACGACGAAAATCCGGTCGCCGAACTTTCGAGGATCTATCGGTATGTCAGGAAACTGATGGATCATTTTGAAAAGAAAGCAGCGCTTCCCAAGAAAGAAAAAGAACTGCAGGTACTGGGAGAAAAAGCGGGGGAACTGAAATCTTGCGAACCCGCAAATGAAAAGGAAGCCAAGAAGCAGGCCAAGTCCCTCAAAAGTCTTGAGAAAAAAATGGAGGAAACCAGGTCAGAGCTTGCCAAACTGGCCCAGTACTTCGATGCCATGTCCCAGGACAAACCCTTCCAGGACGATTTGGAAAAACACCGGGACGTGTCCACCAGCGTGCTGACCGAAACGGCCAGGCTCCACGAAGGAGACGCCGAAAACACAAGGCTCTGGCAACAGTTCATGCCACACTGCCGGGATGAAATCCAGCGTGTCTATTCCCGGCTCCAAATCGAATTCGATTACGAATACGGCGAAAGCCATTACCATTCGCTACTCGGGAAAGTCGTAGAAGATTTCAAAGCCAAGGGTTTCGCCGAAGAGAGCGAAGGAGCCCAGTGCGTTTTTCTCGATGGCTTCGATGCGCCAATGATCATTCAGAAAAAGGATGGTGCGTTTCTCTATTCAACGACCGACCTGGCCACCATCAAGTTCCGCATGGAGACCTGGAATCCGGACACGCTGCTCTATGTCGTGGACCACCGGCAAGGGGAGCATTTCCAGAAACTTTTCGCAGCCGCGCGGAAATGGGGTTATACCGGGCCCGAGTATTTTCACGTGGCCTTCGGAACGGTGATGGATCAGAACCGGAAACCGTACAAGACCCGGGCGGGTGACACCGTAGGTCTCGAGGGACTGCTGGACGAGGCCGTGGAAAACGCATTGGGCCTGGTCCATGAAATCAATGACAAACGAGCCACAAGCGAACAGTTGTCCGAGAGCGAATGCAGCGAAGTTGCCCGGACAGTTGGTATTGGCGGGCTCAAGTATTTTGATCTCTCCCAGCACCGGGCATCCGACTATGTATTTACCTATGAAAAAATGCTGGCTCTCAAGGGAGACACGGCCCCCTACGTTCAAATGTCCTACTCCCGGGTACGGGGCATTTTCCGCAAGGGAAATTACGACCCGGCTGCCGTCGACTCTTCGTCGGTGGAACTGGTGTTGGATCAGCCGGCCGAAAAAGCGTTGGCCATCAAGCTTTTGAGATTTGAAGAAGCACTTCACGAGGTCACGGTCGAGTACAAGCCGAATGCCCTGACCCATTACCTGTTCGAACTTGCGCAGCAGTTCGCCGTCTTCTTTGAAAGCTGTCCCGTCCTCAAAGCAGAATCCGAGCCACTGATGCAAAGCCGGTTACTGCTCTGTGACCTGACGGCACGGGTCATCAAGCAGGGCCTGGCACTGCTCGGAATAGAGGTCCGGGAAAAAATGTAACCAGGGAGAGCTATTCGTAATCCCGTACACGTCGGGCAATCGCTTCACCGAGTGCAACTCGAACACTTTCAATCGTGACGCGGTCAAAAACCTGCTGAAAGAAACCGGAAACGATCATTCGGACGGCTTCCTTGCGGGTGTAGCCACGGCACTGGGCATAGAAGATCAGTTCCTCGTCCACCCGACCACTGGTGGAACCGTGCGTGCAACGGACATCGTCCGCCTCAATCTCCAGTCCGGGGATCGAATCGGCCCTCGATTTCCGGGACAGCAAAAGGTTGTCGTTTCGCTGGTAGCCGTCAGTTTTCTGAGCCCGTTTGTCGACCTTGATCATGCCACGCCAAACGGTTCGCGAGGTGTCCTGCAGGGCGCCCTTGTAAAGAAAGTCACTGTTGCAGTCCGGTTTCACGTGGTGCTGCAGGGTGTGATAGGAGAGATGCTGCTTGCCTTCGGTGAACATCACACCGTTGACCTGGCAGTTGGCTCCAACACCATCCAGCGCGACATGCTGATTTACTTTGGCCAACCGCGAACCGAGGGCCCCAATCGTCCACTGCAGGTTGGCATCCCGTCCCACGACCGCTTTCTGGTGGGCAAAGTGCCAGACCTTGTGGCTCCAGTCCTGCAGGTTCACAAACCGCAGGTTGGCCCGGTCACCGACAATCAGTTCAATCCCGCCACAGTGCAATCCGGTATCCGTTTCTGACAACGAAGAGGATTCGGACAACACGGTCGCCTCGGCCCCTTCATCCAGCACCACCAGTGTATGGCCGAGATCGGCCGCACCGTCACCCAACAGGCTCTGGATATGCAACGGTTTGGAAACCGTCACATTTCTCGGAACGTACAGCACCGTTCCCGATGCCCAGAAGGCTGCATGGAGGGCAGCAAAACGATCCAGGTCATCCGACAGGGCCTTCCGGAACAGAAATTTCTGAATGATCGCCGAGTGTTCGGACGAAAGGTCCGAGAGACTGCCGAAGATCACCCCCCTGGATTTCAGATCTTCATCCAGGTTGGATTCCCGGCTGATTCCGTTGAGTGCGATGGATTGTCCACCGATATCGACGCCCCGGGCCAGTTGTCCTTCGGGGATTGAAAGCTCAGCGTCACCACCGGCGGGAATGGCAAACTTTTCGAGGTTGAACATCCGGATGTCAGTCCGCATCCATTCCTCATCCCGTTGCGTTGGCCATGCAAGGTCCTGGAATTTCTTCCAGGCACCCCGCCGCTGGTCAATCAACCAGCCCGGTTCGTTTCGGGTGGCAATAAATTCATCAAAACCGTTGTCATTAAATTGTGTCAAAGCCGTACTGATCATGGGAGTTCGGTTGCGGGCGGATATTCTTGTCTTTGCGTAAATCAGGAGGATGCGAAAAGGTTCTAGCCGACCGATCCTTCCATCTGCAGCTGGATCAACCGGTTCAGTTCCACCGCGTATTCCATCGGCAATTCCTTGACCAGCGGCTCAATAAAGCCGTTAACGATCATCGTGCTGGCCTCTGCCTCGGAGAGACCCCGGCTCATGAGATAGAACAGCTGTTCTTCTCCGATGCGTGAGACACTCGCCTCGTGACCGATCGAAACATCCTGCTCCGCGATTTCGATGTACGGGTAGGTATCACTGCGACTCTGGTCATCGAGAATCAGGGCATCACAGACGACATTGCATTTCGAATTGGTTGCGCCATTTTCGACTTTGGCCAGACCCCGGTAGCTGCTTCTCCCACCGTTCTTGGAAATTGACTTTGAAATGATCTGGCCGGTCGTGTCGCTTGCACAATGAACCAGTTTCGCCCCGGCATCCTGGTGTTGATGCTTTCCTGCAAAGGCAATGGAAAGGATCTCGCCTCGGGCACCCGGCTCCATCATGTAGACTGCCGGATACTTCATGGTCAGGTGGCTGCCGAGGTTGCCATCCACCCATTCCATCACTGCATCCTGGTAGGCGTTGGCCCGCTTGGTCACCAGGTTATAGATGTTGTTGGCCCAGTTCTGGATGGTTGTATAACGGCAACGTCCGTTCTTCTTGACGACCACCTCCACCACGGCCGAATGCAGACTTTCGGAGGTATACATCGGGGCTGTGCAGCCTTCGACGTAATGAACCTGGGCCCCCTCGTCAACGATGATCAGCGTCCTTTCAAACTGACCCATGTTTTCCGCGTTGATGCGAAAATAGGCCTGGAGAGGGAAGTCGATTTTGACACCTGGAGGAACGTAGATGAAGGAACCCCCGGACCAGACCGCCGAGTTCAAAGCCGCAAACTTGTTGTCCTCGGTAGGAATGATTTTACCGAAGTACTCCCTGAGCAATTCCGGATGCTCCTTGACCGCCGTGTCGGTATCCGTGAAGATCACCCCCTTTTCGGTCAGGTCTTCTTTCAGCGAACCGTAAACAACTTCGCTTTCAAATTGGGCTTTGACTCCGGCGAGGTACTCCCGCTCTGCCTGGGGAATGCCCAGTTTTTCAAAGGTGTCCTTGATTTCCTCGGGGACTTCTTCCCAGGTTTTTCCCTGTTCGTTGGTTGGCTTGAGGTAGTAGTAGATGTCCTGGAAGTCGAGATTGATCGAGCCTCCCCACTTGGGCATGGGCTTGGACTCGAAAACCTCGAGGGCATGCAAGCGGAACTCCCGCATCCAGTCCGGCTCTCCCTTCATGTCCGAAATCTGGTTCACGATTTCGGCATCAATTCCCTTGCGGGCCTTGAACACCGCTTCCGAATCGGTCTTGAAATCGTACTTTTGAATGTCGCCGATTTCTTCGTTTACGTCAGTCGCCATAGTTCTTCTGTCTGCAAAAGTGTTTGATTGATTTCATCAGGCCGTAACGGCGTCGGCATCTTCCATCGCTGTGTTGTCGGCCGCCGCCTCGGGGTACTTGCCGCGGATCCGTTCATAGCCGTTTGAGTAAAGCTCTTCGGCCAGTTCCGCCCCACCGGTTTCCACAATCCGGCCGCCCAGCATCACGTGCGCGAATTCCGGCGGGTTGGATTCCAGCAACTTGTCATGGTGAGTGATGATCAGCAGACCCATTTTCTCCCTGCCGATCTCGGCGATGCTCTGGCTGGCCAGTTTGACCGCATCGGCATCCAGGCCGCTGTCGGTTTCATCAAGGATGGCAAACTTTGGCTCCAACATCGCCAATTGCAGAATCTCAGCCCGCTTTTGCTCACCACCGGAAAACCCGTCGTTCACATAACGCCGGGCGAATTCGGTCTTCATCTGCAATTGATCCATTTTGGATTTCAGTTCCTTGCGGAAATCCTTCATGGCGATCAGGTCTTCTCCCTCTTTACGCTCCGGGTTGCGTACGTTGGAGGTGGCGTGCCTCAGAAAGTCCGCCATCTTGACACCGGGAATGGCGATCGGCCTCTGGAACGCCATGAAAATACCGATTCGGGCACGTTCATCAGGGTCCATCTCCAGAACAGCCGTCCCATTGAGTTCGATGGTACCGGACGTTACTTCGTACTTGGGGTGGCCCATGATCACTAGGCCCAGCGTACTCTTGCCGCTCCCGTTGGGCCCCATCAGAGCATGGGTTTCTCCCTTGCGGATGACGAGGTTGACCCCCTTCAGAATCGGCTGGCCATCGACGGCCACATGAAGATCATTGATTTTGAGTGTATCTGTCATTCAACTTGTCGGATTTCGGTCTTTGAATAGTCGTTGTGAGAAGTTCGTTGTCGTAATCAGTTCGTTGCCAGTTTTTTAAATCGTTCTCTTTTTGATCCATTGTTCTGCCGCAACCATCCCTCGGCCGTTTGCCGTTTGCCAAGGCAGCCCTGGCAGGTCGACTCACGGGTTTTCGGCTCCGGATTCTTTCCTGCCCGGGATGACTTTCAAGCAGGCCCGGGATGACTTTCAAGGTGAAAGGAACAGCATTCGGAACGACTGTTCCTGTCGCAGCGTTGAAGTTCAACGTCGCAACCTGCAAGCTCGGAGAACATGCTCTGCTCCATTTCACAAATCAGGTCATCCCTCTCGGACAAACCGGGATAGGGGCAGCCGTGCAACTGAAGGATCGGAAATGCTTCCGAACCGCTCCCGGTTCCTCTTCCATCGGCCATCTCCGCGGAACCCGAATCTCCCGAATCATGCTCGGCAACGGTAACCGGAATACCCCGCTTTTCGAAAAAACGGGCAATCTGTTCCGCCCGGTTCCATGTCGAGTCTTTGCATGACTCTTCTTCCGAGGACTGAATTTCCTGACGATATTTTTCCGCAAGCCGCCTGGCGATGCCCTGGATGACCCGGGAACGGATCTCCTGGTCTTCCATCGCCCGCACCTCTTCCCAGACCACTGAGGCGAGGTCGAGGAAATTCTGCCCCGTGTTCTCGCGCCCCTGCCTGGTAACGGAATACTTGTGTACCGGTCGGCCCCGGGAACCTCTTTCTTCCTCTCGGGAAAGAAACCCCAGCGCAATCAGTCGGGTCAGTCTCTGGCGGATGGCGGTTTCGGTGACCTGCATCAGCTCAGCGAGTTCCGATACCGACTTGGCTCCCTGCTTTTGCAGGAAACCAATCAACGTTCGATCGTGGTCACTGATCTGGGTCATGGTTTGCCGTAAGGGAAATTTCCAGCCTGAGGGAGAAGTATCATAACCTTTTCTACATTTTACACAACCGAATCTGCGGAAAAGAGCCAACCCCTTTTTTTCAGGCCGCTGCCGACTTTTTTTGGGGCGGAATCTCCTGCTGGGGCGGTTAGTGAAGCAACAGGGGTCAAAGGGGGCCCAAGACCCCTTAATGTCGCTCGTATCGCCGTAAAGCGTTGACTTGAAGGGTTGGATGACTTAACGTGGGACTGCAAATTGAGGCGGTATTTGCTGATTATTTTGAGATTCTGTTATCCGTTGCGCTTTTGACCGCAAAATCCACCCGGGAGCCCCCCATGTCGCTCGATTCGTATCCGTTGCGCTGGACCAGATGTGTCTTGCTAAGCTTTGTCCTTTTCGCATCTTCACAGGGGGTGCCCGCTCAGGACGAAAAGCAGGAGACAGCCGAAAAATCGGCTCCACAGGAAGCCTCACCCCAGACGAATGAAAAGGCTGATCCATCGAAACAGCCTGCTTCGGCAGGGGACCAAAACTCCTCCAATTCGCCTGCCACCGAACCGACCACCACCGACAATGCCAACCGGACAACCGAAATCGAGACCGTCGGTCTGCCGGATGAGTGGTTTGACAACAGTCGCTGGGCAGCCAACGTCGATGATACTGGGTCCGTCTTCGACCCCCTCGACACACACTTCGGGGAGGTAATCGTTACACCGGTTGCCGATGTCTTTTTTTACGACGTTTATTACTTCGACAACTCAAGGGCCAAGGTTTTTGGCTCAGTGGCCAACCTCAAGCATTCCATCGACGGCGCGATTGAAGAACTTGAAAATGCCCGGATCGCCCTCGGACTTGATCCAGCGGAAAAGGATGGCGAAGAGACGGAAGAAGAAACCGACCCCAAAGAAAAGGGGGGGGTGGATCCGGTTCAACTCCGAAATGGACTGAAATCCAAGATCCAGGCTGCCTTCGCGGCCATTCTTGCTTCCAAGTTGCCGACCTCCGAAATCAAGAAAGCCTTCCTGCAGATCAAGGAGCCCTTTTTTGCACTCGATTTTGAACTCCGAAACTCCGAGAGCGGAAAACTGACCACCGAAGCGCTCTCCAGGGCAGTCGATTCCATCACCGCCCCGGTCCGAAAGCTTGCCGATTTTCACTCCCAGTCCAAGCGGGAAATGGCCTGGACACTGCACCCGGAAATTTCCGCTGGTATGCGAACGGCCTACCTGCGAGGCTTTGGGATCGACAAAGTCAACAAGATGATTGACGGCTACGACGGATTTGAATCGGACCTGAATGCCCTCGTCGAGGCTGAGAAGATAACGCTTGCGGAGGGTACTTATACCCTGGGCCAGGTCGAATCCGATGGAAAAACCACGGACGCCAGTTTTACGGCAATCTCCATTCCGTTCATTGTCCTGTGGCTTGTGGTGGGAGCGATTTTCTTCACCCTCCGCATGTCCTTCATCAACATCCGCGGATTCATGCATGCGTTCAAAGTCACCAAGGGTGACTATGACGACCCGGATCACCCTGGCGAAATCAGTCATTTCCAGGCGCTTTCCTCCGCCCTCTCGGCAACGGTGGGACTGGGAAATATCGCCGGCGTCGCCATTGCAGTTTCCCTCGGCGGACCGGGAGCGATTGTCTGGATGGTGATCGCAGGGTTCCTGGGAATGACCTCAAAGTTTACCGAGTGCACATTGGGTCAGATGTATCGAAAAGTCGATGAAGAGGGACGCGTCCTGGGTGGTCCGATGAGATACCTTTCCGCCGGACTGGCTGAAATGAACCTGGGGCTGATCGGCAAATTGCTGGCTGTCATGTTCGTCATCCTCTGTATCGGGGGCAGTTTTGGTGGCGGGAACATGTTCCAGGCCAACCAGTCCTATGCAGCAGTCAAGGGAGCCATCCCCTGGTTTGAAGGTAAAGCATGGCTGTACGGCCTGATGCTGGCATTCCTGGTCGGGTTGGTGATCCTCGGTGGAATCAAGAGGATTGGTACTGCAGCAGGTTTGATTGTTCCCTTCATGTGCCTGATCTATGTCGTCGCGGGCCTGTTTGTGATCGTGGTCAACGCTTCCCAGATTCCTGCCGCCTTCGCCACCATGTTCGCCGGTGCCTTTTCGATGAAAGCCGGATTTGGCGGCCTGATCGGTACGTTGGTTGTCGGCTTTCAGCGGGCAGCTTTCTCCAATGAAGCGGGAACCGGTTCGGCATCGATTGCCCACTCGGCTGCATCGACCGACGAACCGGTCCGGGAAGGAATCGTGGCCCTGCTGGAACCGTTTATCGACACGATCGTGGTTTGCACCATGACCGGCCTGGTGGTGATTATCACAGGAGCCTACAACTCGGGTGCCGGTGACGGTGTTGAGATGACCTCCGCCGCTTTTGCCAGTGTCCTGCCCTGGTTCCCCTATGTGCTGTCCGTTGCCGTCGTTCTGTTCGCGTTTTCCACCATGATCAGCTGGAGTTATTACGGCGAACGATGCGCGACCTGGCTGTTTGGCGAGTCGGCCTCGGTGCCCTACAAATTCCTGTTCCTGATTTTTGTCTTCCTGGGTGCAGTCCTGAATCTGGGGAATGTCCTCGGATTTTCTGACCTGATGATCCTGGGGATGGCATTCCCGAACATCCTCGGACTGCTGCTGTTGAGCGGAAAAGTCAAACGGGCTCTCAACGACTACTGGGGTAAGCTCGAAAACGGCGAATTTGACAAAAAGTAAACCGGCCGGGAAATCGGATTCCCTTTTTTGTGAAAGCATCCGGGCGAATCCGCTGGCTTGGAAACCGGGCCTGGATCATCCGCCCTCGAGGGACATTCGTGCGACAATCGCCGACAGGATCGCGATTTGCCTGAATCTCGGGGCCCAAAAGCGGAGGCACCATTCGCTGCTGCTCAATTTTTGAAAAATTGGCCGGAAAAATGAAATCTGTCCAAGATTTGGGAACGGCGGCCGAATCTTCAGGGGAAACCACCCGTTTTTTCCCAACAACCACTCGGGATTTCGGTTGATCGGCGAGAGACTCGTCCCGAAATGCCATGCTTGGCAAACAGACAAATGGCATGGAAAGCCGCAGACAACCTGAACCAACAGGTCACGAGTGGAAAACAGGGGGGAAACAGGGAATGGTTGCAGGCGACAATCTGTCGATTCACAACCTTGAATAACCGAGCGTCCTTTAACATCCGGGCGTAAATAATCAGCCATGTCACAACACATCTCCTACACATCAAGACGTGAAGAACCCGTTTACATCGGCTTTGACGAACCCCGGGCATCCGACCAGGGACCTGGTTCGCCAACCAATGCCCTCGGCGCATTCTCCCTTTTTTTTGGCGTACTTGGGGTTCTGTCGAGTGGAGTTGCCTTTTCGGCCATCCTGGCCTTCCTCAGCAGCCAGGATGTGATCGAGGCGCCCTCGTTTGGTGTCAGAGTGCTGGTTCCGTTGGCAGGGATGGGCTTTTCAGCCATCGCGCTGCTATTCGCCTTTTTTGGCATGTTCAAAAGGCCCCGCAAACATGCACTCGCTGGCGGTCTGCTCGCGTTGGTCCCGATCGCGGGTTTTGTCGGACTGGAGCAATACGTTGAAAATGCCGTTTACCAAAGGGACATGCAATTCCAGCTTCGCCTGGAAAGGCAAGCCACCGATCAGAAAATAGACCAGGCAATCCAGTCCATTCTCGGTTTTGAAAATAAAAAGGGGCGCCTCCCGGATGGACTGGAGGGCAACCGGCTCGCCATTCAAGTCCAGGACAGCTGGGAAAAGGAACTCCGTTATGAACCGCTTCCCAAGGGCTTCAACGTGCGGTCTGCCGGCCCGGATGGTCAGTTTGACACCGACGATGACCGGGTGCGGATGACACGGGTTCAGACGGTGTAAACAACATCTGACTGAAAAGCGGATCCACAACGGGAGCTCGCCGTGGGGCAACGGAACAGCTCGCCTGAATGGCTCGGCTACATGGTTCGGCTACATGGCTCGGCTACATGGCCGAGATCAACTCCCGGATGAATGATCCGCGATCTCGCACGATCCAGGTCCAGCAGGTCCAATCCCATCCTGTTTCCGAAAAACCAGGCCTGACTTTCTCCTGTGGCAGGTAGCCGAACGAACCCTCCTCACTCCCACCGAGAGACACCCAATCTTCGTTGCAATGGATTTTTGCGAAAAACCGGGAAATTGTTTTTCGGCGGCACGGTCTCAGGCTGTTGGATGAACGTCCAAACCCCGGTTAACCCCTGCGGCGATAATCGGCCGTAGGTGTCAGAACGGGAACACTTTGTATCTTCAACAGACCTGCCGCTTCCCGAGGATCACCAAAAGTGCAATTCGTCTGCACTTGAACAATTGATGCATTTCTTTAACCTGAATTCCATCCGGCAATCGCCCAGGATCCGGACCCTTTCAAAAACAACCTAACAAACAGGAGGCTCACAATGATTACCGAAGATTCAATCTCCAGTGCCCAGCAGGCTTGGGGCGAAGGCATCGTCAAAATCGGAAAGGTGTTTCTCGATCAGGGAGACTTCAAAGCAGCGGCGGAAGATCACATCAACCAGTTTTATAACTACCAGGAAGGCGAAGTTCTTTTCAAGCCAACCCTGACTTCGGTGAAACAGTTCCGTCTCGATTTTGAGGGCGCCCTTTCCTATTTTGTTGGCGGCAACGACAGCTACCCGGAAGATCACGGGTTTGCCATCAAACCGTGGGCGAACGTCCGTTGGGAAAGCACCGGAATCAAGGTAATTGGAGACGTCGGTTTTGCCATGGGAAATTATTACTTTACGCCGGTAGAAGGTGGCGATGACGTGAAGGTGGAATACACATTCGTCTATACAAACAACAGCGAAGGCCAATTGAAAATTGTCCTCCACGACTCCCACCTGCCTTACACCCCCGCGTGATCGCAAGCGGGCCTGATTCAAAAAACTCTACTGTTGGATGCACCGCCGACCTGGAAAATTCAGGCGGCGGATTTTTTTCGTTTTTACCGAACAGGGAGTGAATACGAATCTCCGGCTCTCAGCCGTCCAAGGAATCTATCCCGGGGACCCCGTATCTTCTGATATCTTCCGTTTTTCTCCTCATCTGCTTCTCCCCTTTTTTCATGGGGGCAGACCTTTCGTGGCACACCGTTTCTGGACGGACACCTTTTGGACGGACACCGGGAAATGAAGCAGTGCATCCAGCGCAGGCCTGCTCGCTGGACGAGGTCCTGCCAGGTTGTTCAGCGGCGAAACCTGTCTCAACAACCGGTTCTAGCGTTTCCCTTTCAGGAGGTCCCACGTTTCCGAATTCCCGCCGTGGATTGAAAATTCGTGGATACTGATCCTGCCCGCCTGCCTGCCCGGATCCAGTCGAATCGCCGACACTGCTCGCCCGGGTTCGATTTCAATCCGGTAATCGTGCACTTGACCATCGTGAACCAGCTTGAAAATCTGGCTCCGGTCCCGGTGAAACTTGGGGGCAACTCCGACCTCTTCCCAAAAGAATTGCCCCGAGCCACCTCCTTTGGAAGACATGGACAAACGAACCACGTATTTCCCGGGCGGGAGCGGTTTGACAAGAGACCGGCTCAGATGGGGATCCTTACCGCTTGAGTGGATCACCAGGCGATCGGCTTCCGCAACCAGACGTACCTGGTGGTCGGGCTGCCAACCGGCAACCGATCGACCGACCGGTGAACGTCCTGCCCCGGAAGGTTGTTTTCGTTGGGCCCCTTTTTTCCCGGTCATCTTCAGGGCTGCCCTGCCTTCCTGCGAAAAATCGTAGCTTGCAAAATCAAAATCCGGGTTTTTTGCCGGTTGCACGGCATCGGTTTCTTGGAGGAAACGGTCCAGCTCCTGACTCAGGCGTGCAACCACCTCCGGGTGCTGTTGCGACTGGTCACTGGTTTCCGACAAGTCGTTTTTCAGATCAAACAGCATGTGACGATGAGCGCCCTGTGTCGCCCCATGAAAAACCCGGACCAGTTTCCAGTGATCCTGATGAACGGTGGCAGCAGGAGGTAGCCAGTCGGGAACCCTCGGCTGATGGGGGAAATAGGTAAAAATCGACCGAGGGCCTTCCCCGGTCGCTTTCGCGGCAACGCCCAGTGACGCAGCAAAACTCTCCCCGTCCATCCCCAACGACCGGGGCACCGGCAGATCAATGCACTCCGCCAGGGTGGGAAAAAAATCGACCGACTGAATCAGCCGATCGGTCCGGCTGCCAGGTTTGATTTTGCCGGGCCAGCTTACGATACAGGGAACCCGGATCCCCCCTTCAAAAAGGGTCGCCTTGCCGCCTCGCAGGGGAGCATTACTGGTCGCAGGCACACCATCCACCTGGTTGTACATATTGCCACCATTATCAGAAAAAAAAACGATTAACGTGTTCTGCAGCAAATCGTTTTTTTCCAGGGCATCCAGCAGAGTCCCGACCGCATCATCCATACTTTCGACCATCGCTGCATAGGTTGGAGAACGTTGGAGGGATTCGGGCCGCAGCCGTTTTCTGTATTTTTCGATTCTCTCCGGTTTGGCATCAAAGGGCGCGTGCACACTGAACATCCAGTAATTTAGAAAGAATGGCTGTTCACGATGTTTTTCGATGAACTGGACCGCCTCCCTGGCCATGCGATCCTCGATGTGCTCGCGGGGCGTGTCCGGGTCGAAATCGGGAAATTTCCAGGGTGCCACGTAACTCCCTGCCGGACCGGGTCCTGGCCAGTGAGGAACGTCCAGGTCAAATCCGTGCTCCAGGGGTGAGTAGGGTGAGTGACCGAGATGCCACTTTCCAAAATGGCCAGTCGCATAGCCGGCTTTGCGAAAGGCCTTTCCCAGGGTCCAGTACTGGGTGTCCAACCGGGAAACCGAAAGGTTGGGACAGGAGGGCATGTTGCCGTTCACCCGTTTCCCCTGGGACGCCTTCAGGATCACCTGGGGGAGGTGGCAGGAAGGGGTCGTCAAACCGAGGCGGGCCGGGTGGAGGCCGGTCAGGATACTCGCCCGGGTAGGAGAGCAGAGGGGACTGGCCGCGTAGGCCCGCGTAAAAGTTTTTCCACGATCCGCCAGGCGGAGCAGGTGGGGTGTCCGGTAATAGTCAGTTGTGCCATGAAGCTGGCTGTCACTCCAGCCAAGGTCATCGGCCAGGATAAAAACCACGTTCGGCTTGCGGGTTTCCCCGCCTCTCAGCAGTCCCGCTTGAAGGCTGGCAAGCAGGGCCAGGAACATTCCCCACCTTTTGAAAATCAGCAACATGCTGGCTCCCTGAAAAAAAACAAATCAGCGTGCACCCTTCGGCTGCACGGCTTTTTCTCCGAAATCCCATCGCTGGACCGGGCGGTCCTGCCCATCGACCACCTGAATCGAGCGGATTTTCACAAGAGGATCTCCCAGCAACAGCCGGATGTGAACGATCGTTTTCCCTGATTTCATCGGCAACCTGATCGACTGGATTCCCTTGCCGGAAGCCGCCGTGCGGCGGATCACCTGCTCCGGGCGAAAGTCCTTTTGGTCCTCGGATCGCCAGGCAACCCCAAGCGGACTGGCACTACTGGAAAGAAACTGCACGATGACTGTCGAAGTGGAGGGAATCCTGAGTCCGTTTCTGACCAGGAACGGCGAAGATTTGGGCGGTCTGTCAGGCTGGAAAACCAGAAATCCATCCCTTTGCTTCAGTTTTCCACCTCGGGCAATCCAGCCCTGCAGATTCGATTTTCGTTCGGGGGAAGGGCGGGAGGGTTCCGCAGGCCGGCTCTCCCGCTTGCCGTCCAGGTAATGTGCAAAATAGCGCTGCCAGCTACCCGCCAGTTTCTGCTCCTCAATCCCCGGAGGACTCAGCTTCGCGGACCAGTGGACAAGTTCCTTTTTCAGGCGAGCCGCGATCGAGGGATGCTCTTCGATCAGGTTCTTTTTTTCTTCCGGGTCGATTGAGAGATCGAACAGGTATTCCCGCTGCCCCCCTTTGAGAAACTTCCAGTTCCCCTCCCGAACAGCTGACTGGGCAACCCACCTCCAGAAGAGCTTTCGTTGCGGCATGCTTTCCGGATCCTTCACCAGGTGGGGGATCAGATGGATCCCATCCAGTTCCGCTACCTTTCCAAGGCCGGCCAACTGAGCCGCTGTTGCCGCCACATCAAGAGAAAGAACGGGCGAGTCACAAACCGTTCCGGGTTGGATCACACCTGTCCAGCTGGCCACAAAAGGGACGCGGATTCCTCCCTCGGACAGCATCCCCTTTTCCCCGTTGAGTGGTTCGTTGAGCGAACCATCCCAACCTGGGCCTCCACCCGGCGCATCGATCTTGTGAATCTTCAGGGGTGCCCCGTTATCCCCGATAAAGAAAACAAGCGTTCGTTCCTCGATCCCGTAATCGCGAAGCGTTTTCATGATCCTGCCGACTCCATCGTCCATGGCAGAAATCATGGCCAGGGCCTGCCGCCGCCGCTCCGGCATCGGGCCGGGAAATCGGGCCAGGTATTTTGGTGGAGCATCCAGCGGAACATGAGGGGCACGGTAGGCACAGTAAAAGAAAAAAGGCTCCTGGTGGTGACGCTTGATAAAGGCACAGGCGGCGGACGAGTTGGCATCAAGATGATAAAGGCCCGAGTCTTCGGGGCCGGCTGCGCGATCGTTTCCCTGCAGGTCAAAATTGGACCAACCGGGCCGATTTGAACTCTTGTAGTAAACATCATCAAAACCGTGGCGGATGATCTGCCTCGAATCGCCAAGGTGCCATTTGCCGGTCATCCCCGTGGCGTACCCTTTCTTTTTCAATCTTTCGGCAAGCGTCAACTGAGCGTTGAATCCGTCCAGGGGATCACGGTTGGACTCCACCGCAAACCGGTTCTGGTAACGGCCAGTCAACAGCCCGGCTCTCGAAGGCACGCATTGCGGAGCGGTCACATAGCCATTGGTAAACCGGACGCCACCAGCGACCAGTCTGTCGAGGTGGGGTGTTTTCACATCGTCCCGGATTCCTTGGGCACCCAGGTCGCAGTAGCCATGATCGTCACTGAAAATCAGGATGATATTCGGCGGGTCCACCCCGAAAACGGCGAAAACCGGCAACAGGCCGCCGACCAGAGAAATTAAAAATCTGTATGCAGACATGGGAGAGCCCAGATTCCAGTGAGGAAAAACCTGATTCTACTCCAAACAAAATCTTATGATGAGGTAATGATTCTTTTATAATGCAGGCTGCCACTCCCTCCCGTTTCCTGCCGACTTTCTGACATGTTTCGCACCCTCATTCTGCTGACGGCTGTTTGGCCTGCTTTCTCCCCCCGAATCGCTTCCGCCCACGATGCGGTGGAAAGGCCCTCGAAACCAGGTCCCAACATCCTGTTCATCATGTCGGATGATCACACGGCGCAGGCCGTGGGTGTTTATGCGACCACGTTAAAAAAGCTGAACCCGACGCCCAACATTGATGCACTGGCACGGGAAGGAATGATTTTTGAGAATGCCTTCTGCACCAATGGCATCTGTACTCCCTCGAGGGCCTGCATCATTACCGGGCAGTACAACCACAACAACGGTGTGTTTGATCTCGGTGGCCGAATCAGACCGGACAAACAGATGTTGCCCATCCAGATGAGAAAAGCGGGCTACCAGACGGCCATGATCGGCAAGTGGCACCTCAAGGAAGAACCCAACTTCGATTACTACAAGGTTCTCCCGGGGCAGGGAAAATATTTCAATACGACCTTCCGCGTCCAGGGGGAAAAACCCTGGCCCCGAAACATGGTCACCCACCAGGGGCAGCATTCCTCCGATGCAATCACCGACTCAACCCTCGAGTGGTTCCGAGAAAAACGGGATCCCTCCCGCCCTTTCTTTGTCTGCCACCAGTACAAGGCGCCTCACGATTTTTTTGAAAATGCGGCCCGCTACCAATCCTACCTCGCGAACACACCGATTCCCGAACCAGCAACCCTTTACGATGTGCCGAAAGGATGGGGCTCGATTGCGACCCGGGGCTACCAGGATGAACTGATGCCCCATATCGGCACCTCCATCGGCTCCCGGAATCCGCGCAGATCCTACGCGGTAGACATGTTCAAAAGGTTCCCGGAGGAATTTCCGGCCAATTACGATGCGCAGAAAATGACCGAGGTGGAAACGACCCGCCTGGCCTACCAGACCTATCTGAAAAAGTACCTCCGCTGTGTCAAAGGGGTGGACGACAACCTGAAGCGGCTGTTTGATTACCTGAAAGCGGAAGGGCTCTATGACAATACCGTGATCATTTACACCGGTGACCAGGGGTTCTGGCTCGGCGAAAAGGACTTTCAGGACAAACGTTGGGCCTACGATCCTTCGCAGCGAATGCCGTTCGTGATCCGTTACCCCAAGTCAATCGCCCCGGGGCAGCGTTCGGATGCCCTGGTAGAAAATGTTGACTACCCCGCTTTGATGCTCGACTTTGCGGGTGCCGAAATCCCGAATTCCGTCCAGGGAAAATCCTTTAGATCCATCTGCGAAACGGGCCGGGAACCGGATGACTGGAAATCCGCGGTTTACTATCGGTACTGGATGCATATGGCTCACCACGACAACCCCGGTGAGATGGCCATTCGAACAAAGACGCACAAACTGATCTATTTTTATGGCTGCGATTACAACGGCGAAAACCGTACCCCACCCGGCTGGGAGCTTTACGACCTGGTCAAGGATCCCGATGAGCTGAACAACGTCTACGATGATCCGGGATACGAAGTGGTGCGGGACCAGCTGAAGCTGCAGTTCGCCGAATTGCGCAAACAGATCGGTGACAACGGGTCGCACTACCCGGAATGTGAAGAGGTGATACAGGAATTCTGGGATTATGATCGGCTGGATCAACAAAAGGCAATCGCCATTTCCCGGGAGTTCAAAACACGACGGGAGGCCTCGCTGCGCAACGGGAACAGTCCCGGGAAAAAAAAGCCAAAACGCGGGCAAAAAAACAACTGAAAACCGGTCCGCTCCTTGACCAGAACAACAGACAACCCGAGAGCAGAACAACAGATGGAACCGGATCGCGACAGCGCCTACCGATTGATGTGCGAATTTACCCGGAGCGACAGCCTGAGACGACACATGATGGGCGTCGAATGTGCGATGGTCGCCTATGCGAACCGGTACGGCGAGGACCCGATCCGCTGGGGCATCATTGGCCTGTTGCATGACTTCGACTACGAAAAATGGCCCAACCCTCCTGATCATCCGCTCAAGGGAGCGGAAATCCTGGCGGAAAAATGTTATCCCGAAGACATGATCTACGCGATCAAATCGCATGCCGATTACCTGACGGATTGCCCCCGGGTTTCACTGGTCGACAAGGTTCTTTATGCCTGTGACGAGTTGGCAGGCTTTATCACGGCTGTGGCCTACGTACGCCCCGAAGGAATCCGCGGAATGACAGCAAAAAGCGTCCGCAAAAAAATGAAATCCCGGGGATTTGCAGCCACGGTTAACCGGGAGGACATCGTCCGGGGTGCCGAGGACCTGGGTATCGAACTGAATGAACATATTCAGTTTGTGATCGATGCCATGGCGGAACAGGCCGATCTGCTGAAACTCAATCCGGGTGATCGGGATACTACATGACACATTTTGGGGTGCGTTCCCTCTTTTTGCTCCTGATCCTGCTCACCGCTACCTGCGGAAGTTTCGCCACCCCGGCCTCTTCCCTGTTGGCCGGGGAACAGGATTTGGGCATCGACAAAAAGGCACCAGAAAAGAAAATTTCTGGAGAACGGGGACCGCTGTCTTCCGTAGTGAAATGGGACTTTGAATCCGGCGACATGGTTTCGCTCCGCTCACAGGGCAAGGTCGAGCATGGCCAGGCCGGACCTCGGCCTCCGGAATTTCCGGGCATGGTCGCCGGCAACCAGGCCGTCCGCCTTGGCACGGCCGATTACCTGGTTGTTGAAGATCCGGGCACCAACAGCGTCTTCGATTTTTCAAATGGTGATGACGTAACGATCGAAGCCTGGGTCAACCCATCCGGCCTCCGTGAAGGTCAGGTCAGTTACGTGGTTGGCAAAGGTCGGACCGGTTCCCCCAGCTTTGCCCCTGACAACCAGAACTGGTCGCTGCGGCTGATTGGTGCCGGCAATCAGGCCAAAATCAGTTTCCTGTTCGCGACCCGACATTCCCGCGGTGACGATCATTGGCATCGCTGGGATTCCAAGTCCGCTTTCCCTGTTGGCACCGGGTGGCACCACATCGCCGTCACCTATCGATTCGGAAGTCCCGGCTCGATCCGGGGCTGGATCAATGGACAGCCCGTAAAAGGAAGCTGGAGTTACGGCGGAGAGACAACCGAACCGCCGATTGTCGACAATGACGAAATCCGAATCGGCAATGGTTTTGCGGGAATGCTGGACAGGATCGCCATTCACCGTGACCGGCTCGACGACAGGGTGATCGCTTCAAGATTTCATCGGGTAGGCAGGAAACGCACGGTCGAATCTCAACCCGAGGTCATGCCGAGGCTGGCCGCCTTTCCGGAGGGTCGTGTCCTGGTCCAGTTGTCAGCTGGCCTGGCTGCGGCGAATCGCTGGCCCAATACCGGGGAAAAGTGGCCGGATGAATCCGTTCGCTGGACGGGCAACTGGTTCCTGCTACCCCGTATTCCGCTGAATTACGATGCTTGGGGAATCCGCTCCGCCTGGACCGATCCGGTGCTGTTGCGGATGGCGGGCAACGTCAGCCTGCCAGCGGGAAAACAACGTTTCATGATCCGCGGACGCGCATTGGGTCGCCTCTGGATCAACGGCCGGGTCGTAGCCCGGACCAAGGCAATTACCGGTCGGCCACCCGATGGTGAGGAACGTATCACGCCCATCGCCGAACCACCACTCCCGGGCGTGAGGGTCCACGGCTATCGCCAACAGGAGGTCTTTGGTGAGACCACAATTGAAGCAGGACCTGATGGCCTGTCGCGTATCGTGCTGGAGCTGATTGTTGGTGGCAAGGGACATCGCACCGAAACCGGAGAGGTCTGCGTAGCGGTCCTTGCCGAGGATGGCAAATCCTGGCAGGTGCTCGGTTCCGATGCCCGCCGTCTTCCCCTTACCGACGTTGCGGTCAATCCAGCCCTCTCGGCGATCGAACAATCCTTGAGGTGTTTTGACGACCAACGACGGCGAAACGCTGCCGCATCGCGAGAGGATTTCTGGCGAAAACGCCACGAACGAGCAAAGGCCCTCGTAAAAGCGAATCCCGCGCCGTCGCCTCCGCAGGGGGCGCACCCGATCGACGCGTTTATCCGTTCCAGGATCGAGCAGGCCATTCATGCCTCCACTGCGTCGGAAGGGAGACAAGCCGAGCAGTTTCACGGCAAGATCCTGCCGGTTCTTCGGCAGAACTGCTTTCGTTGTCACGGCGAAAAAACCCGGGGGGGCCTGAAGCTGGACTCGCGGGCAGCGGCGTTGGCCCCGGGTGACTCGGAACACCCGGCAGTTGTTCCGGGGAAACCGCAAACGAGTGAACTGATGCTGCGGATCCGCAGTGGGGATATGCCCCCGGGGGAAAAACGTCTTCCACCGCAACAAATCGCACTCCTGGAACAATGGATCAGCGAGGGCGCTGCCTGGCCCGACCCGCCACTACTGGAATCCGAGGTGAAAGGGTCGCCGGTCATCGACGACGCCCCGTTTTTACGACGTGTATTCCTCGATACGGTAGGGGTGCCGCCGACCGCCGGTGAAGCGCGGGCCTTTCTGACCGACCAGTCCCCCGGTAAACGGACGAGGCTCATCAACCAGCTGTTACAAGACGAAAGACTGGCTGACGGCTGGATGGGTTTCTGGCTGGATCTCCTGGCCGAAAACCCGACCCTGCTCAACCAGTCGATGGGAAGCACCGGACCTTTTCGCTGGTTCCTCCACGATGCTCTGCGGGACAACCAGCCGCTGGACCGGATGGTGACACAGTTGTTGATGATGCGTGGCAGCTCGGCCGACGGCGGGAGCGCGGGTTTCGCCAAGGCGAGCGAAAATGACTCACCCATGGCGGCCAAGGGGCACATCGTGGCCTCGGCATTCCTGGGGATCGAACTGCAATGCGCCCGCTGTCACGACTCTCCCTATCACAGCACAACCCAGGAAGACCTCTATTCGCTGGCAGCCATGCTCAGTCGCAAACCGGTAACCGTTCCCGTGACCAGTCGGGTACCCGCGGCCTTCTTTGAAAACCAGAAAATCCGCAAATCACTTATCGAAGTGACTCTCAAAGCCAACCAGCCGGTAATGCCCCAATGGCCATTTGCTGCGATCACCGGCGTCCAGGACAACAGTCAGATTGACTCTTTGATGCAGAACCCGAAAGACACACGCGAGCGGCTTGCAGCTTTGATTACGGCGCCGCAGAACAGGCGATTTTCACGCGTCCTGGCAAACAGGGTCTGGAAACGGTTGATCGGCGCCGGGCTGGTAGAACCGGCTCACGACTGGGAGGGCGCTACCGCCAGTCACCCCATGCTTTTGGACTGGTTGGCCCAGGAACTGGTTGCCAACCAATACGACTTCCGCCATCTTCTCCGCACGATCCTGACTTCGAAAACCTACCAGCGTGCAGCCGTGGGTAAAAACCGGTTGTCCGCTGCCGGGAGGCGGTTCTTCAATGGGCCGCAACGACGACGCCTGACGGCCGAGCAGGTTGTCGACTCACTCCACCACGCCACGGGGCGGGCATTCGATGTGGAAGAATTGACCTTTGTGCATGATGGACGGAGAGAACTGGGACAGCGACAGACCCTCGGCAAGCCGACTCGAGCCTGGATGTTTGGCGATTTGAAAAATGAGCGGGACCGACCCAGCCTCTCACTGCCGAGGGCCCGGGCCGTGGTCGATGTTCTGGAAGCTTTCGGCTGGACGGGGGCCCGGCAAATGCCGGTTCACAATCGCGAAACGGATCCCAACCTCCTGCAACCCGCCGTGCTGTCCAACAGCACCCTGACCCGTTCGTTGACCCGGGTATCCCAAGGCAGTGCGTTGGCAGCCCTGGCTCTCTCGGCGAAGACACCGGAGTCCCTGGTCGAGACCCTGTTTCTGCAGACTCTCGGTCGATTCCCGAAACCGGACGAACAGCAGGTTTTTTCGAGTGTCCTTGCAGCGGGGTTTGAAACCCGCATCATTCCGCCGGACCGGATTTCGCCGGTAAAGCCGCTCCCACGTTTGCCGCAGGTCACCTGGTTCAACCATGGCCGACCAAAAGCCAATGAAATTCAACTTGAAATCGAACGGCGTGTTCTCGCCGGTCCCCCTCACGACACCCGGTTAACGCCGGAATGGCGGAGTGCCCTGCAAGACGTGATGTGGAGCTTGATCAATCACCGTGAATTCGTCTGGATCCCTTGATGGAGAACCCTACTGTGACTCCAATAACCTGTCTGAACCGACGGAAATTCCTCGCAACCGGCGTATTGACGGGTGCAGGGCTGGCCTCGCCTCACACGATCGGCGGCGATCAGGCCCACCCCTCCGGACCGTTGCAGGGAAAGGCCCAACACGTGATATCCATCTGGCTTGGCGGAGGCATGGGCCAGATCGACACCTTCGATCCAAAACGGAAAGGCGACCCCCAAAAAAAACGGGCAGGCTCTTATTACGATTCCATTGAAACAGCCGTCCCTGGAGTCCGGGTCTGTGAACATTTACCCCAACTGGCCAAGCGGATGGACCGCGTGACGGCAGTCCGCAGCGTGCACCATGAAGTGATCGACGAGCATGCCGCCGCGACCAACCGCATGCACACCGGCCGGCCCATCAGTGGAACGGTGACTTACCCCTCGCTGGGATCGATCGTCGCCCACGAAAAGGGGGCCGCAGACGGTACAGCACCCCCCTACGTGCTGATCGGATATCCCAACACCACCCGTGGCCCGGGATTCCTGGGTACGCGGGATAACTACCTGTACCTGACCGATACCAAAAAGGGACCTGCCGGGCTGACCCGTCCCGACGGCATTACCCCGCGAAGTCAAACCCGGCGAAAAAAACTGTTGTCCGCCCTGAAACGGAATGCTGACCCAACCACCGACCAGCGGTTAATCGATTACGACGCGGCAATCGAACAAAGTCAAAAGCTGAGCGGCCCGGAATTCATGCAGGTGTTCCGTCTGGATCGTGAACCCTCTGAGCTTCGCAATCATTATGGCGGTGAATTCGGCCAAAGATGCCTTCTCAGCCGGCGGCTGATTGAGCGGGGAGTCCGGTTCATCGAGGTTTCACACAACCTCAATTTCCTGAACGGAATTGGCTGGGACGTTCATAACGAGGGAATCCTCAACCAGCACAAGCTGATCCGCGAACTGGATACGGCAGTCGCTACGCTGATCATGGATCTGGAAGCCAAGCGCCTGCTGGACACCACCCTGATCGTCATCACCACCGAATTTGGTCGACCGCCCGAATTCGACGGGGGGGGAGGACGCGGTCATCAGGTCCGGGCCTTCAGCTGCGTTCTGGCCGGTGGGGGCCTGTCGCATCGGGGAGCGTGGGGAGAAACCGATGAACTTTCCAGAAAAATCGTCTCCCATCCTGTCGGCGTGCCTGACCTTTTCGCAACCATTTGCGCTTCCGTCGGAATCGATTATCACAAGAACCTCTATGACGGTGACCGTCCCATTCCCATTACCGACAGGGGCCAGCCCATCCGGGAGCTATTCGCGTGAACACGAGGAAACCGGCAAACCGTATCCCTCGAGGGCGTTCCCTTCGCTCGGTGGTGTTCGTTGCGGCAGGACTTTGGCTTGTTGCGGTGTCTGCCGCCGTGGAAAACCGGCAGTCGCCGAAAAAGCTGATCCGCAAGTTTTGTCTCGACTGCCACGAGGGGGACACGGCAGAAGGGGGGCTCGACCTGGCGAGGTTGCCTTTCCAGCCTGAAGACCGGAAACTGCTCAATCGCTGGGTTCTGATTCATGACCGGATTGAGGCGGGTGAAATGCCGCCTGATCCCGACCGACTGCCACAGGAACAACGGCAGACACTGCTGAAAGCTCTCAAAACGCCTCTCGTCGAGGCTGACCGGACCGACATCGGGGCAAGCGGCCGAGGCCCCTGGCGACGACTGACGCGGGAAGAATTCGAGCAGAACCTGCGGGATTTGCTGAAGTTGCCACAACTGGATATCCGTGACAGGCTGCCGGAGGACCGCGAGGCTCACCGCTTCAACAGGACCAGTAGCGCCCTGGACATGTCGCGGGTTCAGCTGGCGGCCTACCTGGCCGCGACGGAAGCAGCCCTGCAACAGGCGATGGCCAATGAAAACGGGCCACCCCCGGTCACCCGGTATCGGGCGGTGGGGACCCGACTGTTCTCTGCCAGCAATACTTTCGGTGGACCCAAGGCGATGTTCTTTGCCAGCGGGAACCGGGCGGTCAATGGTGGAGAACTGGCGGCGATCAAAACCCCCGAAAAGCTGGAACTGGCTCTTTTCCGCTCAGCTCACTGGCCCTACTACGGCTACCCACGTGGATTCGTGGCAAAAATCCCGGGGAATTACCGGGTCCGTTTTTCTGCCCGGGCCGTCCTGCAAGGAGATGGTTTTCAACTCCAACCGGCCGAAGAGCCGCTACCGATGACGTTTCGGGCCCGTAAACCCTCCGGGCCCGACGTCTCCGGAGATGTCCGTGCCACAGGTGGCCTCCTCGACATCCAGCCCCAAACCGCCGTCTACGAAACGAACGTACGCCTTTTGCCGAGGGAGACGCTGGAG
This sequence comes from Planctomycetota bacterium, assembly GCA_036336715.1. Lineage (GTDB taxonomy): Bacteria > Planctomycetota > Planctomycetia > Pirellulales > Pirellulaceae > JABAAE01. The sequence goes on from JAYZFP010000023.1 coordinate 43,502, forward strand.
TACAGCCCGCTCGGGCTTCCCGTGCCGCTGGCACGCAACGTCGATGGAGGACCACCGACCTATCGCTACCCGCCCTTTCCCGAGGGGGGCCAACCGGGTCTGGCCATCCAGTGGCTGGAAATCGAAGGGCCAATCCCGCCTGCTTCCTGGCCACCCCCATCCCACCGGGTTCTGTTTGACGAATGGGGACCGGCTGTCCAACCCCTTCACCCCGTACAGGAGGCCCGACGCCTGCTGGAGCGTTTCGTCAACCTCGCCGCACGCGAGCCGGTTCCGGCAGGGGTCCTCGATCGGCTGAATCAACTGATTCAGAAACGCCTCCGGGAGGGGCACTCATTTGCGGACGCGATGAAAACCGGTTACCGGGCCTTCCTCTGCTCCAGCCACTTTCTCTACCTTCGTGATCCGTCCGATCCGGCCACCGGGAAAAACGATTCCCATGCGATTGCCTCGAAGCTCTCTCATTTTCTCCACAGCAGCCGGCCGGATCCTACATTGATACAACTGGCGGCCGCCGGCAATCTCCGCCGTGCCGACATTCTGCAACAGCAAACCGACCGCCTGATTCATGCAAGGGGATTCGACCGGTTTGTGCATCATTTTACCGACTATTGGCTCGACCTCCGCTACATTCGCCGACACGAGCCTGACACCCGGTTGCATCCCGAGTACCGCTTTGACAACTACCTGGTCGAATCCATGGAACGCGAAACCCGCGTTTTCTTCAGGGCCCTGATTCGGGACAATCTCCCCGCAAGCTTGCTGGTGGATGCCGATTTTGTCTATGCCAACGATCGGCTGTCCAGGCATTACGGACTCACGCCACTCAGCGGGTCCGGGATGAAAAAAATCCCCTTGCCAGACGGGAGCCCTTACGGTGGACTGCTGACCCAGGCCGCGTTGATGAAGGTCACTGCCAACGGCACTTCGACCTCGCCCGTCCTGCGCGGTGCCTGGGTCATGGAACGGCTGATGGGGGAACCTCCTCCTCCACCGCCAGACAGTGTCCCGGCGGTGGAACCCGACATCCGCGGCGCTCGTACCATCCGGGAGCAACTGGCCTTGCACACCCAATCAGAATCGTGTTCGACCTGTCACGCCAGGTTTGATCCCCTCGGCGTGGCCCTGGAAAACTTTGATATCCTGGGAAGGTGGCGAACCCGGTACCGTGGAATCGGGCAGGGGAAATCGGTTACGGGTATCGACCGGGCTGGACACGATTATCACTATCGGATGGCCTCCGTCATCGATGCCAGCAGCCAACTGCAGGACGGTCGCCAATTTCAAAACATCCAGGAACTGAAGGACCTCCTGGTATCCGATCCCCGGCCGCTGGCCCGCAATCTTCTGAAACAGTTTACGCTTTACGCGACGGGGACGCCGATCCGGTTCTCGGAACGTGAGCAGATCGAATCCCTTCTCGATGCCTGCCATGATGAGGGCTACCGCGTGGGGGATTTGCTGCACGCACTCGTTCAAAGTCCGATCTTTCTCGGAAAGGAAGGTTGCCGATGAAAACGCATACCGTCGACCGTCGCCGTTTTCTTCAGGGAGCGGGAGTCACGGTGGCACTCCCACTGCTGGAAAGTCTCCGGCCTGCGAACGCGGGAAACCGGGCCGCCGGACCCGGTACGTTAACAGGGAGCGGGCGGGTCGTCCCCCGGCGTATGCTGCTGATCTCCAACAACCTCGGTGTATTACCCAAACCGTTCTTTCCCACCACGGCAGGACGCGGTTACGAACTTTCTCCTTACCTCCGGGAGCTGTCAGGATTTCGGGATGATTTCACCGTCTTCAGCGGACTCTCGCATCCCGATGTGGATGGCGGACACAGCACGGAAAACTGTTTTTTGACTGGGGCGCGCGGGCCCACCAAGAGCGGTTTTCGCAACACGATCTCGCTCGACCAGTTCGCGGCGGAACACCTGGGGCCTGTGACCCGATTTCCCACGCTCAACCTGGGTGTCAACATCGACAGGGCCAACCGGAGCCTGGCCTGGACCCGTGAGGGTGCACTCCTGCCTGCTGAGGAAAGCGCAGCAGCCCTTTTTCGCAAAATGTTCGTCCAGGGCGATCCGGCGGCGGTCAAGCTGCAAATGCAGCGAATCGAGGAGCGGGCCAGCATACTGGACACGCTTCGTGAGGACACCAGGCGGGTTCAACGGAAGTTGGGGCAGGATGATCAATCGCGTCTCGATCAATACCTCTCGGCCGTCAGGGACATCGAGAAAAGACTGGCAGTCAACCGTCGGTGGGAACTCCTGCCCAAACCAACGACCGACGAGCAACCACCCCGGGACATCCAGGACCAGAAACAGTTCTTTGAAAAATTCGACCTGATGCTGTCAATGGCACGCCTGGCTCTGGAATCCGATTCAACGCGAATCATCACCCTGATGGTGGATGCGTTTGCAACGCCTCCCTTCCAGTTGCACCCTGACCAAAAAACCACTGAGGGCTACCACAACCTGAGTCATCATGGCCAGGCGGAGGCCAAATTACAGCAATTGGCCGATGCCGACCACCAGCAGATGAAGCTGTTTGGGAAACTCCTTGCGGAGCTTGCCGGAGTGGTTGAAGGTGGAGATCGTCTGCTGGACCGCACGATGATCCTGTTTGGCAGCAACATGGGAAACGCCAACACCCACGACAATACCAACCTCCCGATCCTCCTGGCCGGCGGTGGACTGAAACATGGGCAGCACCTGGCATTCCGTCGCGATCGCAACCAGCCACTCTGCAATCTCTACGTAACGATGCTACAGCAAATGGGGGTTGAGCAAGAGGCCTTTGGTAGCAGCAGCGGTAACCTGAACCAGATCTTTCCTGCGAAATGACTGTCGGCGTTACCTGCCGCCGGCACCCCGAGATGGATCCTGCATGGGAGGTGTGGAACAATGGTCCCTGGCGGATCGAACCACGTTCCACCTGTTTCCAGCCCGGTTTGAATGGCAAATTGCATTCTGGAACCTCCCTGCGGACCGATTCGGAGATTTGAACATGTTCCCAGTATCCTGGATTTCCCCTCGCGGACGCCATCGGGTTGCCTGCCAGTTGGCTTTTCGGCTTGTTACCATGGCGATTTTCAGCCTGCATCTGCTGGCCCATCCGGTCAGCGGGAAAGACGACCTCAAGTCAACTCTGCAAAACCGTCCCAACGTACTGCTGATTATGGCGGACGATCTCGGTTTTTCCGACCTCGGTTGTTATGGCAGTGAAATCAAAACACCCCACCTCGATCGGCTGGCCCGCAACGGGACCCGCTTCACCCAGTTCTACAATACCGCCCGCTGCTGGCCGACCCGGGCCACACTGCTGACCGGCTACTACCCCCAACAGGTTCGTCGTGACCAGCTGCCCGGGATCAAGCGGGGCAACCGTCCCGCCTGGGCGCCTCTGCTTCCCCGGCGACTGAAAAAAGTCGGCTACCGATCCTATCATTCGGGAAAGTGGCACCTGGACGGTATGCCGGTCCAAAATGGATTCGACAGTTCTTACCTGCTCAAGGACCAGGGACGATTTTTTTATCCCAAGGTGCACTGGAAAGACGACCGGAAACTGCCGCCGGTTGCCACCAGCGAGCAGCCGTTTGGCGACGGGTATTACGGAACGACCGCTATTGCCGACCATGCCATCGAGTGCCTGGAGGACCACCGTCAAAACCATTCGGACCAGCCCTTTTTCCATTACGTAGCCTTCACCGCGCCGCACTTTCCTCTCCATGCGATTCCACAGGACATCCAAAAATATGACCGGACTTACGAGGTGGGCTGGGACCGGATCCGGACCGAAAGATGGGAACGTATCCGGCAACTGGATCTCATCAAGGGGAGACTTTCCGGTATCGAATACGATCTGGGTCCGCCCTATCCTTTTCCCGAAGCACTGAAAAAACTTGGGCCCGGCGAAATCAACCGGCCACTTCCCTGGTCACAACTGACCGGGCATCAGAAGACATTCCAGGCCAAAAAAATGGCAATTCACGCTGCCATGGTGGATCGCATGGACCAGGAAATCGGACGATTGCTGGGGCAACTGGAAAAGATGCAGGCCCTGGACAATACCCTGATAATTTTTCTCTCCGACAATGGTGCCAGTGCCGAAATCATGGTCCGCAACGACGGGCACGATCCGGAAGCTCCGGCGGGCTCCGGCCCCTCGTACCTTTGCCTGGGACCGGGTTGGTCAACGGTTGCCAACACGCCCTTTCGGCGGCACAAGACATGGGTGCACGAAGGGGGAATCCGTACCCCGCTGATCCTTCACTGGCCAGGGCAAAAGAAATCTGAGCCCCCTGCCCGGTTCTGCCGAATGCCTGGACATGTGATTGATATTGTGCCCACAATCCTGAAGGTCACCGGCGGCCAATTGCGACCCTTCGCGCAGGGCCCGGCCCTGCCTGGCAAGAGTCTTCTTCCGTTACTGGCAGATGTTCCGTTGGACTCGTCCAGAACTCTCTGGTGGTCCCACGAGGGGAATCGGGCCATTCGGTCCGGTAATGAGAAATTGGTGGCTGCCCGGGGGGAGCCCTGGTCGCTTTACCAGTTGCAATCCGATCCGACCGAGCAGAATGATCTCGCTGGCCAAAACGCCCAGCGGGTTCGGCAGTTGGCAGCCGAGTGGCAATCGATGGAGAACACGTTCCTGGAACAGCTTCGAAAGGCTCCCGGGAAAACCGGGCCCAGCGAAAGATAGCCCCGGAGATTCATCCGCTGAACACGCGGCGGGGATCTGCATCAGCCCCGGGGTCGTGCGAGACCCTCCGCTGGCGATATCTCATTGATTCGTTACTCGGGCAGTGATGCAATTTCCTTGCCCATTCGGGTGGAGAGCCCTTTGTAAACCGTGAGATCGATGGTCTCCGGTATCAGGTGGACGCTTCCGTCACCCATCAGGAAATTCGCCCCCTGGGGGTGGTAACTGCGAAAGTCCTCAAAGTGACCCACCGGTGAATTGGGTGCGTGATCGCATGCGCCAATGTGTCGTGCAAACGGGGCATCGGCTTCGTGATAGACACCAACCCAACTGACGGGTCCCAATTCCAGGTTCCGTTCGCCCACCAGGAAAGTATTGCTCGTCCCATCCCGGATGTCCGCGAAGCGGAGGCGGCTCTTGAAGAAAAACATGCCTCTCCCATTGCCAGGGGAATCCTCGATTTCAGTATCTCCAAAGACCCCGGAATAATTGCCCTTGGAAACCAGGATCGGCTCATCTTCGTCATGGTCATGAACGGGTGCAAAATCGTGGTCGTGATCATCTGCCAGGTGGCCCAACACCACTTCGTCCCGCGCCAGATCCGAGGGACATTTGAAGATGGCAATCTGCGTCAGGCGAATTTCTTCGTTCACCTCATCTCCGATTCCCGAGTGAAAGTCGATTCGATCATGTACATTTTTCAGCTCCATGAATGGGAGCGTGTAGGCCAGCAGACCCCAACCGGGTTCTCCCGCAGGCACGTCGCTGATCCATCCCGGGGGAAAGACTCTCTGGGTGTCATGATAGTTGTGTAATGCCAGACCTATCTGCTTCAGGTTGTTATGGCACTAGGTACGACGGCCTGCCTCCCGCGCGGCCTGCACAGCGGGCATCAGCAATCCGATCAGGATTCCGATAATGGCAATCACCACCAGTAATTCGACAAGAGTGAAACCACGGCGTTGGGTGGTGTTTGGCGTTGGATCATTCACGATGACTCGTGTCTCCGGTGGACTGAGAGAAAATTGAAAAAGGGCTCGCGAAAAAGCGGTTGAGGAGATCCTTCTTGGCGTGCGGCGGAATTCCAATTGTCTTGAATCGGACGATTCGTTGATCGCCGAATCAGCAGGAGGATTTTCTTCATAATGGCCTGCCATCCCCATGCTTGGCAACTGTTTGGGAAAAAATGGCGTTGGCAATCCGGATGGGGAAGAGACACACGACCGGAAAATCCGCTGTTAACGGTTGTAAGGGTCTCAAGAAGCCGGGTCTGGCACCGAGGTCCTTTCCATTAACCGATTTTCGCCATTTATAATGAAGTAAGCTTGTCTTACCCCCGGACAACCTGTTCTCTATCGCCCTGACCCAAACAGCCACATGAATTCTGAAATCCGAATTGGACACACCAGCACGCTCAAAGCAAGCGTTCAATCGGACAACACGATCGTCCTCGGGAACGACCCTCGGGCCGAAGTCTATTCCACTCCCTCAATGATCCACCTGATGGAGCATGCTGCGAGGGAGGCCCTCGCTTCGTTTCTGGAGGCCGGGGAGGAATCGGTCGGCATCGATGTCCAGGTGAAACACCTGGCTGCCACGCCACCCCGCAATGAAGTCCGGGCGACTGCAACGATTACCGCAGTGGAAAAAAACACAGTCAGTTTTGATGTCGAGGCCCATGATGCGTGGGGAAAAATTGGCAGCGGCACCCACCGCAGGGCGGTGATCCGGACGGACCGGATTGCTGAACGGGTCCGGTCCAAAGTCGCCGGTAACCCGGGACCCAAACCAGGGGCCCGGTTAGATCGCAATACGAACAGCAGCTCTGCAGATCGTTACGCTGTCGCCCACGATCGGGACCCGGTCGTGGATCTCAGCGGCCTCGACTGGAACGCGCTGAAATTTCTCAGAGTCCATCGCGAAGGACGGCTGTTGCGGGTACGGCTCGATCGTCCCGAGAGGAAGAATGCCATCAACGAGTCGCTGACCCATGAACTGACCCTCCTGGTGGAATGGCTCTCGCAAAATGCTGCCGAGGTCGGGGTCGTGATACTCAGTGGTTCCGGAGACAACTTTTCCACCGGCGATGACGTTTCAGAATTGGCGCCCGCGGAAATCGAAAAAATGAAAGAGCTCAGCCTCCTGCGGGGTGCAGTCTACTCCCGACTGGCCAAACTGCCACAAGTCTCCATCGCCGCCATCGATGGTTTCGCCCTGGGAGGGGGCCTCGTACTTGCGGCGGCCTGCGATTTCCGCGTCGCGACGCATAACGCCCGCCTCGGTCTGCCTGAGGTGAGCCTTGGCTGGCCTCCCAATTACGGCATCGACATACTCCGCTCGAAACTGGGACGGTCCACCGCCCTGCAGTGGTCGGTGACCGGAAAGCATGTTGCGGCCCGGCAAGCTGCCGCTACCGGTTTTGTCCAACAGGTCGTTTCCCGCTCACGGCTTTTGCCCACGGCCCTGGAGATCGGTCAAAAAATACTGGCCAATTCGCCGGATGCGGTCCGGGCCATCAAGCAAACCATGCAAGTGGAATCAACCGTATCCGACCAGAACGCGACGGCGGCGTTTCTCGAATGCCTGAACACCGATTACGCGCGGCGTTCCCTGGAAAAGTTCTCCCGGTGATTGAAACTAGTCGATCCAGAGAAACTCCGGGTGATTGAAAAGCAGGTGGGCCAACTCCTTCCAGAAGGCTTTGCCCTGTCGGTCACCCTCCAGGGCTGCGACCAGCTCCAGGGCCGCCTCCCTTTCGCTCTCATCCGGCCCACGACCGATGGCCTGAACCCACATCGCCTCGATGGTCGATTCGACCTTCAGTGGATCCCCGCTGATGTTGGCGCCCCAGTCGGCGGCAATTTCGTGGACCAGGGGACTGTTGAGCAACGCCAGGGACTGGGTGGGCACCACGGTCACGGTCCTCCGGCCGATGGATTTTCCCGGATTGGGAAAATCAAAGGTCCGCAGGAAAGGATCAAAGAAATTTCGCCTCACTTTGATGTAGACGCTGCGGCGGTTCGCCCCGTCGAGGGGCCCCGGCCGGGGCACATTGGAAGGCTTGTTCCCGGTCGCATAAGGAGGTGTGTAGACGTCGACGCTGGGACCCAGTCTCTGTTCATCCAGCACGCCGGCCACAAAAAGCATGGAGTCCCTGAGCTGTTCCGCCGTCAACCGCCTTCTCGAATGGCGGGCCAGGTAACGATTTTGCGGATCTCGGCGGACCAGATCAACCGGGGCCCGGCTGGAACGCTGGTAGGTATCAGAAAGGACCACCCGACGAATCAGGCTTTTGGTTGACCACTGAAGTTCCACCAGCTCACCTGCCAGGAAATCGAGCAATTCCTGGTTGTCCGGTGCAGCCCCCAGTTTTCCGAAATTGTTCGGTGTCGCCACGATTCCACGACCAAAAAGGTGGTGCCACAGGCGATTCACCCAGACACGCGCCGTGAGTGGATTGTCAGGATGCACCAACTGCCGAGCCAGCCAGAGCCGTCCACTCTGGTGCTGTTTCTGTGAACCCAGAACGACCTCCAGCCCGGAGGGTGTATTCCGGGGTTCCGCTCTTCCCATCGCCGTCAGAAACCCTCGTGGAACCAGTTCCCCTTCGCTGCGGTGCTCGCCCCGAATCAGAAGGTGCACATCGCTTGGTTTGACATCCTTGGCAGCACGGGTCCAGCGGCTCCAGGAAGGATCCAACGCGACAATCGCATTGATCCGGTTCATCAGCTGCCTCGTATCATTGGGAGACTGGATACCCAACTCGTCGCTGATGGGAAAGTATTTTCCGCCCGCTTTGGGGGACTGGGCCTTTCTCCTCTGCTCTCTTTTTCCGGCCAGGAATTTATCCAGTTCATTCTCCAGTTGCCCCACCCTGGCCTGTTTGGACTTGTCGAGGGCCTCGCGTTTGCCGGTCCGCGATTTCCCGAGCTCGGTACTCCAGAAAATCCCGGCCAGGGCGTAGTAGTCTTTTTGGCTGATGGCGTCAAACTTGTGGTCGTGACACCGGGCGCATTCAGTGGTCAACCCGAGAAAGGCCTTTCCGACCACGTCTATCTGAGCGTTGATTTCATCCCAACGCTGCTTGACCGGGTCAACCGCCATGAAATGGATTTCATGCATGTAAAGAGCGCTGGTAGCGATCACGCTGACGTTGTCGATACCGTTTTTCCCCGGCCGAATTTTCCCGGGTGGCAGCAGGTCCCCGGCAAGATGCTCCCTCACCAGCTGGTCGTAGGGAACGTCCGCGTTGAACGCTTCGATCAGGTAGTCACGGTATCGCCAGGCAAACGGTTTTTCCTGGTCGGTCACATGTCCCTTGGTTTCGGAATACCGGACAACGTCCAACCAGTGCCGGGCCCAGTGTTCACCAAACCGCGGATCCCGCAGCAGCCGGTCGACCAGTTTTTCCGTCGCAGCCTTTCTGTCCTGCAGGCAATCCCGTTCATAAGCGGCAATCTCGGCGGGTAACGGAGGCAACCCGATCAGGTCAAAGGTCATTCTCCGGGCCAACTCGCGGGGTGTGGCCATCGGGACGGGGTCCAGGCCCTGTTTTTGGAGTTTTTTGTTTACGAGCAAGTCAACCGTTGCTCCCGGGTACCCGTCCGGTTTTTTCCAGGCCCAGTGGGATTCCCGCCGAGCCAGCAGGTCAAATGCTTTCTGTTTCCGAACTGGAGAATGGGCTCTCGGATCAGCCGCTCCCTGTTCAATCCACTTGCGAAAATCATCGACCACCTGTTTCGGTAAACGGTTGTCAGGAGGCATCTGCAGATCCCGATTGGTGTACAGAATCGCCTTCAGCAGCAAACTTTTTTCCGGGGCCCCGGGAACCACGGCGGGGCCTGTATCACCCCCTTTGCGGATTGCAGCCCTTGAATCAAGCAACAGCCCTCCCATGATGTCTTCGGCGTTTTCCGAGTGACAGGAATAACAATGCTCAACCAGGACCGGCCGAATCCGATTCTCAAAAAATGCAAACTCCGTCTCCCGGTTCCGGTTCTCTGCCGGGTTCATTTGCCAGGCCTGGCAGGGAGCGCACAGGATCGGCAGCAGGACCAACCACCCGGGCCAACCGAAAAATAAAAATGGTTTGTCCATGAAATGTGAAATCTGTGGAAGGACCACCCGGGGTTGTCGGAAAGACGGGTTGCGGCCAGGGAGGGTTACGGGAAGGAAAACGGCATCGTCTCCCGCCTGGAGAACGGCCGTTGTTTACATCTTAATCCGGCATCTTGTCAAAGCCCAACCGTTCCAATTGCCCCCGGTAATGGCGATCGAATTCGACGAGCAGACTTTCAAGGTTGGAGTAAGGCGAGGGTTTAAAGCCGGGCGTCGCGATTCCCTGCTGGACCCGCTCGCACATTTCCCAGTCCTGCCGATTGGTCAGGTCCCAGAATCCGGATGCTTTGCTGGCGTCAAAACCGGGTGATTCAATTGTCTCAGGATGAAAGAGAAAATCACAGACAATTTTTGTCCGCCCGACGGAAGCCGGGGTCAGGCGGTGAACCATCACATAGTCAGGAAAAAAACTGATGAACAGGTTCGGAAACACCGTGAAATACCTTGCCTTGTCATGTTCCTCCGCGGGCAATCCGGAGGGCAAGGTGCCGCAACAGGTACCATCCCGTGAAATCGTCCCTGCAGTTGGCCGAATTTTCATCGGACCACCCAGTACGGCACCCCTCTCAAATTCATTTTCAGATTCACGGTAGTCGGAATAGGGTGTCAACTGCGGGTGAACCGACGGGCAATGATAACACTCGTTGAAATTCTGAAAGATGAGCTTCCAGTTGGCAGCCACGTCGTAGGAAATCGTTTCAACCCTCCGGCACTGATCAAGTTGGTAGAGCTTTGCGATCCGCTCCAACCGGGCAGCCGGCAACTCAATCTCTCCAGCTTGCTGCGTGGCAAACAGCAAACCACTCCATTCGCGTAAAGCATAACCTCCAAGGCCCCACTCCGACCTGTCGAATCCCTCGACATCCTGCATGTTCGGGGCGCTGACCAGTTGTCCGGCAAAATCGTATTTCCAACCGTGATAGGGGCAGGCAAACGCCGACTTGAGCCGTCCTGCCGGCTCGGTGCAAAGCCGGGTGCCCCGGTGCCTGCAGACATTTTCAAACAGCCGCTTCTGCCCCTCGCCATCCACAACTGCCACACAGGGAATTCCGGCGATTTCGGTGCACAGGTAGTCTCCCCGACTGCTCAGGTCGGAAGCGTATCCGACCGGGACCCAGCTCTGCTCAAAAATGTGCTCTCGCTCAAAATCGAAACAGTCTCCATCAAGCGAGTAAAAGGGAAGCAGGCCGGATTGCCCGCCCGCCGATCGATTCCCAGTCGAATCATTCTCGTTCATCACGTTTTCCGAGTTGTTTTCGGGTGAAGTCTTTCTTCAGGTACACAGGACCAGGGAGCCTCCGGCAGTGGCAGGTGAACTCTACGGTTGATTTTCGCCACACTCCATCCCCAGTTGCCTCATTTTTCGATACAGGTTGCTCCGATGCAGTCCCAGCCTCCTGGCCGCATCAGTCATGTTGCCGCGAGCCAGGCTGATCTGCTTTTCGATGAATTGAATCTGGAAATCCCGCGTCGCATCACCGAGATTCAGCTCCAGAGAATACTGAGGTTCGGAATTCAGCGGGCCAGTCATGATAAAAGCCAGGTCTTCACCTTCAATCTTTTCATTCTGCGAAAGGTACGCCAGTCGCTCCATCATGTTCCGCAATTCTCGGACATTCCCGGGCCAAGGGTGTTGCAGCAATTTCTTGCGGGCGGCAGCAGTAAAGGCGGGAACTTTCCGCTTGGCCTGCCTCGAGAATTCCTCCAGAAAGTGCTCGGCCAGCACCATCACGTCGTCATCCCGGTCACGCAGGGGTGGCATATCAATGGTGACCACCGTCAAGCGAAAGAACAGATCCTCCCGGAATTTTTTCTCCCGCACCAGTTCTCCCAAGTTCTGGTTGGTGGCGGCAATCATTCGCACATCTGCCGGAATGGGCGTGGAGCCCCCAACCCGGACCACGACTTTTTCTTCCAGCACCCGCAGGAGTTTCACCTGACCCGCCAGACTCATGTCTCCGATTTCATCCAGGAAAAGAGTTCCTCCCGAAGCCAGTTCGAACTTGCCTGGCCGCGTTTCATTGGCATCGGTAAAGGCACCCTTTTCATGGCCGAACAATTCGCTTTCCAGCAGGGATTCGGTGATGGCAGCACAATTGACGGTAACCAGGGGTTCCTTTCGTCGCTTGCTCAGGTAATGCACCATCTGCCCGGCCACCTCTTTACCGGTGCCGTTTTCGCCAAGGATCAGGACAGACAGGTCCGTGTCTGCCACCCGCTCAATCGTGGCTTTGAGGTTCTCCATGGCGGGACACTGTCCCACCATTCGAACTTCCGCGGCTGCCTGGTTGACCAGCGTCTCCCGCTTTCGCAACAGCTCCTCGATCTGCTGCGTGTTGGCCAGCGCGATGCCGGCGTGTGACGCCAGTTCTTCGAGGTCCGCTTCGTCCTCGGCATCAAAGTTTCCGTCAACCTTGTTGATCATCTCGAAAGCCCCCAGGATTTCACCCTGGCAGATCAGGGGAGCACAGAGAAGCGTCCTGGTTTCAAATCCCAGCTGGCGATCGACCTGCCGGTCTATTTCTTCCTGCTCCTTGACATCGAGATCCACACGCCGGACTTCTCCCGTTTGCACGACCTGGCCCACGATTCCGGTGGTGTCAGGAATCCTGAGTTCATTATTCTCAACCCCCAACGCCGGTCGTCCGATAAGTGCCTTATTCGGCTTGTCCCAGAGGAAAATGCTCGCTCGTTCGGCTCGCATGAGGTTGGTCGACGCCTCAGCCATCTGCTCAAGAAGGGCAGTCACCTCCTGCGTCTGGTTCCATTGAGCCGCCACCTCCAGAATGGCCTGTTGACGACGGATTCGGCGGTCCTGCTGACGCGTTGCCCTCCCGATGGCAAGGGCATAGGCGATGACCGCGGCCAGGGAGTCGACCTGCTCGGCACCCAACTGGTCGCAGGCGCCGACGAGCAGGATTTCCCCTTCCTGGCTGTTTCGCAGCAACGGTACCGCTCCCTTTTTTTGCGGGACTTCCTTGCCACCGGCATTTTCACTGGCCAAGGAGAAAGCAAACATGCCGCTGTCCAACGCCTCGGCCAGCAGCGCTTCATCCAGTTCGCATGCGCCCGTCTGCGCCAAACGGTCCCAACGTCCCCGGTTGCCTGCCACTACCGCCAGCCTGGGCAGGGACCATTGGCGGGCGACAAACTCCAACACCGAACCGAGAGCCAGACTCAGTTCTTTTTCAGGATCCGCCATCAGCTCGATGGATCGGGGAACAAGCTCCGAGGAGGAAGGGAAGAGTTGAATTCGCTCGGAGAGCCCGGGAAGCGGCGAATCGTGCGGCATTGATGGCTTATCTAAAAACTGCTATTTTCCATGCTTGCTGCCAAATTGTAGTCATTTTGATAACGATTGGGTACTGCTTTTTTCAGGAACCGGGCCTCCGGATGACTGAAGGGGATGATTCACCGGCAGACGGTTATTGGACAAACAGAACGCGAGACAGAACAGATTTGGGTTTTTGTATGGGTTTATTTGAAAACAAAAAAGGTCTGGTCATCGGAATTGCCAATGACAGTTCCATCGCCAGTATCATCGCTCATGAAATCATGAAGCAGGGTGCAACCTGCGGCGTCACCCACCTGCCGGACAAGCCGGATGATGCAAAAAAGAAAAATACGCTGCGGGTCAAAAAGGCGTTGCGTGGATACGAGGATAACGTCCGCTTCATGACCCCGCTCGATGTTCAGTGTGATGACAATATCCGGCAGGTGATGGACCGGGCTGCCAGCGAATTCGGCAAACTCGATTTTATCCTGCACAGCGTTGCCTTCGCGAAACTCGAAGACCTCAAGTGTTCCACCGTGGAATGCAGTCGCGACGGCTTCAAGCTGGCAATGGATATCAGCGCCTACAGCCTGATTGCAATTGCCAATGCGGCAAAGGATATCATGAATGAAGATTCCGCGATTGCCTGCATGACCTATTTCGGCGGCGAGAAATGTGTGCCGGGTTACAACATGATGGGCGTCTGCAAGGCAGCACTTGAATCGGTCACCAAGTACCTCGCTTATGATCTCGGACCACGGAAAATCCGGGTCAATGCACTCAGCGCCGGCCCGGTCAAAACCCTGGCCGGTGTGGCAGCCGGAGTCAAGGAGATGCTTTCCCTGTACGAAGGAATGGCTCCACTGGGACGCAACATTACCGAACAGGAAATCGCCAATTCCGGCGCCTACCTGCTATCCGGAATGTCAAACGGGATCACCGGCGAAACCCTCCACCTGGACTGCGGATACAATATCATGGGATCACCGGGACGGTTGACGGAAAAATTCGCCAATTGAACGGCCCATGGGATCTGGGGAAATCCAGCAGGTGCAGGGCAGGCAGAAAACTGCAGTCTCAGTACCCCGGTTTTCGATCATCATCGTTCCGTACAACCGATGTTCCGTACAACCGATGTTCCTTGAAACCGACGTTCCCTGGAAACCGACCATCGTTCCCTTTGCCGATCAGCTTTCCCTTTAAATTGGGCCGGATACATTGGGGGCGAAGGCTGACTGGTTGCCCTGGGAACTGATGAAAACCGTCATTCAGGTAGCCAGGTCCTGTCTTTCCCGTCGAGTCCTCCTGCCAGGCGGATGTTGAAGGGGGCCCAGGCAGCCGCTCCCAACAGCGGGAATTTGGAAAACAAGCGAGTCGATCCGATGCAAACCGACGAGTTAAGACAAAAATATCTCGATTTTTTCGCCAGTCACGGACATAGCGTGCAGCCCAGCGATGTCCTGGTGCCCAAATGGGACAAAACCGTTCTCTTTACCCCCGCCGGGATGAACCAGTTCAAGGAACACTTCCTCGGCAACATCGATCTCGACTTCACACGAGCCACGACCTGTCAGAAATGCCTGAGGACCGGCGATATCGATAACGTGGGCCGCACTGCCTACCATCACACCTTCTTTGAAATGCTGGGAAACTTCAGTTTCGGTGATTACTTCAAGCGGGATGCCATCCACTGGGCCTGGGAATTCCTCACGGACAGGAAATGGCTGGGAATCGACCGGGATCGGCTGAGTGTGACCATTTACCTGGATGATGAAGAGGCAGCAGACATCTGGCACCAGGAAATCGGGCTGAGCAACGATCGGATCTCCCGCGAGGATGAGGACGAAAATTTCTGGCCGGCCGAGGCTCCCTCCAAGGGTCCTGATGGGGTCTGCGGCCCCTGTTCTGAAATCTACTACACGCCGGACGATGGAAAAAAGGTGGAAATCTGGAACCTCGTCTTTACCCAGTTCAACCGCTGCGGTGATCCACCCGACAACCTGCAGCCCCTTCCCCACAGGAATATCGATACCGGGATGGGCCTGGAACGTTGCGCGGCGGTGATGCAGGGGGCCGACACGAACTACCACATCGATCTTCTGCGACCCCTTGTGGAGGCGGCCGGGGAAATCTGCGGGACGCAATACGACCCAGTGTCTGACGAGGGGCGCAAATTGAGGCGGATCGCCGACCACGTACGGGCTTGTACCTTTTCCATCCACGAAAATACCGGGCCGGGACCCAAGGCGGAGAACAGTGTGATCCGGACACTGGTCCGCCGCGCTTTTCTCGATGGCTACCAGATGGGAATGCGTGATTCCTTTCTCTACCAGCTGGTTCCACGGGTCATTGATCAGATGAAACCTGCCTACCCCGAACTTGAGGAAACCTCCGAAAGGGTGCAGAACACCCTCAAGGCCGAAGAAGAAGGCTTCCTGAACACGGTGGAAAACGGAATCGCACGGGTCAACCCGGTGGTTGCAAAACTGGTCTCCGCGGGTGAACGGACCTTTTCCGGCAAGCAAGCTTTCGAGCTGCGAACCACACACGGGATACCGATCGAGTTGATCGAAAAGATTGCCCTCGACAACGAACTCCAGGTGGATCGCGAGGCTTTCGATCGTTACATGCAACAGCACGGAAAGGACTCCTCATCCGGTGATGTGGGAGTCATGGGAGGCGGTCCCCTCGACCAGGTCAAAAACGAAGTCCAAGCCACGCAATTTGTCGGTTACCAGCAGATTGAATCCACCGGCACCGTCAGGGCCATTCTCACCGGAGACCGGCGGGTCGCTTCATTGAGCACCGATTCCGGCATCACAGCCGACGCCACCCTCGTGCTGGACTGCACACCGTTTTATGCCGAATCCGGCGGCCAGGTGGGTGACCGCGGGAGGATCCGATCAGACCAGTTCGAGTTCGAGGTCCAGGACACGCAGAAAGAAGGAGAACTGTTTACACATCTCGGGCGACTGGTCTCCGGAACGGTCAGCGAGGGGGATGAGGTCGTGGCGAGGGTCGAGGAGGACCGTCGCCAGGGCATTCGCCGGGCCCATTCAGCCACCCATATCATGCACGCAGCCCTGCAACAACATATCAGCCGGGATGCCCACCAGCAGGGATCCAAGGTGGAAGATGACTTCCTCCGTTTCGATTACAGCAACCCTCAATCGGTCGACCGGGAAACATTGCTTCAGATTGAGAATACGGCGAATGGTTATGTGGATGCCGCTCACGGGATCGAGGCATCGATTGTCAGCCTGGACGAAGCCAGGAACGCCGGCGCGATGATGCTGTTTGGTGAAAAATACCCGGATCCCTGCCGAATGGTCTCCATGGGCGACTTCAGCCGGGAGCTGTGTGGAGGGACGCACCTCGACAATACAGCCGACGTGGAATTGATGGAAATCAGGAGCGAATCGGGGCTGTCTGCGGGAACCCGACGGATTGAGGTCCTGACGGGACAAAAGGCGAAGCTTTACCGGGAGCGGGTCGCCAGCGAAGCCAAACGCTGTGCCGAATTACTCGATTGCAACATCGGTCAGCTGCCCGAAAAAACGCTGGAACTGTTTGAAGAGGTCAGGCAACTGAAAAAGCAACTCGATGCGGGCAGACCCGGGGGAAAGAAAAAAGACCGCCCGTCCCCGACCCGCGAGGAAACACCCGACTATGCCGAAACCCGGGAAAAACTCCGCGAAGCCGCACAGGCTTCCAACTCCGAACTGTTTGACACCGCCCTCCGGATAGAGAATGCCCAGGCAGAAATCCGCAGGCTCGATGAGCAACTGCAAAAACTGGAATCCTCGGGGGGCGTCTCCGCCGATGATCTGATTCAGCAGGCCGTCGAGGAACGGGGGATCCGGATCATTACAGCGGAGATCCCGGGAGGAAATCCGAACCTGATGCGGAATACCATCGACCAGATTCGAAAAAAAATCGGCCCGGTTGCGATCCTGCTGGCCTCGGCACTTGGAGAATCGAAGGTCCTGCTGGTGGCCGGGATTTCGAGGGAACTTGTCGATCAGGGGTACAGTGCCGGCAACTGGATCAAGACGGTCGCCCCCATCGTCGGTGGCGGTGGAGGAGGCAAGCCGGACATGGCCCAGGCTGGGGGGAAACACCCTCAAAAAATAAATGAAGCGCTTGCGGCTGCCCGATCCGAATTCGGCAACCAGCAGTCTTGAAGCTCGCTCAGTCTGTTTTCCGGTGCAGGCGAAAATCTGCTGCACCATGAAAGGTCAGCAGCCAGGCTCCCCGCCTGGCACTGAAATCGAAGAGCTCAAACACGAACGTCTCCTCGCCCGGCCAGGGATAGGCATAAACGAGATCAAAGATCGCGTTGGCTTCTTCCTTTCCTTCCAGGGCAAACCGGGCTTCCAGATCGAGCCACAGGGACATGCTCCCCATTTCCGCCGCCGCCTGGCTCTCTTTCCAGCTACTGGAAAAATCTGCCGGGATGAACGATCCCTGCAAGTGCTCAAGCTCCGCTCCCAGGCCATGCAGCCAGCGAGCGGACGCCTTGAAGAGACGCCGGTCCGACTCGATTGCCGTGCACTGAAAACCGACCAAACTGGCGAGGGCGCTGACCACCGCAAATCCACTCCCCCACTCGCAGCACCGGGGGGAGGACCGGTGATCCAGTTGGCCCGAAACTGCCACCAGCCACCGCCACGCTTCTTCAAAATCTCCGGGGTGAAAACCGGGGACCGGATCGGTGTGAGAAACCGCCTGAAACGCCTCAATGGCTTGCCGTCCACTGGTGATGATCCGACGAGCCGCCTCGGGAAGGGCAGACTCATCCAGCTGAAGTTGCATTCTTTCAAGACTCATTCGGTCAATCCCGGCGAACTGAAGGACGGACTGTCAGCATGGTAACCGGGACTGCAGCCTTGGGGAAACGCTCCAGGTACGGGACAACCGCTGGCGTTGTCGATGTCCGGGGTCACCCTCGTGCAATCGGATGGTCGGTCGGGCAGGCTCACAGGGCGTCCCTTTTCGGTCCGTTAGACCCGAACCTCTTGCCGATTAACGAACGCCACCGCTGAGAATTTCCACCATCGCCTCAACGTCACTCAGATCATTTACCAGAAAATCAGGAGTGTACGGTTTCAGCTGTTCCCCCGTCGAGCCTCCGGTAGCCACCGCCACGGTCACCGCGTCAATCGCTTTGCCACAACGAATGTCATTCGGGGTATCGCCGATCACAAACACATTCTCCAGGGTCTCAAGATCCAGCCGGGAAGCGGCGGTTTCCATCGCACTGCGGGCCAGGTCCGACCGGTCCCGGTGATGGTCACCGTACCCTCCCCATGCAAAGTAGTCACCAATTCCAAAATAGTCGACTTTTTTCCGGGCGCCCTTTTCAATGTTGCCCGTCAAAAGTGCCAACTCGACTTGCGGCGATCTGGCAAGACATTCCAGCAAATCCGGGACACCGGGCAACAGGCTGCCCTCACAGGCCTCCAGTTCTTCCCCCAGGATTCCGAGGTAACCTGAAACGAATCGCTTCCAGTTGCTTTCGGTCTCTTCAATGGCATGAGCCTGGAACAACTGGCTGGCGATCTCCCGGTCGGTCTGCCCGTGTATTTCAATTTCGGCGATCTCTTCCCGGATTCCAAAAATCGTCCTCATCACTCGAACAATCGACTTGCCGCCGGCCCCTTGGGAGATTAGAAGTGTGCCATCGATGTCGAAAAAAACCAGGTTCAAAACAGGCTCCTCGGGCGGTGCAAAAATTCGGGGAACGATGTAGTCTCCCTGATGGATGGATGTTAAATTATCGGTCTCGCCCTGAGAATGGCAGTAACTCCAACTCGCTCACCCCCATTCGCAACGAACGACCGTTTGCAACCACGAAAAAGGCATTTGGATGAAAGTGCAACTGGAGCCCGTAGTCGCAGTCTTTGGCATCCTTGGATGGATGTTATCGATTGCATTCACCGAATCAGCCTCGGCCCAACAGGACCACCACCCGGTGATTGCCGCCTTTGAACGATTTGTCGATGTGGAATCCACGTCCAACATCGAACGGGGGCGTCTGCTGATCAACGAACTGAATTGCACCTCCTGCCACCAGTCCGCAGGGAATGGCTGGTCGGTGGCTGCCAAACAGGCACCGGTCCTGTCCCAGATCGGCAACCGGGTGAGGCCCGGCTACTTTGAAAAATATCTTCTCGACCCTCACGGGACCAAGCCGGGAACTTCCATGCCGGATGTGCTGTCTGGAAAATCGGCTTCAGAAAAGAAAAACATCGCTGAGGCACTGGGACACTTCCTTGCTTCCACCGGAAAGACGTCCGACACGCCCCCGCTTCCCGGGCCAGTCTCCAATGGTGAAAAGCTGTTTCATTCCATCGGCTGTGTCGCCTGCCATAACCCGCAAAATTCCGACACCCTCCTGTCCACCTCGATTCCGCTTGGAAAACTGGCCGACAAGTACACGATACCCGGCCTGACCCGCTTCTTGCAGAATCCGCTGGAGGCCCGACCGTCCGGGCGGATGCCTCACTTGAATCTCGCCGGCGGGGAAGCGAAGGACATCGCCACCTACCTACTGAAAGACATCAAGGTCAAATCCAACATCAATGTAGCCATCTATTCCGGCAGCTGGGACAACCTGCCGGTATTTGACAAGCTGAAACCGCTTTCCACCGGATCCGCTCCCACTTTGGCAACCAGCGTCTCGGGAAGGGGAGACAATTTTGGCCTCGTGTTCACCGGTTTCTGGAAGGTTACCCGGGCCGGCAAGTACAACTTCAGCCTCAGCTCGGATGACGGATCCCGCCTGCTGATCGATGGAAAAAGGGTTATCGATAATGACGGTGTGCACGGCTCCAAAACCGTCAATGGATCGATGGATCTGAAAGAGGGAATCCACGATGTCCGCATCGAGTATTTCGAAAAGGGTGGAGGCGAAGAATTGAAATGTGTTGTTACCGGACCGGACCTGCCCAAACAGTCGATTGGCGGCCTGTTGAAAGCCACCAGAAAACCACCGATGGACAAGGACCGGTTTGTACTCGACGCTGCAAAAGCCAAGCGGGGAGCGGAATACTTTACCAGTCTCGGCTGTGCCAACTGCCACCAGATGAAGGTGGGCAACCAGAACCTGGCCTCTTCCTTCAAGGCCCAGAATGGCCTGGCCGACCTGAAAACCGGCGGCTGCCTGGAAGGAAAAGAGGGTGCACCCGATTTTGGCCTGAATGAAAAACAGCGGGCTTCCCTGGTTGCGGCCCTCTCCGCTCCGCTGCCGGGAGAAATCAGTCGCAAGGAAAAAATCCACCAGAACCTGGCGACCTTCAACTGCTACGCCTGCCACGAACGGGACTTTGTCGGGGGCGTGGTCGATCGGAGAGGGGAATCGGACGAGATCTACGGACGCCAGAAATGGTTCACCTCCACCCAACCGGAGATGGGCGATGAAGGCCGCCTGCCCCCCCTGCTCACCGGTGTGGGTGCCAAGCTTAATTCCCAGTGGCTGGGTCAGGTGCTCAACAACGGTGCCAAGGAACGACCCTACATGGCAACCCGAATGCCCCGATTTGGCGAAACCAACCTGGGAGACCTGGCCGGTAATTTGCTCGCCGAAGACAAACTGACGGATATTGTGCAGGTAGAGTTCAAACAGTCTCCGCGGAAAATCAAGCTGATCGGTAAAGCCTTCGCGGGAACCAGTGAAAAGGAAAATGGACTTTCGTGTGTCAAATGCCACACCTTTGGCAAGTATCGGGCTACCGGAATCCAGGCCATCAGCCTGACGTCAATGTCCAAACGCCTCAACCGGGACTGGTTCCAGTTGTACATGATGAAACCAAGCCGGTTCCGTCCGGGCACCCGGATGCCCGAATCGTGGCCAGGAGGAAAGTCATTCTTTGACGACGTCCTCGACGGAGATGCCAACAAGCAGATTGCCGCGATCTGGGAGTACCTTGCCGATGGAGAAAAAGCGGCCAAGCCCAAGGGACTCGTCCAGGCAAAGATGCAGCTGGTGGCTACCGATGCACCCAGGATTTACCGCAACTTTATCGAGGGAGCCGGATCGCGAGCCATCGGCGTCGGCTACCCGGAAGAGGTCAACCTGGCATTTGACGCTAACAACAACCGGTTGGCCATGATCTGGTTCGGGGCCTTCATCGATGCCTCCCGTCACTGGGTGGGGCGTGGCCAGGGGTACCAGCCACCTCTGGGTGACAACGTGCTCAAGCTCCCGGAGGGTGTTTCATTTGCACTGCCCAAGGTCGCGGAAAAAGAGTGGCCCAAACAGTCGGCCAAGGAACTGGGTCTGCGGTTCCGGGGTTACGAGTTCAACAGCGACCGCCAACCGATTTTCCGTTACCAGCTGGGCGACCTGAAGATCAGCGATTTCGCCGCCCCCCGGATTGAAGAGGATGCCGTTTCCCTGCAGCGGACCTTCGTCCTGGAATCGGAATCGACAGGGGCAATCTGGTATCGGGCTGCCAGCGCCAAAAAGATCACCCGCGGGGACGATGGAACCTATTCCATTGGCGATGACTATCAGATCCGGCTGACCACCAGCGACCAAACCATGATTCGATCGGCAGGTGACAACCAGGAACTGCTTATCAAAATCAACCTAGAAAACGGCAAGGCCGAATTCACTCAGGAATACATCTGGTAAACCCATGAAAAAAATTGAGAACCAACTCGCCTCCCTTCACCGAAACCGGCGTTTGCTGCCTGTCCATCAACTGGCACTGCTGATTTTTTCCCTGATGTTCTTGGTCACGTCCCTCGAACAGGGAGCGGCCCAGGAAAAGCCGCGTGGAGATGAATACTACGTAATCGAGTCAGTGCCAACGCCGGAAGGCGTGGTTCTGGAGGGAGGCGGAATCGAGATGATGGACGATGGCCGCATGGCAGTTTCGTCGCGCCGGGGCGATATCTACATGTTTCGGAATCCGCTTCAAAAAGATCCCTCCAAAATCACCAACCAGCTGTTCATGGACGGACTGCATGAGGTGCTGGGCCTGACCGAACGGGATGGTTGGCTGTACGCCACACAGCGGGGCGAAGTCACACGCCTGAAGGACACCAACCGGGACGGTCTGGCGGACATCGTCGAGACGGTTTCCGATGAATGGGAAATCAACGGTGACTACCACGAGTATGCCTTCGGTTCCAAGTTTGACAGGGAGGGCAACATCTGGGTCGTCCTTTGCCTGACCGGTTCTTTCAGCAGCAACAACAAGTACCGTGGATGGTGTCTGCGGGTTGGCCCTGATGGCAAGACCGTTCCCACCTGCAGCGGCATCCGGTCCCCCGGTGGAATCGGTGAAAATATTGATGGCGAAATTTTCTATACCGACAACCAGGGGCCGTGGAATGGTACTTGCGGTCTCAAGTGGCTCCGAAAGGGTTCGTTCCAGGGGCATCCTGTGGGCAACAAGTGGTACGATGTCACCGACGCCATTGGACCCCGGCCGGCAGAGCCCAAAAGCGGCAGCCGGATCATGACCGAGGCAGCACGGATTCCGGAGCTGGAACCGACAGCCGTCCTGTTCCCCTACCGAAAGATGGGACAGTCAGCCAGCGGCATTGTCTGCGATCGTTCCGGTGGAAAATTTGGTCCCTTCCAGGGACAGATGTTCGTTGGCGACCAGACCTTCAGTTGGGTGATGCGCGTCGACCTGCAAAAGGTCAAAGGTCATTACCAGGGAGCCTGTTTTCCTTTCCTGCAGGGTTTTGGTTCCGGTACGCTGGCCATCGAGCAGGCAAAAAACGGGATGCTTTTCGTGGGAGGAACCAACCGTGGCTGGGGTTCCCGGGGAACCAAACCCTTTGCCCTCGAGAGAGTGCAATGGACGGGTAAGGTCCCGTTTGAAGTACTCAACATGAAGGCTCGCCACGACGGTTTCGAGTTGACCTTTACCCAACCTGTCGATCCCAAGACTGCCGGAGACCTGGCCTCTTACAAAATGCCGACCTATACGTATATCTACCAGAGCAGCTATGGCAGTCCGGAAGTGGATCACGTGGATTGCAAAATCACCGGGGCCCAAGTCTCCAAAGATGGTCTCTCCGTTCGGTTGACCGTGGACAAACTGCATGTCGGGCACGTTCACGAATTGCACCTGGATAGCGTGCTTTCCCGTAAAGGAAAGAAGCTTCGCAATGCCGTGGGTTACTACACGCTGAATTACATCCCCGAAGTGATGCAAAAATAATCGCTTCCCCTTCCCACGAAAAACTGTTGGGCTGAAGAGAGGCGAGGAGAGTTCTTCGGGAAAAACCCGCAGGTTGGGTGTTACCCGGGTCCATCAAAAAAAAGGCGCCCCGAAGGGCGCCTTGTTCGATTCCTGCCACGAAACCCCTGGCGGGCTATTTTCCACCGGGCGCGACATTCTGCTGGTAACGCTGCTGGTTATCCAGTTGCGATTGAACGGCCCGCATCGCTTTCCGCCCGGTGTTCAGCTGATTGGATTTGATCTGATCCAGCTGGGAGTTGTTAAGCCGGTAATACGTCTCGAGCTTCTTGCTGCCCAGCTTGACGGAATTATCCCTTAACCACTTTCCGTTGGCGTCAAGACACTGGATGCATTCCTTGAGGTTCCCCTTGTCAAGGTAGGCGGTAGCCAGTTTGTTCTGCTCGTTGGCGACCATGGCGACAACGTCCTCCAGAACGGGCTTGTTGATGGTCAAATCGACCTGCTTGGCAGAATCGCAGTATTCAATCCTCGCTTTACCGGTCAGGTGATCCTCGGCGCCGGAACTCATGTTGCGGTAGCGAACGGAGACGGTTCCCAGGTCGAGCTTCTGACTGTTCTCCCCAACCGGGATTTCCAGTTCAGCGAGAATAAAACGGCTCTGTTTGCTGTAAATCTGCGCCAGGCGTGTGACAATTTTCTGGCCATTGATATCCGCCTCGTTCCCCAGCACGCGGACAGGCCGAATGCCCTCGGGAACCTCGAACGAAATTTTGACATCCTGGGCGACCACCGACATCACATCATCAAACTCCTTGTTGAAGATGTCCGCCAGTTCGGAAGCGTTTTCAATAAAAACATGATTGCCACCACTCTTGAGAGCGAGCTTCATCATCAGGTCCTCGTTGTAACCCAGTCCCAGCCCGAGGGTGGAAACCGAAATCCGCTCTTTCATCAGGGAAGCCCCCAGTTTTCCCAACGCTCCAGGTGATGCCGGTCCCACGTTGGCCAGACCGTCGGACAGCAGGATGATCCTGTTTACCCGCTCTTCGTCAATGAACTTGCGAACCTCTGCTGCACCCTTGCTGACCCCGGCGAACAGGGCGGTGTTGCCACCGATCCGAATGGAAGCGATCTTCTGTCGGATGGCGGCCTTGTCCGTGGCCTTGGTCGCTGGAACGAGCACATTGACGCTGGAGTCGTAGGTGATGACACTGACGATGTCCTGGGCTTCGAGGCGGTCGATGGCCTGCATGGCTGCCTGTTTCGCCTTTTTGATTTTTTCACCCTGCATGGAACCGGAGCGGTCCAACACGATCGCCACGTTAACTGGCGCCCGCTTTTTTTCCTGTTCCATCCGGAAACCGGTCAATCCCACCCGGACCCAGACATTCTGCTTTTTATCGCCCACCTGTACCTTGGCGTAAGGTGATCCAACATCCAACCGGACCTGATCCGCAACGGAAAGACCACTGCCGCAAAGCACCAGGGTCAACAAGAATAGGGTTTGAAAAGATTTCATCATGAGAGACTCCATTGGGTTTCGAAGTCATCCCGGTCCGATCGACCGCAAGGCATCTGACTCCGAGCCTGATTTGAATTTCAACCTGAGCCAACCTGGCCCACTAAGAACTTTAACGGCTAAACCCCCGATCAGTCGTCATCCAGTTGTCAGAAGGTTGTAAAAAGATTGTAAACCCGCACAAACGGTGACTGCTGCTGCTAACGGTATGTCCATTGGGAACAGGCGCTCCGGGGCGCAGATGGACCTTTTCCCAAACACAGCCCCGCCCGATAATCGAACGGCACCTTGCCTCCAGCAAATGGACCATATGGAATACCTGATTTTAAATATCCTGTTCAGCTCCTGCTTTATCCTCTGCGTGAAGTGGGTCCAGGGCCGTCCCTCGATGGACACGGTGACAGTCGGTGCAGTCAATTACCTGGCGGCGGCGATCTGTGCCCTGCCAGGATTCCTCAACAGCACCCCGTCCGAACAGGTCGTTCACGCCTGCTGGACGGGAGCCGCCATGGGAGGCTGTTACTTCAGCGCTTTTTTTTTCCTGCTCTACGCCGTCCACTGGGTCGGAGCCTCCCAGTCTGCTGCCGTGTCCCGCGTTTCACTGGTCGTACCGATTGCAGCGGGCATCTGGCTTTGGGGTGAACGGCCGGACGGTTTCGAGGTGGCGGGGATCCTGATCGCGTTCATCTCACTGTTCCTGATCGGCCGGACGACCGCGGGGACTCCTCCGGAAAACGGTAACAACAGCGACCTTCCTGCAGACAGTCCCGTTCCAGCCAACACATCTGGCTGGTCGGCCTTTTTTGTCCTGGGAGCATTCTTCTTGATCTGCGGTGCCTCCCGCCTGACACAACAGGCCTGCAGCCACCTTTCCGGTGGACCGGTTGATTCTCCCGCTTTTCTGCAATTCGCCTTTTTGGCAGCAGGCATCGCTTCAGCAATCGTTCTGGCCTGGCGAAAAAAGAAAATCACCGGCAGCGAGACCCTGGTGGGGATGGCCCTGGGTGCAACCAATATCCTGCAAAGTCATTACATCCTCTGCTCGCTGAATCTTTTTGACGGTTTTCTTGTCTTCACCGTGACCAGTACAGGCGGGCTGATCCTGACCACGATCATCGCCGTTTTCTACTTTCGGGAACGGTTGAGCTGGCAAAGCTGGCTGGCAATCGGGTTGTCTACGGTCGCGATCGTTTTTCTTCAGGTTCCGTTCGCAGAATTGTGTTTTGGTGGTTCTTGAGTTGATCCAGGTCGCCCTTGTTCCGACCGCGATCCGGCCACCCATTTCAGCTAATCACTACAAACTGCCAGGACAAGGACCCCACAAGTAACGATATTCGCGGTTGTACTCATTTTTTGGGGGCAAAAGGCCGAATGGAACTGATAGGGAGTCGAGGCTCTTCCTGTTCCAGTTTTGTTCCATCGCATCGCTTCAAATCAAAGGATCTGAAATGAGTCGAACCGTTTTATCCCTCATCGGAGTCCTGTTTATTTCAGCCACCGCGTTGGGACAGGAATTCGTGGTTCCGCAAAACAAAACCTTCCAGGCCAATCGGGCAGCCTTCCAGCCACCCCGGCCCGCCCAATTCAAAACGGTTTCCCAACAGGAGCCAGAACCCCCGGCGCCTGCCTCCATCCAGCCTTCCATCCTGGTTCCGCAAAAAAATCTGACCACGGGGCAAGCCCCGGTCGACCGGGAACCATCGGTCGAATTGCCCGCTCCAAGACCGCCTGTCCAGACGGAGTTGAAGGAGGATCGGTCGGTCTACCGCCGAACGCCTCAGAACACGCCCGGAATCAGCGACCACCGGGTCGAGGTAGCGCGGGAACTCGCCCGTTCGCGCCGCATGCGAATGGAAGCGAAAAAGTGGTATGGAATTGACTCGGCACGGCCCACGGTCGTTCCGCAGGGACACCTGCCCACCTACTCCGCCTATTACAACGGCGTCTTTTCGCGACCCGGCTACCGACAAAACGCTTCCCGGTTTTATTTCCACGTTCCGGTAGCCCGCTGAACCGGTTGCCAACACCCTGAACCTGAAGCACGGCGGTCCCGGGATCGCCGTTTTTTGTGCGCTGAACCAAGGTCACATTTCTCCTGCCCAACCACTCCCCGGCAGAGAAACGGCAAACCCGCCGAATGCCAACTCCTCTCCCCCTCATTCCGGACTGAGCCTCTTCATGCCGACCGGTCCCTGGAAAGCTTCAGGTACATCGAGAAAGCATCCGCCGACAATCCCGGGCGACTTTTCGCGCCCACGCCACATCCTCACGCAAAAGCTCGGATCATCAAAACCGCCAAACTCCAGTCATTCGGTAATCTCGAAGACGCTCCACCGTGATTCCGACTGTACAATCCCCTCGCTTTTCAGCCCAACAAAAGCGGTCGTTGTTTCGCCGGGTGCCGCTGTTTGGCACCCGGGTCCCCAAAGGTCCTGCCTGACAAATCGCAAAAAAACCGGTGATTGATTCGAATGACCTCTCATCCTTGAGAGACAAAAGATTTCCATACACCTAGGGAGTGACCCATTTCCATTGGGACCAGGATTACAAAACCGGCCACCATCCGGACCCCGTGGCAGGGAGGATGGCATACCAGGAGGAATGGCAAAGTGGGGCATTTCGGTCCTTTCGATGCCCAGGAATACTTTGTAAAATCAGGAGCTTGTTTTCAGGGATGGTCCAACTTTCTGCGATCTAACCAGGTGGACGCAGTGCCGATTTCTTTTTTTTGTTAGCGTTTCATGGTTTTAGAATGGATCAGTCGCCGTGTTTTCAACACGGTCCACCGAAACAATCTTGTCTACAACACCTGTTGGGAAGATCCTCGACTGGACCGTGTCGCCCTCGAACTGGGCGCCGATGACAATGTACTGGTCATCACTTCTGCGGGGTGCAACGCCCTCGACTACGCCCTCACCGGCCCCAACCATGTTTACGCGGTCGACATGAACCCACGTCAGAACGCGCTGCTGGAACTCAAGATTTCAGCAATCCGGAACCTCGACTATGAGGATTTTTTCCGGATGTTCGGCGAGGGAAAATACAAGGGTGTCCGTGAGGTCTACCGCGACAAGCTGAGAAATGATCTGAGCGACTGGTCGCAGAAATTCTGGGACAAGAAGATCTTTTTTTTCGACAGCCGTCGGTCCTTTTATTTTCGTGGAACGAGCGGCACGTTTGCCCGCATGATCAATTTTTATATCGACCGGATCATCCACTCCCGAAAAGCGGTCATGGATCTTCTGGAGGCTGGCACGCTGGAAGAGCAACAGGAGATCTGGAACCGGGAGATCAAGCAGAAATTCTGGAAAGGTTTGATCAAGTTTGCGATGGGCCGCGATGCGACCCTCTCCATGCTGGGAGTCCCCAAGGCTCAGCGACGACAGATCGACAAGCAGTACGACGGTGGAATTGTCAAATTCGTGGAAGACTGCCTCGACAATGTCTTCACCAAGGTACCGATTCACGACAACTACTTCTGGCGGGTATACCTGACCGGCTGTTACACACCGGAATGTGGTCCCGAATACGTCAAGGCGGAAAACTTTGAAAAGCTGAAAGGTGGACTGGCCGATCGCATCAGCTGCCATACCGATTCGGTGCAGGGTTTTCTTGAAAAACACGATGGGCAGATTTCGCGTTACGTCCTGCTCGATCACATGGACTGGCTGAGCGACAAGTTCTTTCCATTGTTGGAATCCGAATGGCAGGCCATCGTTGAAAAAGCGGCGCCCCGATCAAGAATCATCTGGCGAAGCGGGGGAATCGAAACCGATTTCATCGAGCATGTCACGATCCAGAAAGATGGCGAAGAGCAGAAGATCAATGAGTCCCTGACCTATCATCCCGAACTGGCTGCGGAACTCCACCAGAAGGACCGGGTGCATACCTATGCCAGCTTCTACATCGCCGACCTGTCCGCATAATTTCTGGTTTGACTGTCATGGGTTTGTTTTCCGACCTCAAAGTCCTCTATCACCTTGCCCTGAAACCTGTGCGTGGCAAAAGTCATGCCGAGCGGATGGAAAATTTTTATGGTGGCCAGGCAGAGGCCTACGATGATTTTCGCAAGCGTCTGCTGAAGGGACGCCAAGACCTGCTGGAGATGATCGAAACGCCCCAGGACGGGGTGTGGGTCGATATGGGGGGTGGAACCGGTTCCAACATCGCCCTGCTGGAAGATCGCGTTAAGCAGATGAAGCAGGTTTATGTTGTGGACCTGGCTTCGTCCCTGCTGGAGGTCGCGGAGAAACGATTTGACGAAAAAGGCTGGAAACACGTCAAGGCGGTGGAAGCGGATGCAACGCAGTTCACGCCGGATGAGGGCTACGCCGACGTGGTCACCTTTTCCTACTCGTTGACCATGATTCCCGACTGGTTTGCCGCCATGGAAAACGCGTTGAGGATCCTGAAGCCGGGTGGCGTGATTGGTGTCGTCGATTTTTTTGTCTCACGAAAATATCCGGCCGAAGGATTAAAACGGCACGGTTGGTTCACCCGGTCTTTCTGGCCTGTCTGGTTTGCCGGTGACAATGTTTTCCCTTCCCCCGACCATGTCCCCTTCCTGCGACGGCATTTCGAGCCACAAGAATACGAAGAGCGCAAGTGCAAGATCCCGTACATTCCTTTTCTGCGCATGCCCTATTATGTGTTCGTCGGGCAAAAAGCCGACCCGTCCCAGGTTGAGGCTTCCGACGGAGAAGACTCAGCCAACCAGGCGGCCACTCCCTGAGATCGAGAGCCATGGAAGATCCCAAATACCAGACGGGGGAACCGGTTTCTCCCGCCGAACTTTCCGATCCGGAAATCATCATCAGCAGTGACACCCGCCGCGAAGAACGCATACCGCCGGGTCAGTCACGAACCCGTAAATGGCCGGTGCTCGACGCCCATGGTACACCGGTCGTGGATCCGGCTCGCTGGGAACTGAGAGTCTTCGGCCAGGTTGAACGGGAATACACCCTGAATCTCGCGCAATTTGCCGAACTGCCACGGGTGCGGGTATTTTCCGACTTTCACTGCGTGACCCAGTGGTCCCGCCTCGGCAATGTCTGGGAGGGGGTTTCGACCCGTTACCTGCTGGAAAAAGCGGGCATGCTGTCCCATGCAAAATTCGTGATCTGTCACGGGTACGATCAGGGTTGGACGACCAATCTTCCGCTGGACGATTTTCTTGCCGAAGATGCCCTGCTTGCCGATACCCACGACGGACAGCCCATTGCTGCCGATCATGGGGGTCCGGTCCGCGGCATGGTCCCCAAGCTCTATGCCTGGAAAAGTGCAAAGTGGATTTGCGGTATCGAGTTAACCGAAAAGGACCGTCCAGGCTACTGGGAGAGGGGTGGATACCACAACCATGGAGATCCCTGGCTGGAAGAGCGATTTGGCTAGGAGAGACGGATCCTGTGGCGGTTGCCTGCCGGCATCGACAGTCAATCGCCGGAAGACTCGATAGAATGCTCTTCTGTCAATTGTACTCAGCGTGACAATTCTGGCAGCTCTGATCGATCATGCCGGCGCCCTTGGTGGCCATCGACTGATCCTTGGAACCGGCCGAGTTGATAATCATCAGGGCCCCGTCACGGAGTGAGTCGCAAAATTCGGCGTAGTCATCGTTGTCCGCATTTTCCATCGACTCCTTTTTGAGGACTTCACCAATCACGGCCATAACGGCAGCTTCGTGCATCAACTTTTCAAAGTTGTCCTTGTAATCCTTTTCCGATGCCACCCAAGGCTTGATCCTTTCGCGGTAGGAAAGTTTCAGCCGTTTCATCAGCTCGGAAACATCAGCCACCGATGCCCATTCAAAATCCTCGCTTGGTTTGACAGCGGGCGTGTAGGGAGCACCACTCAAGATCTGCTGCAGATCCTCTTTTCGGTTTTTAGCCTGCTGGTAAGCTTGGGTGGAAGTGGTGGCTGCACTCTGAGCACACTGGGCAAAGGAATCCCGAGCCCCGGCAGCAATCTCTTTCCATTTCACATCGCCGTCAAATTCAGCGATCACAGCGAACATGACCGCGATCATGGAGGAAGTCTGTCGAACTTCACGATTCCCGCCACTCTTGAATTTCCCGGGAGAGGTGACGTGTTGAGTCATTGAAGTACTGAGCGATTTCAGCTCCGCCTGCACGATCTCACCGCTGATCACCTTGGACCAGCCGCTGCCGGCGCTGCTGGCCGATCCGGCTGCCGAATTGCCGCCGCCGCTCGGGGCGGCGGCCTTTTTGGCCTGCGATACCTGTTCCGGGGTGGCTGGTGCGGGTCGCTCTCCGACCAACGCCTCCTTGAAGACGTTGCCATAGTAGTCGCCATCTTTTGATTCGATTCGTGGTCGCTTGACCCGCTTGCCCAGTTTTTTTTCCTGCTGAATCAGGGGCAGCGCGAACGCAATCTGCGAAACAACAAAAACAGTGCAGAAAATCAGAATGGCTTTTTTCATTTCAAATACCGTGGACCTTGATAGTCTGAAAACGGATGGATCAGCACGAGGTACTCTTCTTTTGTTCCTCTATTTTAGCTGTTTTTTTGCCGGGCTGGCAATTTCACCCCATACCCACAGCTCCTCAACCCCGGAATCACCGGTTTCGTCGTGTCACTGGCAGCAGTGGCAACGATAATTCGGGCAAAAAAAGGACCCGAGGGGATCAGGCCCGGCGTTCGAAAATCACTCCTGGTTGAATCACGCTGCGATCTGAAAAATCTGGTTTCCAGACCCCTGCACCTCCGGGCACGGAAAAAGCCGAGGCCTTTGGATACCCGGGCCTGCGAGACTGAATACTGTGCACTCTCTTGACTGATTATCTTGACTGATTACCTTGCCTCGATTTTCTGCTGGAGCTCGGAACTGCCATTATCCTTCACGAAAGTCGGCAGTGGCAGACCGCAATCAAAAAGTCCGGAGATAGCCAGATGACCTTTGGCATGCTCCGAGGTGAAACTGCCCCGACCTTTGAGTTCATTTTTCCGAAAAAACCGGTCAGCAGGGGGGATATGAAAGATTGATCATGGATAAACTAGGTGGTCACCCATCGTCCATCGATTCCGCCGGGATCATTCCAATAGTCATTACGGACAGCACCTTCAATTGTTTCAACAAGTTCACGGGGAGCATCTCTTGATTTACAAAAATCTCACAATATTCCTGTTCTCGCTAACACTCTTTTCACCAGTCGCTGGCGGATTGTTCCACTCACAGGTCCAGGGCCAGGAGAGCGAATGGACAGATCTCTTCAATGGAAAGAACCTCGAGGGCTGGTACGGCCTGAAAACGATGGACCCGCGAAAGATGAAAGCGATGTCCAAAGCCGAATTCGACGCCTTCGCGGAAAGCACCCGGGCGGAAACCGAAAAACACTGGACCGTCGATCCCAACGGTGACCTCGTGAATGATGGCAAAGGCGCCTACCTGACGACCCGGGGTGAATACGGCGATTACGAACTCCTGATCGACTACAAAACGGTTGCCAAGGCTGACAGTGGTATCTACCTCAAGGCGACGCCCCAGGTCCAGATCTGGGACTTTACCAAAGCGGGCGGCAAATGGGGAATTGGTGCCGACAAGGGCTCCGGTGGTCTCTGGAACAACAGCAAGGGGGCCCCCGGAAAAGACCCTCTGGTCCTCGCTGACAAGCCCTTCGGCGAATGGAACAGTGTTCGAATTCTCCAAGTCGGCAGTCGAACGACGATTCACCTGAACGGAAAGCTGGTGGTGGATCACGCGATTATGGAAAACTACTGGGATCGCAAACAGCCGCTGGTCCGCAAGGGTCCGATTCAGCTGCAGACTCATGGTGGCGAAATTCGCTGGAAGAACATCAAGATCCGCGAAATTTCTCCGCAGGAAGCCAACCGGATCCTGATGGCCAAATCAAAACGGGAAACGGAATACCAATCCGTATTCAACGGCAAGGACTTCGATGGCTGGGCCGGCCCCATCGACAATTACCAGGTCGTTGAGGGAGGGATCCTGATGTGCAAAAAAGGCAAAGGGGGAACCATCTTCACCAAGGACGTTTACGAGGATTTCAAGGTCCGCCTGGAATTCAAGTTGCCGCCGCGCGGAAATAACGGCCTGGCCATCCGTTACCCGGGCTCCGGGAACACCGCCTACATCGGCATGTGCGAACTGCAGGTCCTCAATTATGACTACCCGGGAAAGCTCGATGACCGGCAGTATCACGGCTCAGCCTATGGCATGGCAGCTGCTGCCAAGGGGTATTTGCGAAAAACGGGCGAGTGGAATTTCCAGGAGGTCACGGTCAAGGGTTCAACCATCCGGGTGGAACTCAACGGCAGCGTCATCCTCAACACCGACCTGAGCAAGATCAGCAAGTACATGGCCAACAGTGCTCATCCCGGCAAGGACAACAAGAAGGGGCATTTTGGTTTTGCCGGTCACAGCGACCCGGTTCAGTTCCGCAACATCGCGATCAAAAAACT
>JAYZFP010000024.1:0-9427 GCA_036336715.1 Planctomycetota bacterium
GACTATGATGAAGCGATCCGGCGGTATGATCCCCAAACCCTGCAGGACGGATGGAATGAGGACCAGGACGGGCGATTCTACTTCGTTCGTCATCCGGCTCTTGGGTTGTGGGCTCACCGTTCCTCCATCTGAGATTTCGAATCGCCGACCATCACCTGACCTGGAGCTGCGACGTGTCCAGGGCAAATACGGCTGACTGCCGGAGAGGCGGCCACTCCCGAGTGTGTGGTTTGTGCTGCCATGCTGAATGTTTTAGAATTCGGCTCGTCCCTACAGGGGTCTGTACTTCTGACCAGCCACCGCTGCAGATGTCCGGTATATCCACCCGTTTCGGAAAAGTGATTCGGGGATCAGGCTGCCACCGGGTGACCCTGCATGGCGAAACGGGCGATTCGAACTTCGGCGATTCAAAAGCCGGGTTTCGAAATCCGGTTTTCGAAATCCGGAGGGCGGTCTCCCGGTGTTTGCCGAGGAACTGTTTTTCCAGCCGCTGTAAGACAGGCCCACCTTCAGGTATGCCCATTGCATCACGAATTCCCCCAGACCCGACTTGATTGTTTACCCACAGGGGTGTCCCGTTTTCTCCGGGACAGCCCGCAGCAGGACCGATTATGAATCTGACCTTCCCGCTTTGCATCGCAAAGTTTCTTTCAGTCTTCAGCCTTTATTTCCTCTGCGATGGCCAAGCCCAGGCGCAGGATCCGCTGACCGTGGACCGGATCTACGGTTCCTCCGAGTTTCGTGCCGAGGGCTTCAGCGCCAACTGGGCCCCCGATGCGGACCAGTTCTGGACTTTTGAGAAGGACCGGGCAGGCGTTCGCGGGGACCTTGTTTTTGTCGATCCGCGAACGGATGAAAAAAGCGTTTTCATTTCGGAAAAGCAACTGGTGCCCGATGGACGGTCCCGCCCCCTGCCGGTCAGTGAGTTTTATCCCTCTGGTGACAACCAGCAGGTCCTGATCTACACAAATACCAGGAGGGTCTGGCGCTACAACACACGCGGGGACTACTGGGTCCTCGACAGGGAGTCCAACCGCCTGCGGCAACTCGGCAAGGGGTTTCCGGAATCGACCCTGATGTTTGCCAAGCTGCTGCCCGATGGCAAGCGGGTGGCCTACGTTCAGGATCGCAACATCCATCTTGAGGAAATCGAGACGGGGAAGATCCGGCAACTGACGGAAAGGAATCACAATGAGATCATCAATGGCACATCCGACTGGGTGTATGAGGAAGAACTGGATGTCAGGGATGGATTTCGAGTCTCCCCTGACGGAAAGCAAATTGCCTACTGGCAATTTGATACCAGCGGACTGGAAGAATTCACCTTGATCAACAACACCGACTCCCTGTACCCGGCGTTGAAAAAGTTCAAATATCCCAAGGCGGGGACAGTCAATTCCGCGGTTCGCGCGGGGGCGGTGGATCTGGATTCGGGCCAAACGACCTGGTTTGAATTGCCGGGTGATCCTCGGAATCACTACATCGCGAGAATCGACTGGATCGATTCCACCAGGCTCCTGGTTCAGCAGTTGAATCGACAGCAGAATCAGAACCGGGTCTACATCGTCAATGCCGGAACGGGGCGGGCCAGGAAACTGTGGGTGGATACAGACGCTGCCTGGGTTGACGTCAATGATGACCTTTTCTGGCTGGCTGGCCGAAAGAAATGTACCTGGGTCAGTGAAAGGGACGGTTGGAAGCAGATTTACCTGCTGGACCTGGAAAACGGTGAACTGAAACAGGTGACGCGGGGTCAGTACGATGTTTTTGAAATTGTCCGCTTTGATGAGCAAAGACAACGATTCTATTTCATTGCCACCCCCGACGAGCCGACCCGCCGATACCTGTATTCGATCGATCTGGATGGATCGGACCTGAAACGAATCACTCCAGCGAACCAGGCGGGTACCCATCGATACGATATCTCCCCACGGGCCAACCTGGCCATTCATACCTATTCCCGGTTTGGCGTTCCTCCACTGGTGGAACTGGTTTCCCTTCCGGATCACCAGCGAATCCGGACCTACACTACCAACGGAAAACTGAAGGAAAAGCTGGCGACTTTACCGGCGGCGGAGCATCGTTTTGATCGGGTGGCCACCCGGGATGGCACCTGGATCGACTGTTGGCAGATTTTGCCCCCAGGGTTTGACGCCCGGACAAAGTACCCTTTGGTCCTGTATGTTTACGGGGAACCATGGGGCACGACCGTGACCGATTCCTGGATGGGGAATCGTTATCTCTGGCACCGGATGCTGGCCGAGCAGGGTTACGTGGTGATGAGTTTTGACAACCGGGGAACCAAGGTTCCCCGGGGGAGACAATGGCGGAAGTCGATCTATCGCCAGATTGGCATTCTGGCCTCCAGTGACCAGGCAGAGGCCCTGCGGGCTGCCCAGAAAAAGTTTCCCTTCATCGATTCCCGCCGCGTTGGGATCTGGGGGTGGAGCGGCGGCGGTTCGATGAGCCTGAATGCGATCTTCCGGTATCCGGAACTTTACCAGACGGCTATCTCGGTGGCGCCCGTGCCGGATCAGCGTTACTACGACACCATCTACCAGGAACGTTACATGGACACTCCCCAGAACAACCCGGAGGGCTACCTCCAGGGTTCCCCCATTCATCATGCGAAAAACCTGGTGGGGAACCTGATGTTGATTCATGGAACCGGTGACGACAACTGCCATTACCAGACAATGGAAAAACTGATTAACGAGCTGATCCGGCACGACAAGCAGTTCAGCATGTTTGCCTATCCGAATCGGTCGCACAGCATTCATGAAGGTCCGAATACGACCCCCCACCTGCGGAGGATGATGTTCCAGTTTTTGCTGCGGAATCTGCCTGCCGGTTCACAATAAAACAGCCCAGGCAGGGGTAGCGCTTCTTTTCACTCCAGCTGGATGTTAAAATCCGTTCAAGTCAATCGCGAGGTCGGGGAGAATGTTTCCCGATCCTGCAACCGCTTTCGACAGGCACTGGAAAGTCATCCAAGAAAAAGCCGCCGGCAGCGAATCCATGTCCGTACCTTCCGGTAGTGGTCCGCTGAAGATCATCGGCTGTCTCCTGCTGGTGACCGGGAACAGAAACGATCAGGAAAAACGGGTTTCAAACAAAGAGTTTCCAAAAAACCAAATACAGACTCAATTCATATCGGAGGACTTGTGCTGGCCATTTCCCCAGAATTTCCCGGGTCTGGAACCTGTTTCCCTGTCCGGAATCGACAGCTTTTTCTGTTGCCGCTCGTGCTGTTGGGCCTGTTCCTTTTCGGACCGGCCGGTACCCTGTTCGCCCAAGACAAGTATCCCGAACTGGAGGGCGAATTTTTTTCCGATTTGACCGGGAAAGTCGATGCTGCAACCAAGCGTGAAATTGCCCGGGACATGCGACATTCGCTGCAGGACTCCAAAATTCATGTTGTGTTGGCCTGCATCAATCGGATGGGTGACTACCCGAAACTGCCGCAACAGATAGAAAAGTTCTCGGAAGCGGTGGCGGAAAGGTGGGAGATTGGGGAAAAGAAATCCAAGCTCGGGATTCTTGTTCTGTTTTCGATCGATGACCGGAAATTTTCCGTCAACAAGACCAAGGAGATGTCGACCCGGTTGACCGATGACATCAAGGCTCAATTGATGCACCTTCCTGTCAAGGCGCTGAAGCAGAACAATGTTGCATTGGCGATGAGAAGGGCCAAAAATGTCCTTTTGGAAACCGTGCCCAGTTTTGACTCGGCCAAGGGTGCCAAAAACGTCGTCGGCAACGGGAAGGCACGCTCCGGCAAAACGCGAAGTACAACGTCTCCGGTAACAAATCGTAATCAGACGCGTCGGCAGCCCCCGACGAGGGTCATCAAGCAGGAAAAAAGAAGTGGAGGAGCCATGGGCGGATTGTTTTGTGCAGGTTTTGCATTTTTGATGATTTTCCTGGTAGTGATTGGAATTTTCTCATCATCTTCTAGGGGTTACGGAAGGAGCGGCTATGGTGGCCGCGGTTATGGTTACGGACACGGACCTGGATACGGCGGGGACGGGTTCTTTTCAGGCATGTTGACCGGCGGATTGCTGGGTTCGATGTTTGGAGGGTCCCACCATGGCTGGGGGGGTGGCTATCACCACGAGGAACACCATCACCATCACTACGATGATGGGGGCGGATACGACGCCGGCGGATACGATGCCGGCGGATACGATGCCGGGGGTTTTGATTACGGTGCGGACACCTTCGGTGGTGGTGATTTTGATGGCGGTTCATTTGGAGAGTGGTAATGCAGGCGAGCTCAAAACATTTTTTTTCTCAGCAGGAATTGGATTCAATTGCTGAAGCCGTCAAGAAAGCGGAATCAAAAACATCCGGAGAAATCGTCCCGGTACTCGCTTCGGCGTCGGATGATTATGATCGTGCCTGTTTCCTGGCAGCCATCCTTTTTTCGCTGATGGGTACTGCCCTCTTTTCGGCGATCTGGATCCTGCTGCCCGGAATGTTCGGGGGATCGGTGATGATCACAGCCATCGTGCTGATCGTCGTTCAGTTTCTCGGACTGTTGGCCGGTTTTTACGCCGCGATTTCAATTGATGGCGTTCGAAAGGCATTTACACCCCACCGGATACTGAATCGACAGGTTAGCCGGGCGGCCCACCAGGCCTTTCTGCATTTTCAAATCACCCATACCGAGAATGCGACCGGGATTCTGATTTACGTTTCACTTTTTGAGAGAATGGTGGCCGTGGTGGCCGATCGTTCGATCAACAGGAAACACAATCAGGAAACCTGGGACGAGGTCCGCGACCTGCTGATCGCTGGCCTGAAAGAACAGAATGGAGCGGAGGGGTTCACGCGGGCCATTGGCAGGTGCGGTGAGATTCTGGCTGCTGACTTTCCCATTCAGCCGGACGATACCAACGAGCTGGCAAACGAACTGAGACTGATCTGAACGGAACAAGAGGGTGGAAGCTGTCGCAGGGACGTTGGATTTTGGACGGACCGCGGGAAATTGCATTCCGGAGTTGACATCATGCAGCGAAGACTTTTTCTCCAAACGGCCCTGGCAGCGGGGTCAACACTTTCCGTGCCTGCCTGGAATCTGTCTGCCGTTTCCGTTGCTTCGGAGATCAGGCCCCGGATCGATGAACAGACCGCGTGGTACGATGTTCAGCAATGGGGGGTGGAAGGAAGGGGCTTCAACGACACCAAGAAATTTTTTGATCGCCTTCCTGCAAGGGCCGAATCAACGGTCCGTGCGGCGGTCTGGGGATTGAGCCGGCATTCCGCTGGAATGATGGCGCGGTTCGCCACAAATTCCACCACGATTCGCGTCCGGTACCGGTTGAGCAGCGGGAACCTGGCCATGTCGCATATGCCGGCTACCGGTGTCAGTGGTGTTGATTTGTATGCCGACAATGGAGAGGGCGAGATGAAATGGGTCAATGTTACCCGTCCCACCAGCCAGGAAGTGAATGCTGTGCTGGCTTCCAGGATCGATCGACTTCCGGAAAATCGAAAACGGGCCTGTCAGCTTTATCTTCCGCTTTACAACGGTGTGGAATCGCTTGAAGTGGGGGTCGACAGGGATTCGGATTTTGAGCCGCTGTTACCGCGAAAAGAAAAGCCAATTGTCTTTTATGGTACTTCGATCATGCACGGTGCCTGCGCGTCACGGCCCGGAATGTGTATTTCTTCGCTGGTCGGACGGAAAC
This sequence comes from Planctomycetota bacterium, assembly GCA_036336715.1. Lineage (GTDB taxonomy): Bacteria > Planctomycetota > Planctomycetia > Pirellulales > Pirellulaceae > JABAAE01. The sequence continues at coordinate 5,694 of JAYZFP010000024.1, forward strand.
TGAATCGACCGGTGATCAACCTCGGCTTCTCCGGAAATGGCAAGATGGAAGCCGAAGTCGGCAAGCTGATCTGCGAGTTGAATCCTGCTGTGATCGCGGTCGATTGTCTGCCCAACATGAATGCGGTTCTGGTTCGGGAGCGAACCGAAAAGCTGGTGAATCTGATCCGCAAAGCGCATCCCAAGGTGCCCTTGCTGTTGGTGGAAGACCGGTCCTTTACCAATGCTCCGTTTTTCAAATCCCGGAGGGACCATCACGCTGCGAGCCGTCGTGAACTGCGGCTGGCGTACCAGCGGATCCAGGAACAGAAGATACCTGGAATCCATTACCTTTCCGGCGAGCAGTTGCTGGGAACAGATGGCGAGGGGGCAACCGACGGTTCCCATCCCAACGACCTGGGAATGGTCCGTTACGCGGAAGCCTACGAAAAAGCTCTACGCCAGTTGATCCCGGGCTAGTGCCCGCAGGGCGGCAGCCGACTTTCGCCTGTGGAAAGGGATTGGATCGGAGATTTCAAGGCCAGGTTCCCGTCATGTGGGGAAATCCTGAACGACCCACCCCCTAGGCGAGGACGTCGTGAACGACCTCCCCATGCACGTCGGTCAAACGAAAGTCACGTCCGGCATAACGGTAGGTCAGTTTCGTATGATCGAAACCCATCTGGTGCAGGATGGTGGCATGGAGATCGTGAAAATGAACCTTGTCACGGACGGCATAATAGCCGTATTCGTCCGTTTCGCCATGCTGGAACCCGCCCTTGAAACCGCCTCCGCAAAACCACTGTGTCAAGGCGTGTGGGTTGTGATCCCGGCCATCTCCGTTCAATTCACTGACCGGTGTCCGCCCGAACTCGCCACCCCACCAGACGATCGTGTCCTCGAGCAGCCCCCGGTTTTTCAAATCCGTCAGCAGTGCGGAAATCGGCTGGTCCACCTCCCGGGCGTTGCGGGCGTGATCCCGGGTCAGGCCGCTGTGCTGATCCCATTTATAGCTGTGTGAAATCTGGACAAAACGGACACCGGCCTCGGAAAAACGGCGGGCCAGCAGACACTGCAGGCCAAAATCCCGCGTGGTGGGATGGTTGACACCATAGCTGTCGAGTGTCTCCCGGGTCTCATCGGAAATGTCCTGAAGACGGGGAGCCTGGTTTTGCATTCGGAAGGCTAGTTCGAAGGACTCGATCCGGCCTTCCAGTTGCGGGTCCGATCCTGTGGACAAAAGTCGTTCCTGGTTCAACTTCTGGAGGAGATCCAGTTCCATCCGTTGCAGCGATCGATTCGTTCCACCGGTAATGAAGGGGATTTTGGCCTTTTCCGAAGCGGTACCGGCATTCCCCAGGGGGGTTCCCTGGTAAACCGGTGGCAGGAAGGCCGACCCCCAGTTGTTGGATCCGCCGTGTGTCAGCGAGGGGCAGATCGTGATAAATCCGGGCAGGTCCCGGTTTTCGCTTCCCAAACCATAGCAGAGCCAGGACCCGATACTGGGGCGAACGAAGGTATCACTGCCGGTACTCAGTTCCAGGAGAGCAGCCCCGTGTCTCGAGTTGGAACCGTGGACGGAATTGATAAAGCAGATATCGTCAACGTGCCGCGCCACTTCGGGAAACAGTTCGCTGACATGAAAACCGCATTCCCCGTGCGGTTTGAATTTCCAGGGGGACTTGAGGAGATTCTTGGTCTTGCTGGAGACGACCCTTGGTTTGTCGAAGGGGACCGGTTTGCCGTGGTCGCGGGTCAACTGCGGTTTGTAGTCAAAGGTGTCCACCTGCGAGGGACCACCATGCATGAAGAGAAAAATGACCCTTTTGGCCCGGGGTGAAAAATGGGGCGGACGTACCGAGAGCGGATTCCTTTTCCGGTCCCGGGCAAGCCGGTCGGAGGCAGATAGGGTATTCGAACTGGTTGGGACCTGCTCGGCGGATGCTTCGGCCAACAGACCGGCCAATGCAAGTCCGCCGAATCCGACCCCGCTACGGAGCAGCCATTCTCTTCTTGAAAAGGGGCGATCTGTGTGCCAATGCTGGGAGCCGGACATGGATGGGTTCTCCGAACTACTCGACAAAGTGGAATTCGTTGGTGGACATCAGGATGCGGCAGACGCTTTGCCAGATTTTCCGGTCCAGCTCTTTTTTGGGGACGGTGCCTGCATCTGGTTCCTCCGAAAGCGTTTTTTGACCACGGTACACAAAGGACTCCATTCGCTCGACCTCGGTGGGAGATGGGTTGCGGGCGAGAATTCTTCGATAAGCCAGCTGGATTTTCTGTGAGCGATTGCCGTCCCGGGCCACCAGCCAGTCAGCCGCATATTCCACCGACCGGGTCACCAGGTCACTGTTCATCATCATCAGTGCCTGCGGTGCAATCGTGGATGTCTGACGTTTGCCAGCCGAAACGGCTGGATCCGGGAAATCGAGGGTCTGCAGCACATCGTAAACACTGCTGCGAATCACCGGCAGGTAAACACTCCGACGGCGGTTACGGTATTCGTCGGTAATGGTGGTCGAGGAACTGGTCACATACTGGCGATTCTTGGCCTTCAGGAGTGTGCCGAACATCCGCTGATCAAGTCCGGTGGTAACCTGCAGAATCGCGTCCCGCGTTTCTTCCGCCGTCAGTCGGCGGCGATCAAATCTCCAGCGGAGGAGATTTTCGGGATCCCTTTCCTCCGCTCGCGGGGTGCCCCGATTGGCCATCCGATAAGTCCGGGAGAGGAGGATCTGCCGATGCAGACTCTTGAGGGACCATTGGTTTTCCATCAGTTCCACTGCCAGCCAGTCCAGCAGTTGTGGATGGGAGGGCGACTCTCCAAGCAGTCCAAAGTTGTCAACGCTGCCGACAATTCCGCGGCCAAAATGCCAATGCCAGATTCGATTGACAATCACCCGGCTGGTCAGCGGGTGGTCGGGACCTGTGATCCAGTCGGCCAGTTCCAGGCGCCCGCTCCTGTCGTTCGCAATTTCATGGCCACTCTCACCGTCGATGATCCTGAGGAAGCGGCGGGGAACGGTTTCGCCCAACGCGAGGTGGCTTCCCCTCAGGTGAACCCGAAGGTTTTCGGCCTTGGCTTCGGTGACACCCATGGCGACCGGTGGCCGGGGCTGCGACTGTTCCAGGTTCCTGACCACGGAGTGGGAGCGGGAGTATGTTTTCTGTTGGTCGGGTGTGAGGAATTCATCCAGGGACTTGATGGGTACACTGGCAGGATTTTCCGGAAGGTTCAACTGGTTGACCAGTTCCCGGGTGGCTGGACCGGTATCTGTCCGGGAGAGCACAAGCTGCTGCAGGGTTTTTGCACAGGCGAATTCGTTTTCCGGACGGGCCTCGAGAAGTCGGGCCTTGACCAGCGGATCAATATTTTGGGCGTCGCCGGTTTGCAGCCAGAAAGAGAGCAGTCTCGGGTAATCGGTCCGGACGTTTTCTCCATTTTCAGAAAACCATGCCGCGAATTGCTGATCAAATTTTTCCAGTTCCACCCAGCTGCGGAACAGGGACTGGTTGCTGATTTTGCCTGTTCTCAGTTGGTCGAAAAAGGCTGCGAAACGCTCAAGGTAAGGTTGGCTGAAGGTGGCCGGATCCGCTTCCGGCGGAAGAGCAAGCGAGTTGACCGAACCGATTAACGAGATGGCATAGGGTGGGGTGCCAAAGGGCCATTGACCCTCGGGCTTGTAGACCAGGGCGAACTTGTCGAGATGGGGGTAGACACCTGGCGAGTCGATTTTCAGGATGTTTTTTCCT
>JAYZFP010000025.1:0-16124 GCA_036336715.1 Planctomycetota bacterium
GAAGTGAACGAGCAACTTGGAATCGCAACCCGGATGCGGGGATCGACCGCAGCTGTAAAAACCGTGGCCACTCCACCCCCCGAGTTGCCGATCATGACCACCTTTTCCCTCTCCACCGATTCCAGCTGAAGCGCCCAGTCGAGAATTTTCTGGAGATCCCAGACCCGTTCACCGATCGGTGTCCGTCCGCCAAGGAGACAATGCATCAATTGGGCCCGACAGTCTCGCTTCCCATGGCGGCCCTTGATATCCGGAATCGTCAATTCCCGGGCCAGTCCGCGGGTTGCGGGTGCGACAGCAACGTAACCCGCCAACGCCAGTTGCTCGGCAATGTTGCCCTCCCTTGCCAGCACATCTTTTTGCTGGGAACCATCCAGGAAGGCACCCGCATAGGCGTGCCATCCCCCTGGATCGTGGCCGTGCGGACAGATAGCCAGCGGATGGGGGCCATTCCCTCTTGGTACCAGCAGGTAGAAGGGTACCCGGATTCCGGGTTCTGTTTCGATCCAGCCCCGGTGTCGGCGGTACTTGCCCTCTTTCTCGACCCCGGGTCCGAGTTCTACCCGAGCCCGGTGCCGACCCAGTTGGCTGGCCATCCGCTGCAAGCCGATCCGGACCTCAAGCTGTTTTCTCGCAAGCTTTTGCCACTGTTGGACCCCACCCTCTCCATGCGGACGAAAGGAGAACTCCCTCCTTCCCCGCTGGATTCGGGAAAGATAGCCGGCTGTCTGTTGATCAAAATCGTCAAAGGATTCTTCCTGTCCCCGGACCTGGAGCGCATTCCCCGGGACAGCGGACGGAACCAGGAGCAACAAGAGCAGGCAAGGCAGTCGACTCATGGGGTTCTCAAAACGGGGAAGCTGGTGAGGATGGCTTTGAAGAACGGGTGACTTGTCCGAATTCAGAGCGCTTTCAACATCTGGTCAACATAACCCGCAACTTCTGCCTCGATCTGACCCGGATCGCCACAGGCAGCGATTCTTCGAACAATGGCCGAGCCGACAATCAGGCCATCACAATGGGGCGATAACTGCTGAACGTGCTCCGGCTCACTGATCCCGAAACCGATGCAAACCGGTAACTCACCCTGTTCCCGCAGCCAGCTGACATTTTCAACGATATCCGGTGGCAATGTCGTCCTTTCTCCTGTGATACCGGTCACCGAAACGTAATAGATGAACCCCGAGGATGTTTCCAGTATTCGCTTGGCCCGCTCCCTGCCGGTTGTCGGTGTCACGAGCTGAATCAGGCTGAAATCCCGGTCCCGGCAGATCCGGGAAAGGGACTCCGCTTCCTCGACGGGCAAGTCTGGTACGATCACACCGCTGACACCGTTGCGAATGGCCAGGTCAATGTAGCCTTCCACACCCAGGCGGTAGACAATGGCGTAACTGACCATCGTCACGGTGGGCATCGTGATCTGGGGATTCGTCTCACCCAACATGCGGATGATTTGCTCCACCGTCACCCCATGATCCAGCGCACGGGTGTACGAGGCCTGGATCACTGGACCATCCGCAATGGGATCACTGTACGGAATGCCGATTTCACAGAGATGGCAGCCCTGCCGGTCGAACGACTGGATCAGTTGCGAGGTCACCTGCAGATCCGGATCGCCTGCGGTCACGAACGGCATGAACGCCTTGCGGCCGTCCTGCCTGAGTTGTTCAAAGAGATCATCTATTTTGGACACGGGAAAATTGCTTCCAATCTGATTTGAAAAAGGCGGCGGTTGCCGAGCAGGTTACTCGTTTTCGAGGGTCAGTCTTTCTATTTCCGCCGCATCCTTGTCACCCCGGCCCGACAGGCAGACCACTACGATCTGATCCGATTTTTTTTCGGCCGCAATTTTCATGGCGCCGGCGATGGCATGCGATGTTTCCAGGGCCGGCAGGATACCCTCCGACCGGGTCAGTTCAAAAAACGCGGACAAAGCATCTGCGTCCTGGCAATCGGTATAGTGGACTCGACCGCAATCTTTCCAGTAACTGTGTTCCGGGCCCACCCCGGGATAGTCCAGCCCGGCAGAAGCCGAGTGAACATCACAGGTCTGTCCGTCACCGTCCTGCATCACGTAACTGAAGCTGCCATGCAAAATGCCCGGTTGGCCAAAGGAGAGTGGGGAGGCATGCTCACCCGGAAGGGATCCCCGTCCTCCAGCTTCGACACCAATCAACTCGACTTCCTTGTGGTCCACGAAAGGATGAAACATCCCGGCCGCGTTGCTGCCGCCACCCACACAGGCCACGACGGCATCGGGCAATCTGCCAAACTTTTCCCTCGATTGCTCAAGCGTCTCCTGGCCGATCACCGACTGGTAGTCGCGAACAATCATCGGGAAAGGGTGCGGCCCCACGACCGAGCCAATGATGTAATGCGTATCGGCGACCGAAGCCATCCAGTCCCGCATCGCTTCGTTGATGGCATCCCTCAGGGTTCTCGATCCGCTGGTCACCGGGCGGATTTCTGCACCCAGCAGTTTCATGCTCCGCACGTTGGGCGCTTGGCGTCGCACATCTTCTTCTCCCATGTAGACAACACAGGGCAGGCCAAACCTAGCACAGGCCGTCGCAGTGGCGACGCCATGTTGCCCCGCACCGGTCTCGCAGATGACCCGTTTTTTGCCCATCCGCAATGTCAACAGGGCCTGGCCAAGAGTGTTGTTGATTTTGTGCGCGCCGGTATGGTTGGTGTCTTCCCGCTTGAGCCAGATCTGGGCACCCCCGACTTTTTCGGTCAGCCGTTGGGCAAAATAGAGCGGCGATGGCCGCCCCACAAAATCGTTGAACAGCGTGGTCAGCTCTCGTATAAAATCGGAATCCGTTTGTGATTTTCGGTATTCTTCCTCGAGCTGGTTCAGGGCGTGTGTCAGGGTTTCAGGAACGAATCGGCCGCCAAAGTTCCCGAATCGGCCGGCTGGGTCGGGAACGTTGGAAAGGCTGTTTTCAATAGTTGCCATGGTGTGGTTGGGGTACGAGCTTCGCGTTGCGTCCAAGTTGACGTAAACTTTCGTTCATTCAGTTTTTTGTAATCCTTCTACTATACCAAAAGAACAAAATGCCTGAACTTCCCGAAGTGGAAACCATGCGACGCGGAATCCTGGGGGCCGTTGGCGGGAAAATTGTCACCGTTGAGAAGGTTCGCTGCCGCAAAAAACCAATTGCGATCCGTCCCGCTCTGTCCAGCATGCGAAAGAGAATCGTGGGGCAAACCGTTCTCAAAATCGACCGCATCGGGAAACGGGTGGTGATGGAAATCGGCAGGAAACAGGCGACCAGTTTCCTGGTTTTCGAACCCCGCATGACCGGGCTGGTGCTGGTTGCCAATCCACCGACCCGGGAACACTTGCGGTTCGGTATGACGCTCGGTCATTGCGATGTGAGCCAGATTTATTACTGGGATCGGCGGGGTCTTGGAAATGTTCGGCTATTTGACCGGTCGGGACTTGAGGAGCACCTGGGCCCTGGCAAAATCGGACCGGATGCCCTGAAAATCAGCCTGGAGGAATTTTCGGCTGTCCTCCGGCAACCCCGTAGAGAAGTGAAGGTGGCACTGCTGGATCAGAAGCTGATTGCCGGCATCGGCAACCTTTACGCTTCCGAGATGCTACACGCCGCTAAGGTGCACCCGCAGCGGGAGTGCCGGGACCTCAGGCAAAGGGATCTCAAGCGGATGTATGAGCAGATGCGGGAAATTCTTCAAAAGGCAATTCGCTACGAAGGTTCAACCCTTTCCGATGGTACCTATCGAAACTCTCTCAACCAGGAAGGCGGTTACCAGAATCAACACCAGGTTTATGACAAAGAGGGAGAAAAGTGCCGTCACTGTCGCAAGGCGTTGATTGAGAGAATCACCCAGGCCCAGCGTTCCACTTTTTTCTGTCGCCGCTGTCAAAAATAAGGGTTTGTCTGGTGCAGTCGATGACGTTGCCTGATGGCTTCTCTCAAACCCGGGCCGTGCAAGCACACCCTGACAGCATTCCGGTTTCTGTTCCGTGTTTCACAAAGGGGGATTTCACAAAGGGGGATTTCACAAAGGGGGATTTCACAGGAGAGGGTTCTCGGGAGTTCTCCGAATCAGTCGACAGCTCCTGGCAACATGGGTCGATACATGCCATCCGACCCGTTTTTCCCACCGAATTGACCCTGAAAACTCCCCTCCCCCGAAAAAGGGGATTGGCGGTGCAACACCCGTGGTGCCCAACTCGCCAGGACAAGGTTCCTATTGGTTGAGAAAAAATTCGGTATCCACCGGAATTTACCCGATTTGGACTGTCGCAAGCGGTTTTGACCTAAAGACGCACAGACAGCCTATCCGATGAAATTGACATGATCGGTAATCTTTCACAAATCGAGCACCTCTCTGCGCTGATGCAGCATTCGCAGACACGCCAGGAAGTGATCAGCAGCAATATCGCCAACGTCAATACACCCATGTACAAAACGCAGGACGTCCGTTTCGAGGAGGTTCTGGAAAATCTTGGGAAGGGCATCCGGCAGCAGGCTGAAGTTTACGACGTCGAGGGATTGACCGTGCGACAGGATGGCAACAATGTCGACCTGAATCACGAATTGGCCAAGTTGACCAAAAACGTGCTCGCTTATCAGACCTACTCCCAGGTGGTGGCCAGCAAGCTGGGTACTTACCGGGCCGCGATTACCGGTCGAGCCTAGTTCCAATGATTTTCGGGGCAGCAGATGATCAATCCAAATTCCCTATTTGGCGCGCTGGACATCAGCGCTTCGGGCATGTCGGCCGAGCGTTTCCGCATGGAAGTCGTGGCCAACAACATCGCCAACTCCCAGACCTCTCTGGATAAAAACGGGGAACCGTTTCGTCGGAAACAGGTGGTTTTCCAGACCCAGTTCAACGAGACCATGAACCAGCTGAGGGACGTCGAAGGCGCGCAGACCCTGGGAGGTGTGCGGGTCGTGGAAGTGGTCCCGGACATGTCCGACCTCAAGGAGGTCTACCTGCCGGGTCATCCACATGCCAACCAGGAGGGTATCGTCCGTATGCCCAACGTTCACCTGCCCAACGAAATGGTGGACCTGGTTTCTGCCACCCGGGTCTACGAAGCCAACCTGAAAGCCATTCAGTCGTTCAAACAGATGGTCGAACAGTCTTTGCAGCTGCTCAGAGCGTGAGGGGAAAAAACGATGATAAGACTGGCGATTTTTGGCATTATCGGTCTGCTTTTTTTTGTGGCGTCCTGGATATGGTCCGCTACCCGATTGAAAGAAATCGAATCCACAGCGAAAGAACAACAGCCTGCTGAATCCGGGCAGGTGTCCGATGAAGTCAGTTCAACAGCAGAAAAGAAGGAAAAAGACACCCCCATGCCCGTTCCCTTCGCTCCCAAGGAAATGAGCGAAAGCTTGGTGCTAGAACTGGTCCAAACGGTTAAAACGAAAGAAAAGGAACTCAAGAAGCGGGAAGAAGAAGTGGCACGCCGAGAGCAACGGCTTCGTTCCATCCTCAGCGATATCGCGGTCGAAAAAAGGGAATTCGAAGCCGTGGTGCACGAGGCGCAGTCCAAGGTTATCGAAAGCCAGAAAATCCTGCAGCTGATCGAGTCCAAGCAGGAAAAAATTGGTGAAGACCTGAAAAAGATCGAGAGCCTCGATGCTCCCTCCAGCTCGGAAACCGAGGATGCGGCGAAAAAGGAAACCGCCAAGATCTTCGAGTCCATACAACCTGAAGAGCTGGCTGCCACGCTCACGGAGTACGCCAACAACGGTGAGATTGATGTAGCCTGCGACTACCTGACCTATATCGAGAAGGGGAAGGCAGCCAAGGCAATCAATGCCATCGTGGACGCAAAGCTGAAAAAGCAGTTTATCGACGCGCTCAAACTGGCCTACATGAGGAAACAGACGGCCGAAGCAGCGCGGGCAAAAAAGTAGTCCCCTGATGGCCTGGAGTCGATGCCATGAATGAAAATCATGTGATGGAAATTGCCAATCAGCTGTTGTGGACTGGCCTGCTTTTGGTCGGTCCCGCCGTGGCCACCAGCCTGATTGTCGGTTTGGTCGTGAGCATCTTCCAGACCATTACCAGTATCCAGGAGCAGACGCTTTCGTTTGCTCCCCGGATCCTGGCCGTTGGAGCAGTCATTTCCGTCACGCTGGCCTGGAGCCTGCAGATCGTTGTCAACTTCACCCGCAGCCTGTTTCAATACCCGGTGGAGATCGGGTTTTGAACGGCGAATCGATTGAAACCTCGGTTTTGACGTTTGTACTGATCCTGGTTCGAATCACCAGTTTTTTCGGGGTCTTGCCATTCTTCGGGCGCCGCGCGATTCCCAACCTGATCCTGATCGGTCTTTCACTGGCCCTGACCTACCTGCAGTTTGCCTCCCTGGAATCATTGCCTCAGGTCCTGTTGGATTACCGGGTCGCCTACCTGACCTGGTTTGGCTTTGCTGTCGCCGCGGCTGGTGAGTTCCTGATCGGAGCCTTGCTGGGTCTCGGGTTCGGCATGTTCGTTTACCCGATTCAGGTGGCGGGCGGTTACCTGGCTCAGGAACTGGGGCTGAACCTGGCAAGCATGACAGATGCCTCCACCCAGGCCAATTCGGACGTCATGGCCAGCCTGCTGCAAACGATCGCCCTGCTGCTGTTTTTCGTTCTCAATTTTCACCATTTCATTGTGTTCGTGATTTCGAGATCTTTCTCGTTCATTCCCCTGGGGCACGCTTTGGACCTGAGATCGATTTGGCCGTCGGTATCCGAACAATTCACCCATGTCGAAGCCACCGGGTTATCGCTTGTGGCCCCGGTTGGTATCTGCCTGTTCGTGGTGTTGATCATCCTGATCCTGTTAACCAAGGCAGCCCCTTCGATGAACATTTTTTCCATCGGTCTTTCCATCCGGGTAGGTGCGGGACTGTTTTTTGTCTTTCTGTTTCTGCCCCAGATGCTGGAAGCGATTCAGCACTACCTGGAAAATGTGCAGGAATGGATCATTGAATACATGGCCTCCTTTTCTCCCAGCTGAAACGATAGAGCATGGCGGTTGACCAGGGACAGGAAAAAACCGAACAGCCTACCCAGCGACGCTTCGAGAAAGCGGCCGAGGAAGGACAGATAGCGCAAAGCGCCGATTTTACCGCCGGATTGACGGTAATGATCGGGGCTTTTTTTTTCTTCCTCACCGGAGCCTGGCTTTACACGGCCCTCTCTTCCGCGGTCAAGATCGGGCTCTCCGATTCCTCAATTCCGCTGTCGGGCGACGTGGACATGCAGAAAACCACATTTGGGCTGGTGCAAGCCGCCCTGTGGCACCTGTTCCTGATAACTTCGCCGCTGGTTCTGGTTACCTTCGGCGTGGTGCTCCTGAATGGGGTTGCCATGACCGGCATGAAGATGACCTGGAAACCCCTGACGCCGAACTTTGAAAAGTTGGACCCGGTCAAGGGCTTTTCAAAGATCTTTTCCTCCCGTGCTGTGGTGCGGGGACTGCTTGCGGTTCTCAAGATAGCCGTCATGGCCGCCATTGTTTTCTGGTTGCTTTCGGCAACGATGGGCAAAATCGGGGCCACCACCGGACAGAATATCGGCATGGTGATTTCCACCGGTTGGGAATTGACCCTGCAGGTGACTCTGGCTATCGCTGCGGCCATGTTGATCGTTGGATTGGTGGACCTGTTGTTTCAGAAATGGAAACACGTTCAGGATCTCAAGATGACCAAGCAGGAATTGCGGGACGAGATGAAGGAGATGGAAGGGGATCCCCATCTACGGGCGCGAATCCGCAAGTTGCAACGCGAGGTCGCCAACCGGACCATGCTCAATGACGTCAAGAACGCAGACGTGGTCATCACCAACCCGACTCACCTGTCGATTGCCCTCCGTTTTGACCGCGCGAAGGACAACGCGCCCATCGTGCTTGCCAAGGGTGCCGATCAACTGGCCATGAAAATCAGGGAAATCGCCAAAAAGAACCGGGTCCCCGTTATCGAGCGAAAGCCGGTGGCCCGGGCACTGTACGGGCTTGTGGAAGTGGGCGATGAAATCCCGCTTGAACTGTACCAGGCGGTTGCCGAAATCCTGGCCTATGTTTCCCGGCACCAGTCCATCGTCCGCAGGTAGCCCACTCCTCTCACCGGCAAGCCGGTCAACCCTTGCGGGCCGGGTCCATAGCCAACGGTTTGGATGGCCCCTTTGTTGGCTTCCTGATGAAAAGGCAGCCGCAACTGAGCAGGCCCATGACCGCCATCGAATACTCGATGGGGGCGAATCGACTGGTCGCCGTTTCCCCCAGCGTGAGAGCAAAACCGCCGAGGCTGCTGGCGAGGATGACGATCATCCAGACCAGACCGCGGATCTTACCGATGTGGGACCGGCCGTAGAAATCTGCCCACAGGCTCTGACCCATGATGACAAAAATCCCTTGCGCAAATCCGAATGTCATGAAACCGGCAAACGCCGCAACAGGAGTTTTCAGGAGAATCAGTCCGCAGGCTACCGCCATGCCAAGGCTCCCGCTGGCAAAAAGGGTCGCATGGCGAAAATGCTTCGCCGCTGCGCCGGTCAGTATCTGCCCGATGATGACCGCACCGAACAGCCCGGGTACCGCGAGATCCACCAGGAAATCCGCAGCATTCAAGGCCCCGAAAATGGATTTGCGATTGAATACCAAACCCGTTCCGATCAGCGCCCAGGCCGATTGGGCAAGCGTCACGATCCAGAAGGCCCGGGTACTGATCGCCTCCGCAAATGTGAAATCGTCCGGATGGAATTGTGAGCGGGCCGGATCGGTGGAGCATTCAGCACCGCTTTCTCCCTCCGGGATTTCCTCCGCTTGGCCCATTTCGCTGCTGGGATCCTGGATCGGTTCATCGTTGTCCTCCCGGGGGTCGCCGTCCTGCGAAAGGCCGATCCGGCCTGGACGGTCAATGACCAGCCACCAGCCTAGCGGTATCAACAAAAAAATACCGAGCGCAATCACCTGGAACGAAAAAGCGAGTTCAAAGGAAGAGAAGAGGGGCTTGAATATGTAGGGGATGAACATCATTCCGGTTCCCGAGCCGACGCTCATCACCGAATAAGCCAGTGCCAGCTTCCGCTTGAACCAGAGCGAAACCAGGGTGCTGGCGACCAGCGACAGGGCCCCCTGCCCCAGCATCCTGAGAAACGTAAACGCCAGCAACATTTGCAACGGGCTGGAAACCACTCCGCAAAACAGACAAGTGATGCCCAGCAAGAAGGACACCAGGATCAGCGAGAACCGGCAACCCATTCGATCGATCAGGAATCCGAACAGCGGAAGTGCAAAGCTCCCCAGCGCGGTTCCATAACAGTAATACAGGGCGACCGTTCTGGAGGTCAGCTGCAGCCGCTCACCGTAAATGTCCTTGAATTCCGAGATACCTACCGTCTGGCCCGGTGCCGTCAGAATCTGTGCCAGAATGGCCACCAGCAGGATCACCCAGCCATAGAAAAAAACGGCAGCCTGTGGTTTCGCCGGCGGTGGGTCGTGCATCAGTCTGGGATTTTGGATCGGATGGAACGATCGTCGGCGACAATCGACTCCGATCTTTTTCTGGGAACAATCACCTATCCGAGTGCAGAAGCACGAAAAAGGCAAGGTGGCTAGCGACCGTGAGCCAGCCAACATGGGAAGGGAAAAGGGCTCCGCTGGTCCTCCGGCCTGTCGTCCCGTAGTGTTAACGCCGGGTGAATTTGAGAAAATAGTTTTCCTCAAAGCCAGGAATCCGCTTTTCCTCCGCCAGCTTGAAACCGCACGATTCGATCTCTCTGCGAAAGACCTCCTGCCCGGCGCGGACATGGTTCAAAAGCCATTCCCGGGTCTTGCCCTCCACCCGATGAAAATCAATCACGATCAGGTGGCCTCCCTTTTTTAGAGCCCGAATGACAGAATCCATGGTTGCCTCGGGATATTCAAAATGGTGGTAGGTGTCGCAGATGAAGACCACATCCACCGAGTTGGGTGCCAGGGTCGTGCTGTCCTCGGCACACAGAACTGTCGTGATGTTTTTCCTTTTTTTCCGGGCAGCCTCTGCCTGAATGTGCTTGAGAAACCGGGGCGCGATATCAAAAGCGTACACCCAGCCCCGGTCTCCCACCTCCAGGGAAAAAAGCTGGGTGAACAATCCGGTACCCGCTCCAATATCGGCGACCACGTCTCCCGGCTCGATTTCGCAGGCCTGCAGAATCCTCTGTCGGGCCGCATAAACCTCCCGGCTTTCAATTTCAAAACGCTTCACGTAGCGGTCGACGTCAAGTTCAGGGTCGAGGAACGACTGGTTGATCCCCGGCTTGACGCTCTTTTTTTTGATGGGTGACTGCGGTTCTGCATTCTGCCCGTGAGCTGGAAATTCAGCCAAAACGAGCGTGAACGCGGCCAAGAGGATTAAGGAAAGGTTTCTCATTTCAGCTGTTCTCCGGGTTACTTCGTGGGCCTGAATTTTAGCCAGCCAGAGAGGGTCCGGGGAGGCTGCCCCATGACAAGCTCTTGAGAAAACTGCTGCGACAACCCCGCTCCAGAGCTGAAATGCCGATCGCCCAACAGTTCAGGCTGCCTGCAGCGGTCGAGCTTTTTTCGACCAGGCAATCCAGTCTTCGACCTCCGCCAGGTCGGGCACCTTGCCATTGCGGAGAATGCTCTTGCCTTCCGGAGAATCCGCGTATTCTTCCACCAGCGAGAGTAGCTGGTCTGCCTCGGCTTCGACGATTTCATCCGGGTCGTCAAACCCGCAGGCCACCAGAAGCTGCGCATCGTGTCCCCGAATGCCGGGTATTCGGCATGCCAGCTTGGCCTGCGTCTGCCATTCTTCAATTTTGACTTCGTCGATCTGGCGATGATTCATGGCCACCGCCGTAGAGCGGGGGTCGGCGATAATCAGGTCACCGACCGTTTCGATCCCCAGGTCAGCAAACCTCCGTGCGGTTTTTGCGCCAATCGACGGAGCCTTTTCGAGAGCCTCGCCCGGGCCAAGGTGAAAGCGGAGCGGTGTTTCCACAGCCGCGGCAACCGCCGGGTTTTTTTCCTGGGCTGACTTGCGACGACGACGTGCCTTCCGCTTGCGGCCGGGCAACTTGGCGGTCGACTGGGACCCAACCGGACCGATCTCCTTTTGATCAAGCTCCTCAATGCTTATTTTGAGGACTTCCTCGGCGTGAGCCTGTCGAACCGTCTTTTCATCCCGCGAAAGGGAGCGAAGGGCTTTGCCGGTTTGGCGATATTCCTTGTAAACCTTCTGTACCTGCTTTCGCTCGCTGACACCGCTGATCCGGTTGAGCACCCAACTGAACGGGATCGTCAAACCAGCCAGGCAGCCCAGCCAGGATGTTGACACGTTTACCGGTTTCTGCCCGGACTCCTCGAAAGCCCGTTCGAGGATTCTGGCAAACCCGACACTGGCGTATCCGATCAGCTTGGACGTAATCTGCCGCAGTTCCTCATCCAGGCCGGACGGTGGATCCTTGAGACCGATTTCAATGTTGTAGCGATCGATATAGGTTCGGTAGTGCTGATGGGCCAGCGAAGCTCCTGCGCTAACGGTCCGTTTCAGCCAGTCGGGCGACTTGGGCAGCTCAAATGCCGGGTAACCATCTCCCTGTTCGAGCATCGAAAGCAGCTGGTCGAAAGACTGGTTGATGCTCCATTCACAGGCTCGATGAATGACACCTTCCTCCTCCGACTGGGCGGTATGCAGGGGCATCAGCGGGTCCATGAAATAATGGCTCAGCACTCCGGCAGAATAAACGGCCTGCTTCCAATTTGCCGCTTGCAGGTCGGCTACGGTTTCCTGGTACCACTTTTCAGATTGCTGGACGGCACCTCCCCAGAAATTATCCGATACATGCAGTACATGGTTTCTGAAATCACGGAAACGGGTATCGGGATCCTTGGATCCGAGCAGGTACAATTCGTAATGACGAACGAACAGGTTTCTCCACTTTTCCGCATCTTCTCCCCGGAAATGCTGCAGCGCATTCATGGCCATCTTGTGGTGCATGTTTCTGCACTCATTGGCACAGACAACGCGGTAAAGCAGTTTGGAAGACACGGCGGATAGGGTGTTTGGTGTATTGCAACGATGGAATTTTCATGCCCGCGGCGAACACGGCCAACCGTTGCAGCCCTTGGGTTCGCGGAGGGAGCCGGGTGCCGGTGCAGCGGTGGAAGCCCTGGCGATCCTGCTACCATTTTGGGGTTGAATATCAAAAACGGTTGCACCGCTTCAAGGGCAAATAACAGAAATTCGCTTCCCTGTTCGGCGAATGACCTGGTGGGACTGGCAAAAATCCATCCTTCAGAGCGTGAGGGAATCGCCAGATTTGCTGGCACCCCTTCACGGATCTGGCATGAATGGCTCAGAATAATGGGACCCACACCAAGAAAAGAACCATGTCCGTCGCCATCCTTTGCCAAGACCTGCTGAAAACCTACCCCGGCAAGCCCCCGGTGGAGGCGGTTCGCGGGATCGACCTTGAAATCATGCAGGGTGAGTGTTTTGGGCTGCTTGGACCCAACGGCGCCGGCAAAACCACCACAGTTGAAATTTTGGAGGGGATCCTCACCCAGACCAGCGGAAAGGTCGAGATCCTCGGCAAAGAATGGTCTTCCGGTGGGATGGCCATCCGCGAGTCGATCGGTATCTCCCTACAGGAAACCCGTTTTTCGGAAAAACTCTCGATCCTTGAAATCCTTCGCCTGTTCGGCAGTTTCTACCAGTCTGGTATTTCGCCAGAAGACGCGATCGCCCGCGTGGGTTTGCAGGAAAAGAAAAACGCATGGGTCAAGTCATTGAGCGGGGGGCAGAAACAGCGGTTGGCGGTCGCGACCGCCATTATTGGCAACCCGGAAATCCTGTTCCTGGACGAACCGACGACCGGACTGGACCCAACCAGCCGCCGACAGCTTTGGAACATCATTGAATCCTTCAAGCAGGAGAACCGGACTGTTCTGCTGACCACCCATTACATGGAAGAAGCGGAGACGCTTTGCGACCGGGTGGCGATTGTGGACCAGGGAAAAATCATCAGGCAGGGGACGCCGCGGGACCTGATTGCCGAACTGGGAGGCAGCAGCCTGATCGAGTTTTCCATCGCCGAAGGGGAAAACCGGCAATTGATTCCCATGCTCTCTTCGATGTCCGCCGTGTCCCAGGTGACCTTCGAGAAAAACCATTACCTGCTGGCCGGTAACGAGGCTGACTCGCTCCTGCCGGCACTCAATTCAACCCTGGAAAAATTGAATTGTCGTCTCACGGGGCTCTCGACGAGAAACCTCGGCCTGGAGGACGTGTTTCTCTCGCTGACCGGAAGGTCACTGGATGATCAGGCACCGGACGACAGTCCCGATAGGCTGCCTGGGTTGAACGCGGGGGATGCGATGAAAAGCCCCTGATCCGATCAAACATTTTGTCCACTGCAACCGCCAGCTTTATTGATTTCGGCGACCCGACCGCTGACCTCCCTTTCTGACCCAATGACCGACAGACCCTTTCAAAGACTCTCACCCATCCGGCAGCTGATTCTGACCCGGTTGCGGGAATTTTACCGCGAGCCGTCCGCGGTTTTCTGGGTTTATGTTTTTCCACTGTTGATGACCCTGACGCTCGGCATGGCTTTCCGTGCAGATCCCAAACCCCACTATGACGTCACGATTGTTGAATCTGACAACAGCCGCCTCGTCGTCGAACGCCTCCGATCGGATGAGCGGGGCAGGTTTGCGATCCGGGAGCTTCCCTACGAAAAGGCAAGGCGGCGGCTGCGCACCGGAAAAACCGATCTGGTTCTGATCACGGCTGAAGATGGCAACGCCTCTGCGGCACCTCCTTCGTCTGACGGCCTGGGCGCGGTCCGCTTCTGGTTTGATCCCCGCAACCAGAACAGCAGCCTCGCCCGGATCGCCGTCGATGACTTTCTTCAGCGGGCCGAAGGTCGGGAGGATGTTTTTCTTTCGGATACAAAGATCATGGATGAACCGGGAGGGCGTTATATCGATTTTCTCATTCCCGGCCTGATTTGCATGAACTTGATGGGAAGTGGCCTGTGGGGGGTCGGGTTTGCAGTTGTCGATCTTCGGATTCGCGGCCTTTTGAAACGGCTGTTTGCAACCCCGATGCGTCGCCGCGATTTTCTATTGGCTACCATGATCAGCCGGATGTGCTTCCTGATCCCGGAACTGTTGATGGTCATCCTGTTTGCCCGTTTCGTTTTTGGCGTTCAGATTTTCGGCAATCTGTGGCTGGTAGCCGGGCTGATTCTTCTGGGCTCTTTCCAGTTTGCCGGGATTGGCCTTCTGGTCGCTTCACGGGCGAAAACCATCGAAACGGTCTCCGGGCTGATGAATCTGGTGATGCTGCCCAACTGGATTTTTGCCGGCATCTTTTTTTCTTCCTCAAAATTTCCCGCAGCCATGCAGGCGCTGGTTCAGGCTCTTCCCCTGACACCCCTGATCGACGCGTTGCGGGCCGTCATGCTGGAAGGCGCCGGTCCAATCGCGATTTTACCCCAGTTGGGGGTGATCCTGCTGTGGACACTCGGCAGCTTTGCGTTGGCGCTCCGTTTTTTCCGCTGGAACTAGTCTCACTGTGACGGAATCTGACCTGCGACCGACAGATCGAGATGCTTCGTCCGCACGACTTGAAAGGACTCCGCTGGGAACCCTGGCGGAGGTGTATCCGTTAGACTGAAGCGCGTTGCTCGTTTTTCAGGTCCACTGTTTTCCTGCCAACCCCGGCACGTTCCACCGATGACGAAAAAACGGCGTCGAAGACACCGACGATTTGTGGAAATCCTCTTCGGCCCCCTGATCCAGGTGTTTTCCCTGATCTGCCTGGTTCTTTCGATTTTCCTGCCCGTGAACGGACTGGGCATCGACATCTGCTGGTTCAAACACTTGTACGAACTTCCCTGCCCGGGCTGCGGCCTGACACGCTGCGTCACCTGCATCACCCAGGGGCAGTGGATCGAAGCGGTCCGCTTCCACGCCCTGGGACCGGTGATCTACCTAGTAAT
Source organism: Planctomycetota bacterium (assembly GCA_036336715.1). GTDB lineage: Bacteria > Planctomycetota > Planctomycetia > Pirellulales > Pirellulaceae > JABAAE01. The sequence continues at coordinate 14,997 of JAYZFP010000025.1, forward strand.
GATTACCAACATCGTCTTGTTGACCTTGCCCCTGAAAGCCCGGCGATCCCTTTTTCTCTGGCTGATCCGTCATGACAGCATCATGAAACGGTTTTACTCTCTGTTTGTAACCTGTTTCCTGATTTATGGGGTGTTGAGAGCATTTTCGGCAGCACTTCTCTGGCAACTCTTTCGCCCACTATAAAATGTGGGCTCACCAACCAACACAAAGAAAGGTCCAAGCATGTTATTGATCCTGGGAGTCATTTTTCAACTGGCGGCTTTCGTTTGCGGTATCATTATCCTGATTGCCGCTTTTTCGGACGACGTCCTCCAGGGGATCCTTTGCCTCTGTGTCCCTTTCTATGTTTTCTATTTCGTCTTTGCGAGGTTCCAACATCCCAAGAAGGGCCTGATCATTGGCGTATGGCTTGGGGCGGGAATCCTGGGTGGAATCTTGCAGGTTGTTGCCACGATGATGGCGGCGCAGCAGCTGGTTTAGCAGCCATTTGTAACCCTCTTCCACAACTTTGTTAGCTCCCAAAACTTCGCTCCCTGCATTCTGGTTGGGAACTGGGTTGATGGGGTCATTGATTCGATTGCCGAAACCAGAGCGGGTGGGGCATTCGAGTCCTCTGTCGTTCCGGGGTCAGGGATCCGCGGATCGAACCGAATCGTTGCGGCGCTTCGGGTCGCCTTCGAGTGCCTGGTAGGTTTCGTAACAGTGGACCGCCAGGCCAGAGAAAACCTGGTATTGGCCAAAAGAATCGGCGGCGATTTTTGCCTGCCTTTGTAAGTTCCTGATGGGTTCGCCGGCGAACGTGATTTTCGATGCCATTTCGGCGGTTACCCGGATCCCCGGGTAGATTTTTTCACCGAATCGATACCGTTTTTCCCGCGGGTTACGGTATTCTCCCGACTTGCTGAGAACGATTTTCAGCCTGGTATCTCCAATGACACCGTTCTTTTTTTCAATGGATGACACCGCTGGCAAATCGAGTCGTTCTGCCAGGAACAGGAGCGCCTGTTGAAAGGTCAAGCGGTTCATCTTTCGAGTATCCTCGGGACGCTCGAGTCCCAGGTGAACCGAGTGGCCATCATCCAGAACCCGGATTCGGTAATTGTTGATCCGGCTCAGCCGCCCCAGGT
>JAYZFP010000026.1:0-11903 GCA_036336715.1 Planctomycetota bacterium
ACCGGACTGTACGATATCAATCGCCGAAACAATCCCGTTGTCTGAACCGACTTCTCCACCACCGCCACGAAACATGGTGACACCGCCGTTGCGTTCAGCCTCCGCCCGCAATTGTTCCAAAGTCCGGGTGGCGGCGATAACCTGGTCGGAATCTCCCGACACACGAATCTCGCCGTCACGGTACAGGATATCAACCTGGTGACGTTCGCGCAGCTCCTTCAGGTTCCGGTCGTTAAGCCCGAAAATCTGCGTCGCCAACGGCGCTGAAACACCCGCTATTCGTGAAGTAAACATCTGGCTCCAATTTTACGCATTTGACGCCTGAATTCCATCGGCCCCTTCTCCAACACGACACCAGGCAACCACCGGATTCCCCATCCTGCCGGGAGCTGAATGGCCCTCTTTACCGGGGCTGCTTTGGAACCGCACGGTTCTTTTTTCGTTTTCCCCCCCGCGAATTGTTTTTCTTTTTGGGGTAGGGAATTCCATTGATGTAGTTCAAACGGTCATCCACGTCGCCTCCACGAACGCGTGGATCAAAATCACTCCTCTGGACCGGATACTTTTGGCCAAAAAAATCCTTGAACCAGACAATCGAATTCAGGGCCTCCACCGCCAGCACGGCATCCTCGGTGCTATTGACAATCGGAACCAGCGTTTGCTGAGGGTTGATCTTGCCCATTCGCCCAAGGAACTCAGCCGCTCGCACCCGCACGATACCCTCAGGGTCCTGCAGCAGCGGCCGGGCGAGGTCGACCAGATCTGCGGCCCGTTTGCCAAAGGCGGTACAAACCATCAGCCCCCAATACCTTTTGAGAGGGTCACCGGAACGGAGCGCCGCTTCGATACGGGGCCTTGCGGATTCAAAAGGCTCCAGCTGAAGATCCGCAATGGCCATCAGCCGACGGATCGGTTCGCGGTGCTCCCGCCCAAAGACCACGGCGTTCTCGAGGGCATGACGGACCAGGTAGCTTTCGGGATAGAAACTCAGGTCGGGCATTTCAAGTAGTCGAGCCTGCAGGCGGGACCTGAGCCGCAGCAACGTTTCCCGGTGCGCGGGATCAGCGGCCAGGTTCTTCACTTCGTGTGGATCCGCCTCGACATCAAACAGCATTTCTGCTGACTTGGGCAGGTAAAATTGATCCTGTGGATTCCGCAGCTTTCCTGCATGAAAAAGATTTTCCCACTCCTGGTAGGCCAGCATCTTGTACCGGTAAATATTCTGAAGTCCATCCGGAAGATAGGGCTGGTAGCATCGCAGGTAATGAAAATTGCCGACCCTCAGGGAACGGACCAGGTCATATTTTTCGTCAAATCGATCGGCGTAACCGAATGATTCATTCCGCTGGTTGACCATCGCGGCGCTGACCCCCTGGCCGAGGAAGGGACGTCCGTCGATTCCCTCGGGCAGTTTCACACCCGCAAGCTGCAATGCCGTGGCCCCAAAGTCAACGAATTCCACCGAACCGGCAATCCGTTGGCCCGGCCCGGCAAAGGACAGATCGCGAAAATTTTCGGGAATCCGAACCACCAGGGGAACGTGCAGGCCCGATTCATAGGCGTACCCTTTCCCGCGAGGCAGGACACCACCATGATCGCCAAAGTAGAACACGAACGTATCCTCTAGCAGCCCGTCCTTTTTCAGTTTGTCGAGCGTGGCTCCCACGATGCCATCGATGACCCGCATGTTGTCATGGTAGCGGGCATGGGTGTAACGAAACGTCGGGGTATCCGGAAAATAATCAGCCAGTCCGACCGAACCGGGATCGGTCCCGGTTTTCACATTCTCCAGGGTCTGCCTGTTGAAATGCAGGGACCCTTCGTGGGACTGTCCGTGTGACTCCATGTGAAAAAAGGGTTGGGAGGGGTCGGGCCGGTTTCTCCAGCTGGCCTGCCGGGAAGAGACGTCCCAGACCCCGGGTCCTTCGATGGCGTTGTAGTCCTTCTTGGCATTGTTGGTTGTGTAATACCCGGCTTCCCTCAGGTAGGCAGGAAACATGCGCAGTCCCTCGGGCATGGCGGCCAGCTTGTAGCGACGGTGAAACTGTGTGCCAATCCGGGGTCCATAACACATCGTGGCCAGCGTGGTCCGGGCCACCGAGCAGACCGGGGCGTTGGAAAATGCGTTGTCGAAGGTCAACCCCCGGCTCGCCATCTCCTCAATACGGGGCGTCGCGGCCCCCCCGGCAAAAAAATGCCTGAGGTAATGAATGGAATTGTCCTCGGAAACAATCCACACAATATTTGGACGTTTCAGGGACCGCGGGTTGTCCGCAAAGGCAGCCTGGGAAAGGGCCAGCAGGAATACGGGGAAAAGAATCAAAGCAGGGAATTTCATCAGGCTCATCCGATTGAGCAGGCCGGTTTGTTTGACAGTACCAAAAGAAAGGGAGCAAGTCGTGGCAGCATGGGCGGCCCGGTCACCGGTCCCTCTCAATTCAGTTATAGTCCAACTCATTTACGAGGTCACGCCGGCAGCCGCCTCAAGCCTGACATGCCCCAGACGCCACACCGGTCAAAAGGAGTGGAAACAGGTTCTGAGCTTGCCCCCCTGCCGCCTTGCGGGAAGGGGCTGGACGGGAATTTTCCGGTCAATGGCCTGTACCCCAATCGGATCAATCGCTTCACGGCCTCCTTTTTTGACCGGCCCCGGACCGACCGGTCCGCCGGGACCGATGGGGTCAATCATGTCGTCCGTACCGTCCGGGTCGACCGGCGGGCACCCGATCGAGTTATCTCGCGCGGTCCCCACCCCCGCAGGGCCGGGTAAATGTCCTACCAGATACGGGAAAAACGATTCGGGTTGGATTCCAGGTATCGTGATCCGTCGGCATACCCCCAACAGGCATCATGACCACGACTTCGGGCCCGGAAAACGCGGAAACAAACGTCCTTTTTCGTCATTCAGGGAGTGTGCTGACCACCCATCCGGTACATGACAATTTCCCGGTAGCTCGCAACTTCAGGGCGGCTTGCGTCTGGACCGGATTTTATCCGTTTTTTGAAAAAGCAGGCCAAGACTCTTTCACCAACAACGAAAACGGAGCACTTTCTATTTCAACAGCAATCGGACCCGGCCTTCTGATTGGATCAAACACTTTCCATTCGAGGGCCCCATGTCACTTCCCCTTTCCATTTCCGGCCTGGTCGCGCTGACCCTGGCCATTTCACCGGGATGCTCGCGCATTCCCAGCATGTCAGGTGAGGAGAAAAAATTCCTGGAAGCCAATCACTCTCTTCATCGTATAAAACGCCTCAGAAACAAGGCAGCCAGCGGAAGACCCAGGGACCAGTTGAAATTGGGGTTGGCCTATCTCGATATGGCAGAACCAGCAAGTGGCCGCTTCATCAGCCAACATGTCTCCTCAAGAAACAAACATCCCTCGGATCAGGATTTAAGTAACCATAATCGGACCCAGGTCTTGATCTACGACCTTGGAAGGGACTGGCTGATCAAGGCCGCCAAACAGGAAAACCTGCAGGCCCAAATCAGGCTGGTCGAATTCTACACCTCCCCACGACGCCACCAGACCATGAAACGTTCGAGCAAGAACAAATCGATTGAAGCCCGAATGAGGCCAGCCTGGAAGCAATCAATCGAGGTCACCAGGGAGAAGACCAGGGAAGCTGAAAAATGGTGCCGCCTTGCCGCCACACAGGATCATATTCATTCACAGGTCATGTTGGCGGATATGTTGAGCCGTCGTCACGAACTGAACGGCCGCCAGAATATCCAAAACGATGTGGAAGACATCCCCGAAGCTTACCGGTGGTACAGGAAAGCCGCGGAGGCCGGACATCCAAGAGCCTGCGAATTAATGGCGGAACTGTACCACAGCGGTCGATCGATCTGGTATCAAAAAACCGGCATTTCGGCAGACGACCTGGAAGCACTGGCTTGGTACGAGGTCACCAATGCATTGAATAAAAAATACTCACAACCCGCGGCCCGATGGAGCCGGCCCCACCCAAGCAGGAAGAACAAATTTGAACTCACGCTGGAAAAGCTTGCACCGGCAGAAATCAATTCGGTCAAGGAGCGTGCCGCTGAAATCCTGCAGGCGATGTAAGCAGTCCCCAGGAGGCCGGAAGAATCGATTCCAGTGATCACGGAAGGTACAGGCCGTGGCTGGCCGACTGCATGAGATCAACCTGCGTTTGCAGATTTCTGAGCAGCCGCCACCGGGAACTTACGGGAAACGCCGGGAATCCACTTTGCCGGAGATCAACTCTGACTTTTCGTTTTTTTCCCTGCCGAGCGGGATCGACCGGGGCCCCTTTGACGGTCTCCCCGACCGGTCGAGCCTTTCTGAGGACGGGAGTTTTTTGTTCCAGAAGGGCCCCTGTCTTCGGAAATTCGAAGCTTTCTTTTGCCGATTGAAACCTTGGAAAGGTGTTCCAGTTGCTGGGGAGACAAATCCGCGGGCAGGTCGATAATGCTGAAGCTTTCAAAGATCTTGATACGCCCGATTGAATCGCTGCCAATGCCAACTTCATTGGCAATCGCTCCCACGATGTTGCCCGGCTTGACGCCGTTTCGATGACCGACTTCCATCCGGTACGATTTGCAGTTTCCACTTTTCCGGTTTCCGAATCGCCTCGAATCCCGACTGTTCCGATCACCAGACCCCCTCTGGGAAGAACCGCGACTCCCGCGTTCCTGGAAGCCGGGAAGCTTGAATTCCTCCTTTTCAAAAAAGGACTTGCCATCGTTGACCATCAGCACCAGCGAAGCGGCTATTTTTTCAAGGGGCAATTCCGTGTTGCGGAGGACCTGCTGCAGGATGGACTCGTATCTCTCGAATTCACAATGCGAAACATGGTCGACAATTGTCTGCTGCAACCGTTGCATGCGATGCTGGTTGACCTGGCGATTCGTGGGCAGCTGAATCAACTCAATCTTCTGTCGGGTCGACTGCACGATCCGGTCCAGCACATTTTTCTCATTTGGCTGCAAAAAGAGTATCGAACAGCCTTTTCTACCCGCTCGACCGGTTCGTCCGATGCGATGAATGTACCCCTCCACATCCTGTGGCAGGTCATAGTTGATGACGTGACTGATTCGATCCACATCCAGTCCACGGGCCGCAACATCGGTGGCGACGACAATGTCGGTCCTGCCAGACTTGAGGTTTTCAATGATCTGTTCCCGGCGGGTCTGCGGAATGTCTCCATTGATTGCCGCCACCGAAAAACCGAGACGGGCCTGAATGAACTCGGCCAGGGGTTCGGTAAGACTCCTGGTTTTTACGAAGATCATGACTGCATCCAGCTCCTCCCCCTCGAGAACCCTGGCCAGTGTTTCTTTCTTCTGGTTTCCCCTCGCGACAATATATTTCTGCTCGATCGTCTCCGCGGTCGATGTCTTTTGCCGAATTTCGATAGGGACGGGGTCTTTCAGGTACTGGTTGGCGATTTCACGAATCGAATGAGGTATCGTGGCCGAAAAAAGGGCCATCGAACTTCCGCCCGAACCGTTGGAAAGGATTTTCCTGACCTCCTCCTCGAATCCCATTCTCAGCATTTCGTCAGCTTCATCGAGCACCGTCCAGGTCAGGCCCTGGAGGTCCAGCTCGGATTTTTCTATCAGGTCCATCACCCGCCCTGGCGTCCCCACCACAACCTGGGCTCCCTTGCGCAGCTGACGGATCTGTTTTCCATATTCCTGTCCCCCACAGAGGGTTGCCACATGAAACGCCGGAAGACCATCGCCGAACTGTTCAAACGCCTCTCCAACCTGGATGGCCAATTCGCGGGTCGGCGCCAACACCAGGCACTGGGGCTTTTTCGTGCCACATTGGATCCGGTTCAGGATCGGAAGCGCAAAAGCAGCCGTCTTGCCGGTTCCAGTCTGTGCCTGTCCCAGCACATCCCGCCCGGCCAACATTTCGGGAATGGTCCTGGCCTGGATAGGCGTCGGTTCGGTAAACCCAAGCTGCGTGAGAGTCCTGCAGAGCGAAGCGTCCAATCCAAGGTTTGAAAATCCATTCGGCGTCTCACCAACTTCTTCGGTCAGGGAGGCCGTTTCCGATTCCGGCAAACCGCCCAGCACAAGTTCAAGGTTGGCATCGGGTTCAGTTATTTGATCTGGGGTTTGCATGGATCGAGCCAAAGAAAAAATTTCATTTAGCCTGCCTGAAGGAAGAGAAACCATCTTCCGGGCTTAGCCAATGGTGAATCAGGTTCCGGATTTTCGTCCGGCACAAAAGAAAGGGGGCGGCAGGTTACCCCCTATCCGAAGTTGAGTTCGACAAGGGATCCCGCCAGCAGACGGAATTCATCCTGTTTTCTGCCGGATATCATGGCCCGGGTTGAAAGACAATCTACGAATGAATGCTGAGCTCACTGATGAAATCCACCGATGAAATCATAGACGAATTCAATGAACCACTGTATTTTACGGCATACCCTTAACCAGTTGGTTCGGGCGCTACAAAATCAGAACGGAGCAATGCTGCGTTTTCTCTTTTGTACGAACGACCGAGTCTAGTTGAAAGACAGCTTATCCGGGAGGGGTAAAACCGGCACAAGAATGGATTTGAAGGGGAACTCCCCCTTCATTCAACAGAACTTGCCCGGTCCGAACCGATTCGCAAATCGTTACACCCGGCCCAGGCAACATCCTTCCCCAAAGCAGGTTTCGGTCATGCAGCAGTCAGTTCACTGTAATCATTGCGGTCAAGTCGTCCTGATGGATTCCGGTTCTCCAGCGGGACTGGCTTGTCCCGGATGCCAGGCCCCTCTTCCAGCACCTGGGCAGCATTCAGTTCAGGGACAACAGACAGTACAGGGACAACAGGCAGGGGGTCCCCTGCCAAAAAATCTCTAACCCCCCCTCCCCTATGTCAGTCCAATAGCACCGTCCCCCATTTCGACACGGCAACCGGGCAACCAACAGCCGGCACCGATGACCGACCCGGTGGCAGCCCAAAATGAAATCGCCAACAGGAACCTGTTTACCGGCTTACTCATTGCAGCAGGTGTGGTCATTCTCCTGGTGGGACTGGGGCTATATCTGCTGGTCTCCATGGTGTCCAAACAAAACCAGCCCCAGGTTGCACGGGAAAATCCACCAAAGCAGGATACCGATCCCTCCCCACGGAAGCAGCTTCCCCCACTGCCAAAAACCAGGCAACCTGAGCGGGACCGCGATGGCACCGGAGAACCGGCTTCGCGAGTCGACAGAAACCAGGTGGTTGAAAAAACCGGGGCAACCGATCTTCCACGCAAATCCCGACCTGAAGCAGGGCAGCCAACTTCCCTCCCCGCGAAACCACTGCTGGAGAGCCTCGACAAGAGAATCAGCTCGAGAATTGAGGGATTGACCTGGGGAGTCAAGGGAATGCGTGGGCTGCGCCGTGGGGACCGACAATTCCTCGTCTTTGGCTTGAACCTTGGCCTTCAGGTCTATGACTGGAATGCACTGAAAAAGACAGATGCAAAACAACTCGACAACGGAAAGCTGCTGCAGGTTTCCCACGATGGCCAGTCCATTTTTCGCACTGGCCGTGATGGCAGCATCACAGTTTTTTCCGTGAGTGACAGCGGTGTGCTCGCCGCCATGGGGAAATTCGAGGGACATCCGTCCGAAGTAAAGGTTCTGGGCGTCGCCAATGACAATCGGACGGTGATTTCCGGAAGCCGGGAAAAAAATGTCCGCATCTGGTCGTTGGATACTTTTCAGGAGATTGCCAACATCGCTGGTTTTTCGCGTTATCCCCTGCATTGTGCCATCCGTAAGAGCGATCAGTCCACGCTGGTTTTTGATGGCCAGACGATCTACCAGCTTGACCTTTCCTCCGGCAAGATCGGCACTCAATTCAAGGTCGGGTATGGTGAGGACGGGTGTTTTTCGAAAGACGGTATACTCTTCGCCCAGCGAACCGGGACCGAGGACATGACCATCTTCTCGACCGAAAAGATGCAACCGATAGCGAAGTTCGAAAGTCCCTCGTTCCCCAGACACCTGAGGTTTTCACCTGACAACCGGCAACTGTATTGGGGGACTCATGGCTGGGCCCATGTCTACCATCTCGCATCAGGGCAACAGGAAAAATTCAGGGTCCACCCGACATTCGGCCTGGAAGAAATTGCCTTTTTCCCCAAGGGGCAACAGTGCGCGATCGCCACCGGTTCCAGTGGAGGTGAAATCGTCTTTCTCACACAACCACAGTTCCCGGATACAAAAAAATAAACGGGGGAGCCTTCTTCCCGCTCCCGGAGGCCTCTTTTGACCACCTCCAGGATTCGCACCGCGATGCTTTGGGAAAGGGCTGGAGTGGCCGGGGGCATGCTTTCTTCGCTCAACCGGTGCCCCCTTTCTCTATTGCGTTGACAGCAGGATGCCGGTCAACAAACCATTTCTGGTGCCGTTCACCCGTCCTTGCTGCAGACCCGCTATTCCAATGCGAAACTCCACAATGCCCGGGGGATTCTGATTCACCGATTGAATCGAAGGGCAAGCCGGCGGCATTACCAAAAGGCTCTCCTTTGTTGACCCTTTGGCTATTTCGCAAATTGCGATCGAATCTGATCCTCCGAAAGAGCAATCCAGAAAAACCCGATATCGTCGACAGCACCGCTGAAAGAGGACTCGGGCTTGCCATTAAGGGACCCCACATCAGAACTCATTTTGGATTGCTGAAAAATGGGAAAATCGAGTGATGTCTCGCCGACCCATTTCCCGTCGATCCAGATTTTCTGTTTCGCATCCTCAAGCGTGATGGCCAATTGGTGCCAGCGGTCATCGTCGAGGGATTTTCCGAATTTCTTTCCCCCCGTTTTACCGTTACTGGTCAGTTGGATTGAGCCCGCGGACAGGTTCACAATGAACTTTCCCCGGATGGAAAAAAGGGTCACCGGCTTGCCACTCCGCTGTCCGGTTTTTAACCGGCAAATCATCGTCAGCTTTTTTACCTTGTCAAAAACATTCTCACGGTCGATGGTAACGTAACTCTTGTTCGTCAACCGGATGAAGCCTCCCCCGTTTTCGCGGGCCCACTCAACGCCTGAAAGCCTCAACGGGGCCAGACCATCGAGCAGGTCGGTGGCCTGGACCGGCTGGTTGAAATCATAGAGCCCAAACGTCTGGTCAATCGTTTGAAAAGCCTGTTTCCCGGAGGGCTCCTTACCGCCAGAAACCGATGGGCGGGTTTTGTTTCCCTGGCTATCCTGTTGGCCGGCCCCCAGCAGCTTTTTGGCCTTTTTTTCCAATGGCGATTCAAGGCTGCGATCCAGTCTTTTTTCGGGGCGGAGCTTCTGACTCTGGACAGGCGGATCGTCCTCTCTATGCTGCTGGTCAATGCGAACCGAACCTGACTGACAACCGGACACCCGGACAATCATGACCCAGACAATCGCAACCAGGCAAATGCCACAACTGGCCCAGACCAGGCGGTCAATGATCACCTTCATCTTTTGATCGTTCTGTTCCTTGACCCTTTGAGCTTCGATTCGACTGGACTGCATGTCCGAATTCAAATCGGGTACCGATCCCGTTTCGGCAGGAGCTTTCGGAACCGGGGGTGGATGGAAGTTTTCTGAATCCGACCGGCTTTTCACGTCTGCGGCAGATTCCCTACCGGTTTCAATTCGTGGCAGGGAAGGAACTGAACCTAAAGACTGGTCGTAAACAGCCTTCTTTTCGGGATCGGTTAGGTGAATCCTGGCCTGCCCCACATCGCCAAGCAGCTCCTTGGCCAACTCCACATGGTCACCGGTAACCATCTGAAGGATGGCGGCCTGTTTTTCGACTGCCTGTGCGATCAGGTCCTCGTCCGTTTCAAGTTCTTCCAGTCCAAGCAATTCGTAGTAATTGGGTGGCCGGTTCGGGGATCGGATCCCCAGCCAGGAAATATAAGGGTCGAAACTCGGTTCGGACATTGAAATATCAAAAGTGGTTTGAAGACAGGCGGCATCCGGGCACCTACTTGAGCCCTTTCAGGAATGCCTGCAATTGGTGATCAACTTCTGCGGAAGGAGATTCTTCAGTATGGGTCGGCGGTTTTCCGCTGTCAGATGATTCGTTCTTTTTATCGGCAGTAATTATGACAACCTCGTCCGTAACATCGCCACCAACAACATCCGTGGGCAAAGGAGGGGCCTGGGGAACATTCGCTACGACGGGTACATCGGGCGGAACCGGTACATCTGGTGGCGTTGGTACATCTGGTGGAACCGTGTCTTCCGGCATAACGGGCCCATCGGACACAACAGGGCCCTTGGGCCTTGGGGACTCTTCGGAAGCAGGGGACTCTTCGGAAGCAACCGGAGCATCGGCCAACCCAGGTTCAGTTCCAAGTTCCCGACTTTCGATTTCCTCCAACAACTCATCCAGCTCCGAAGGGTTTTCAACCCCGGAGGATTGCACTGGCTCGGGTGAAGGAGAGCTTTCCCCGGTTGAGTCCACTTTGCCTGATGCCTCTGCGGTCGGTGTTGTGCCGGCTGTTGAAACCACTTCCTTCAGCTGGTCGAGTTCTATCGGATTGAACGAGGAAAGGTCGAATTTGGATCCAATTTTTTCAGTCCAGAAAGAAATTTCCCGGTCCGAAAGCCCGGAAACCCGGTCGATCGTCGTGCGGGCCTGGCAATCCACATCCGGCAGGTAGGCGTCTACCGCCAAACGACCGTCACCGGAATACCGAAAGGTCACCTTGACGCAGCTCCCCCGGGGCAAGTCCGGAGGCAATCCGGTGACCACACACTCACCAATTGGAGTCGCAAATTCGCCCGTTTCGGTTCCCCCCTCGATCACCGCAACGACCACGGATTTCTGTCCGTCTTTGGCGGTGAGGAATTTTTTTTCGCTGGTGGCGGGAATCCGCGTATTGCAGGCAATCATGACCTGCCGTTTCTGCTTCCTGGTCTGCTTGTCCTTTCCCAGGACTCCCAGATCATGGGAATTGATATTCGCAACCGAAAAGGAAGGACCGCGTCCCCCCCCCTCCTTTTGTTTCAAGTTGTTGGCGTAAATCGCGGCACCCTGTGCAACTGCCTCATCTGGCGAGAGGGAACGATCGATCTCCAGGCCGGTTTCCTTTTCCAGCATCCTCTGCACCATCGGCATCCGTGTTGACCCTCCGACCAGAATCAGCCGCGTCAGGTCCGACCAGGTTTTACCAGCATCATGCAATAGCCGCTGGCAGGTCATTCGGGTACGCTCCAGCAGGTCCGCCGACATTTCTTCAAATTGACCACGGGTAACGCGAAACGTTTTCCCCTTTCCCAGAAGTCCCAATCCGATGATCGCCTCTTCGCGGGCCGAAAGGGTTTTCTTGGCCGATTCGGATTCACGGGTCAAGCGTTCAATGGCTGAGGAATTTTTCCTCAGGTCAAGGCCTTCCGATTTTTCCACCTCATCAGCCAGGTGATCCATCAGCCGCCGGTCCCAATCGACGCCTCCAAGGTAAATATCACCGGCCGTGGCGATGGCATCAAAACGTCCGCCTTCAATCTCCATCAGCGTCGCATCAAAGGTCCCCCCACCGAGATCGTAAACCAGGACGGACTCCCTTTGCACCGATTCACCTGCCTGGTCAAGAAAGCCGGACCGTACCCCGTAAGCGATCGCAGCTGCGGTTGGCTCATTGATGATGTCCAGAACGTTCAATCCCGCCAGACGCCCGGCATCCTGGGTTGATTTCCGGCGGGGCTCATTGAAATAGGCAGGAACGGTGATGACCGCATCCTGAATCTCACCCAGTTTTCTTTCGGCATCCCTTTTCAACTTTTGCAATACAAAGGCCTGGATCACCTCCGGCGGCAATTTTTTTCCGCAGATCGATTTGGCAAAAAGCTTTTCACCCACGCGACGTTTGACATACCGGGCCACCCTGTCAGTATCAAACTCAGCTGCCTTGACCGCCTCCTGCCCGACAATCGGATGACAGGAGTCAAAGAACACC
>JAYZFP010000027.1:0-29133 GCA_036336715.1 Planctomycetota bacterium
GTGTTGGCCTCGCTGCTGACTGCGTTCCCCCAATCGGTAATCGCCTGCAGCACATTGAGGTAGATCGACCTGCCCCGCTCGAAATCCTTGATTTGACGTTCCAGGTTGAAACTGGCTGCTTCCCGGGATTCCTTGAAAACCTCGAACAGGAAATAGTTCTGGTCGAGTGTTCGAATGTTCGTCGCCAGTTCATGGACAACCGCGTGAAGTCCCTGCTTCAGGTTGGCCTTGTCGCGGGCAATGATCAGTTGCTGCTGACGGATTTCTGCCCGGGACTGTCGGAGCCCCAATGGAACCGAGAAATTGACCCCCAGCGACCAGTCGGTGAACTGCCCAAAATTGGAAGCAATTTCGCTCCGGTTGGGCAGGTTGCCGGACAGTCCGTTCCAGCGATAGCTGGCCAGGGCGTCAAGGGAGGGAAGCGCCTGGTTCCGGTTGCGGGTCAGCAACTGTTCGTCCGCCTCGATCACCAGCTTCAGTTCGATGATGTCCGGTCGCTGGGTTTCGGCAAGCAACAGCAATTCCTGCCAGTTGAGAGGAAGCTTGGCCGTTCCGAGGTTGGAGGTAGGTATGATCTCGGTTCCATCCTCGGGCGGAATTCCCAGCAGATTGCGAAGTGCCGCCTCCCGCTGCAACAACGTTGCCTTGGAGGAGACATAGCTGGATTTGAAATTCAGGTAGGCCACCCGGGTCTGGGCCAGAACAGCTTCGTTGTCCAGTTCCCGGTTGACGCGTCCCTTGATTCGCTCGAGATCAAAATTTCCCCGTTTGAGCTGTTGGTCACGCACCCAGACATCCACCCGGGCAAAAACCAGTTGCCAGTAGGCTTCGACGACACCCCGCACCAGGTTCTGCACGGCGTTCTTGTACTGGAAAAACGATCGTTCCGTATTGATCCGGGCAATCATGATTGGTGCGTAATTGGCATCCGGGTCCGAACCCCGCAACAGTGACTGGCTGAACTGCAGATCGAGCGCCGAAGTAACCTGGGGATTCAGGGGAAAGATACCTGGTCGGAACTGGTTGCGAACCGCATTCATGGTGATGCTGCCCGATGTGCCGTAAACCGAAGTCTTGTTGACACCGGTGCTCAGGTTGTACCCATCCGTACGCAGCCCGGTAATCGCCGCGAGTCCCAGCGGCAAGGATGTGATGGTGGCATTCGGGTTTTCAATCCTGTTAAAGGAGTTGTTGGCAAAAAACGTCGGGTCGAACAAAGCCTGGTTTTGGTCGATGGTGGTATTGGTGACCGCCGTGTCGTAAATGGTCCGGCCGCTGCTGGCAGCTGTAAGGCCTGCCAGCACCCGTACCACCTCAGAGTTTTCCAAGGCAATCCGGATCGCTTCGTCAAGCGAAAGGAATCTTGGCTCCACCAGCTCCAGCTGGCCTTCGATGATTCGGTTGCGTGTTTTCGAGAGGACCGTTTCTGGCGGATGAGCCGAAAAACTCTCGCTGTAAACGTCGTAGCTGGGAAGTGAATCGGGGCTTCGAATTTCCAAAGCCCTCTGCTCCGGCAGGATCCTTGGAAAACCGTCCTGTGCGGCCGCAGGCCATGCGGCGCACAGACCGACCGTCAGCCAGGCGGAAAACAACAGCCAACGGGCGCGGATCATTGCTAGCAAACAGGTCATGGCGGAGAGACGCGCTGCATTGGCGTCGGGCGGGAACATCACGGACGGGTTTCACCGGAATTCAGGATCGGTCCGGTTGTATCAGCAAATCCAGCCAATGCAGTCGTAACGGTCCTGATCAGGCTTCAGGTGGTTCGGATGGTTGGGGTTGGGCCGACTGTTCCGATTTTCCCGGTTGTTCCGATTGGTCACCCCCAGTCGCTCCCATACTGCCGGATGCCGCCGGCTGGGCTGATTCTTCGAGGTCCTCCGGCAGCTCGGAGGCGTGCAAAGCGTCGATGGCCCGCTTGGAGTCGGTCGTATCTTCGACGATCTGTCCATCTCGCAAAACGACAATCCGGTCGGCATTCCGGGCAACCGCCTGGTCATGGGTCACCAGGATGATCGTGATTCCGCGCTCCTGGTTCAGTCGCCTGAAAAGCTGGATCACTTCCCGGCTGGTTCGGGAGTCGAGGTTGCCCGTCGGTTCGTCGCCCATCAGGATGGCGGGGTCATTGACCAACGCCCGCGCGATGGCGACCCGTTGCTGCTGTCCGCCGGATAACTGCCCCGGATGGTGGTCCAGCCGGTCTCCTAGGCCCACCATCTCCAGCAACTCCTCCGCTTTTTTGCGCCTTTTTCGAGCGCTGATTCCCGCCGAGTAAAGCAGGGGCAACTCAACATTTTCGGTGGCCGATGTCCGATTAAGCAGGTTGAAGTTCTGAAACACAAAACCGATCTTCTCGTTTCTGATTTTCGCCCGGGCGTCTCGGGACATGGAAACGATTTCTTTCCCGTCCAGCAGAAAACTGCCTGACGACGGCCGATCAAGACAGCCAAGGGTGTTCATCAGGGTCGATTTGCCCGAGCCGGAAGGACCGATCAGGGCCACATACTCTCCCTTTTCAATGGAAAGAGTCGCGCCACGAAGTGCTTCGACCTTGACTTCCCCAAGATCGTAAACCTTTTTTACTTCATCCAGCTCTATTAATGCCACGGATTTGCACCCATCGGAGGTCCCTGTCACCAGTTTCATTCTAATTCAAATGGCTTGCGGTTGAATCGAACATGGATTCGGCAGAAAATGGAAATAGGATCCAGCGCCGCACCAACCGGCTCCGGCCCTGGTTCTCCCTACCTGAAACTGATGATGTTCCGATTACCGCGGAGAAAGAATGAAAAACCTGACGCCCATCCTCATGATTGTGCTTCTCACCGGACTGTCAACGGGCCTCAGGGCCGAGAACTGGCCCAGCTGGCGCGGACCGAATTTTAATGGTGTGGCTGAACAGGGAAACTACCCCGTCGAATGGGGGCCGGAAAAGAATGTCAAATGGAAGGTCGAACTGCCCGCCTTTGGAAGTTCCACCCCGGCGGTCTGGGGAGAACAGATTTTTGTCACTTCTCCCCTCAAAGACGAAAACATGGTTCTCTGTTTCAACCTGCAGGGAAAGAAACTGTGGGAGCAGAAAATCGGTCAGCAGCGGGGTGGCAAACACAAAATGGGATCCGGCAGCAACCCTTCACCGGTGACTGACGGCAAACATGTCTGGGTCTATTTCAAAAGTGGTGATTTTGCCTGCCTCGATTTCGGCGGAAAAGTGGTCTGGCAAACCAACCTGCAGAGCAAGTTCGGTGACGACACCCTGTGGTGGGACCTGGGAACTTCTCCGGTTCTGACCCGCAAGCATGTCGTGGTAGCCTGCATGCAGGAGGGACCCTCCTACCTGGCAGCTTTTGGGAAAATCGACGGGAAACTGGCCTGGAAAGAGGATCGCACGTTCGATGTTCCCAAGGAAAACGACCAAAGTTACACCACACCCATCGTGACGCTCCGCGATGGCGTGGAAGAGATCATTGTCCTGGGAGCGGATCACGTGACCGGACACAATGCCTCGACGGGCAAACAGATCTGGCAGGTGGGTGGTCTCAATCCTGGCAACGCAGGGTACTGGCGTTCGATCGCTTCTCCCGTGCTCGACGGGGGAATCCTTTACGCTCCCTACGCCCGGGGAAAAACGATCAGCGCCATCCGCATCGGCGGCAAGGGTGATCAGACCCGCCAAAATACTCTCTGGACCAAGAGCGGTATTTCGATCGACGTACCGACCCCCACGGTCAAGGACGGAAAGATCTACATCTGCAACGACAAGGGAAGCGTGGAGTGTATCGATCAGAAAACGGGTGATACCGAATGGAAAACGGAAATGAAAAAAAGCCGTGGCAAGTTTTACGCCTCTCCCATCATTGCCGGGGATTGCATCTACTCGACCCGTGAAGACGGGGTCACCTTCGTAGTGAATCTGAAAACGAGGAAAACGGTCGCCGAAAACGACCTGGGGGCCAAGACTGCCGCGTCACCCGTGTTCGTCAATGGCATGGCGTTGATTCGAACCGCGGATGCCCTTTACTGTATTGGCAAATAAGCTGGAAAGTTTACCCAGGTGGCAAAGCGGCTTGTTGGAAGCCGCTTTTCTTTTGGAACCCTCTTCATTTGGAACCGTTGAGAAGGATACGGAATGACCGATTTTGACGACCTGCTGAACAGCGCGATCGCCAAGGGACGCCAGCAGGGCAAAAAGTCGACCCAGGCTGCGGCCCGGCAGAAAATGACCCAGGAGGAGATCAAGCGACTGCACTCATCGCACCGGCTGCATCTCTCCGAGGTGATCGAAGAAAAAATGGCCCAGTTACCCAACCACTTTCCCGGGTTCCAGTATGAAACGGTTTACGGCGAACGGGGCTGGGGAGCGGCCTGCCACCGTGACGACGTGGGTGTCGGAAGGAGGGATTTTTACAGCCGCCTTGAAATTACCGTCCGGCCGCTGGGAGAATTCGAGGTACTGGATATTACGGTGCGGGGAACCATCCGCAACAAGGAAGTCCTGCAGAGAAATTTCTTCCAGGAACTGGACAAGGTGGAACTGGAACGATTCGAAGAGACGATTCAAAACTGGATCCTGAGCTACGCCGAAAAATTTTCGGCGGCCGGCTAAGGCATTCCGCCCGGTCATCCCTGCCGGACCGGGCACCCCGGAAACGTTCATCAAAAGCCGCCAACCTGAAACCGCGACCAGCAACCACTGCCAGAAAAGCGAAAAACCAATGGTATCCAAAAGGTTATTGCTGGTTCCCACCGACCGGGAGATCGAGGCGATCGAATCGCTGATCAACATCCCTGAAACCAGCGTGCTGCATCGGTGTGGTTTCGGCTTGCTGGAATCAGCCATCCAAACCGCCCGCCTGATCCAGCAGTTCCAGCCGGATTCGATTCTGCTGGCAGGCATCGCCGGAAGCTACCCCAACGCAGGTCTTTCCATTGGCAGTGTGTACTGTTTTGAAAGCTGCAGCCAGTACGGGATCGGCAGCTGGCGTGAGAAATTTTGTAGCGCCAGCGACCTGGGATTCAGCGAATCAGCGCCTGATTCCATTTCCCTCAACTGCCCGGAGGACTTTCCCCGGTCGCAAAGACTGGTATCTGTTACGACGGCGGGCCTGTTCCAGGCACCCGGGATTCGCACCCGGTATCCGGATGCGTCCGCCGAAGACATGGAAGGTTACGGCGTGGCTTTGACGGCAACCAGCTTCCAGGTTCCGCTGACGATCATCCGCAGCATCTCCAACGAAGTTGGCCAGCCGGTAGAACATTGGAAAATTGATGATGCCCTGCGGCAACTGGCGGATTCACTTTCAGAACTCCTGCAAAGGGATAGCTGATGTCGCAGCTTATCAAGATCGGAATATCAACCTGTCCCAATGACACCTTCGCCTTTCACGCTCTGCTAAACCGGAAAATCGACACCGGCGAGCTGGAATTCGAATTCGAACTCCTGGATGTCGAGGAATTGAATACGCGGCTTTTTGCCGGAGATTTCGACGTGGCCAAGGCAAGTTTTCATGCAGCGGTTTCGCTTGCGGATCAACTGGCCATCCTCTCATCCGGTTCGGCCCTCGGCTTTGGCGTGGGGCCGTTGCTGCTTGCGGCACCCCACGGCAGGACGCCTGGGGAGGATTTCGGGCTGGAGGGTGAATCGCGTCTTCCCAGAGTCGGGTGCCCGGGCGAACATACCACTGCGACGCTGCTCTACAAAATTTTCTATCCCGGGCAGGGCAAGCTGCAGCAGATGGTTTTCTCGGACATCATGCCCCGCCTGCAAAAGCGGGAGCTGGAATTCGGTGTCTGTATCCACGAAGGACGGTTTACCTACCGTGACGAAGGCCTCGATTGCGTGGCCGACCTCGGTTCGCTGTGGGAAGATCGGACCGGCCTGCCCCTGCCGCTGGGAGGCATCCTGGTTCGCAAGTCACTGGGAAACCAGCGGATGACAGGCATCCAGTCCCTTGTCCGCCAATCCATCGAATACGGCCTGGCCCACCGGGCAGAAACGCTGGCGACCATGAAACAATATGCCCAGGAGTTTTCAGACGACGTTCTTTACGCCCACGTCGATACCTATGTCAACGACTGGACCCTCGAACTGGGAGAACTGGGACAAAAGTCACTGGCCACGCTTGCGGAACTGGCCTCCGGGTCCAGTGGGGTCCACCAACCATTCGATTTTGTCGAGTAACCCGTCCGGGCTGGCAACAGGCCTTCCAGTGCCGGAGACCCTGTCACGGGCCAGCGCAGCTTTGCGGGCAACGCTCGGTGAAAAAAATTCAGACGCGGTCGCGCAGACGGGAATCTGGCAAACAGGGACTTGGTAAACCCGGGAATCAGGCCTCGTCCAGCAGATCAACCGCAGCAAACTTCTGTCCCTCGAGCATGGCCAGGCTGGCCCCACCCCCGGTACTCACGTGAGTCACCTGCTCTGCAAAGCCGAGTTGCTGAATGGCCGCTGCACTGTCACCACCCCCAATGATGCTGGTGGCGTCACTTTCGGCAATTGACTGGGCGACCTTTTTGGTCCCCTCGTCAAAGGGTGGCAACTCGAACACGCCCATGGGCCCGTTCCAGACAACCGTGCTGGCTCCCTTGACGACCTCGGCATAGGAATCGGCCGTTTCCGGACCAATATCAAGACCCTCGTATTCCGCCGGTATCTCACCGGCTGTGACAACCACCTTGTTGCATTCGGAGTTGAAATCATCACCGCAATGGGTATCGGTCGGCAAAACCAGTTTGTCCCCTCCGGCGGCGAGCAGTTCCTTTGCCAGTTCAACCTTGTCTTCTTCGATAAAACTCTTGCCGACCTGTCCCCCCCGGGCCAACGCAAAGGTGTAGGCCATGGCCCCACCAATCAGAACGGTGTCGCAGATCTTGAGCAGGTTTTCGATCACGTTGATTTTGTCGGAGACTTTTTTGCCACCCACGATGGCAACAAAGGGCCGCTGCGGAGATTCAATCACATCCGACAGGTACTGAATTTCCTTGGCCACCAGGTTTCCAACACAGCGGGGCTTTCCCTCCATGGCCTCGGGTACGGCCACCATGGAAGCATCGGTCCGGTGACAGGTCCCGAATGCGTTGTTGCAGTAGATATCCCCAAAGTCCGCCAACTTGCGGGCGAATTCAGCATCTCCCTTTTTTTCTCCCTTGTCGAATCGCAGATTCTCAAGCAGAAGAACGCCTCCGGCAGCCAACTCGGCCACCCTGGACCTGGCATCCTCGCCTGCAGTGTCCGCAGCGCAGGCGACCGTTTGACCCAGCTTTTCCCCCAGTCGCTGGGCAACCGGCGCCAGGCTGTATTTTTCTTCGAACCCTGTCCCTTCCGGTCTTCCAAGGTGACTCATCAGCACCAGCTTTCCTCCGCGGTCCACCACTGACCGGATGGAAGGCAACGCCATTTCAATCCGGCGATCGTCGGTGATCTTCTGCTGTTCGTCAAAGGGAACATTAAAGTCGACTCGCATAAGTACGGTTTTTCCGGCCACATCCACCTGGTCGATCGACAGCTTTGCCATTTTTTTTCCTGGAGATTCAGAGGGTGAGTTTCAGCGAAAATCCATTACAGGGTTGATTCCGCCCCGTGTAAAGTGCAGCAAACGGGGCAAAACCACAATGCCCGAGGCGGAGCCACCTTGCGGTGCAATCCGGACCCAAGAAACAAAAATAGCGGGCTGGAAACCCGCTTTTTTTGAATTCTTTTTTGAACCCGATTCCTAGGATCCACTCTCGGCGGGAGGCTGGACCCGTTTCTGCACGTCAATCTCGAGGTTCCCGAAAACCTTCTCATGGTTTTGAACCGATAGATGCAAAGCGTGCAACAGCCGTTTGGCGGTGTAAAAGTTCAGCACAATCCGCTGTTTGATTTCGATCGGCTTGTCGGTGACGTTCATTCCCTGGGAATTAAGACCGAAATCGACAATCAGCTCTTCGGGGGAACCGGTAACCCGACAGAAATTGGCGTAGGAACAGACGGCATCCTTGTCGTCGATCTTGATTTGGCGTTGTTGTGTTTCTGCTGGTTGGGCTTCGTCGGCCATGGATCTACTCCTTTTTGATGGATCGTTCTTTGGGGACCATTTTTTGATGGATCAATTTTCGGCACAATTGCCGGGAGGGACGTAACCCGGCATCGATTCCGGAACGTGCATGGAACTGCGGTTTGATTAAAACCGGACCAAAACAGAAGCCCACCGGGCTCGGAAACGTGCGCAAGTCGTAAACATTGAAAGATTTACGTCAACTGTCAAGACTTCCTTTCCGAATTGGCAAGATGGGTAAAAAAATTCTGCGGCTTGCTGAAAAAATTCCCCATAGGTAAGATATCGGATCCCTCAAATTTTCCATTCCACCTCTCTATCACCGAGAGGAGATAACAGGGCGAAGCCCAAGGGTTGAAACGATGAAAGACGGGATCCATCCCAATTATGAAGAGGTCGAAGTCACCTGTGGTTGTGGAGAAAAATTCACAACCCGGGCCACCACCTCGAATTTGAAAGTCGATATTTGCAACGCCTGCCACCCTTTTTACACTGGCAAGATGAAGCACATTGACCGCGAAGGCCGAATCGACCGATTCAAAAACCGGTTCTCCTCGGGCTATAACAGCCTGAATACCAAAAAGCGACGCACACCCAAGAAAAAAATGGCAGAAGAATAGCTGCCCTCTGAACGGGGCAAAAGCTCTTGGGCTTTTGCCTTCTGACCGCTGCATGACCGGTAAACGCGTGCGACTCTCTTCGCCGCGATCGAGCATTTCCGCCCAGGTGTTTCCGCCTGGGCGAAATTTCCCTGAATTCAACCGTCGGAATGCCGACGACCGGGACACAAGAGCCGGACGACCGGCAGCAGGAACCGGGGATCCCCAAACCAAGGCAGGCAACTATGCGCGAAATGCTGGAAGAGAAACTGAAGCGATTCGAAGAACTGGAAAACCAGCTGAATGACCCGCAGGTCATGGCTGATTCCAGCAGGGTTTCCGCTGTGGCCCGGGAACACGGTTCCCTGACGAAACTGGCTACCAAGTACCGGCGATTCAAGAACCTCGTCGACCAGGTGGGGGAATTGCGGGAGATGCTGCAAAGTGACGACGCTGAAGAGAAGGAACTGGCGGAAATGGAAATCCCCACCGCCACCGAACAACGCGACATCGCGTGGGATGAGCTCCTGGAAATGACCATCGGTGGTGAAGACGCCAACCGGACCCGCTGCGTGATGGAAATCCGGGCTGGCACCGGGGGAGACGAAGCCGCGCTGTTCGCCAGGAACCTGTACGAGATGTACAAGTACCACTCGGAACAGAAAAGCTGGAAAGTTGAATTACTGAGTGCCAGTCCCACCGAACTGGGTGGCTTCAAGGAAATCTCCCTCGCCTTCGAAGGGGACGGTGTGTTCCGGGAACTTCAATATGAAAGTGGTGGACACCGGGTGCAGCGTGTCCCGGAAACCGAGACCAAGGGTCGGATTCATACCTCGGCAGCGACCGTTGCCGTCATGCCCGAACCGGAGGATGTGGAGATTGACCTGCAGCCGGATGAATACCGGATCGACAAATTCCACGCCAGTGGACCTGGTGGACAGCACGTCAACAAGACGGAATCGGCCATTCGATTGACCCACCATGAAACCGGAATCCAGGTGCAGTGCCAGGACGAAAAGAGCCAGCACAAGAACCTGGCCAAGGCCCTCCGCGTACTGAAGAGCCGCATCTACGAGATGAAACGGGAGGAAGAAAACAAAAAACGGGCGGACCAGCGTAAAAGCCTGATCGGATCCGGTGACCGCAGCCAGAGGATCCGCACCTACAACTTTCCCGAAAACCGGGTATCGGATCACCGGATCAACCTCACGATATACAAGCTGGACCAGATCATCGCCGGGAACCTGCAAATGGTCACCGATGCCCTGCTGGAACATGAGCGGCTGGAATTGAAAAACTCGATGGAAGCTCTCGACTGAATGGCTCGCCAGCAGGAGCCTTGCAACGGATTTTCCACTGTGGCTTATCAGAAGAAAAATCGGGATTCCTGAAGCATCGAGTCGAGGATGCGAATGCTCTTGAGAAGCATCCGGGGATAATGAAAAGGTCCCTTCCAGTGATTTCCCTTGAGCGAATGACTGAGCCGGCCATCACGGTGCAGGTAGCCAAACCACTCGCCGTATTGGTCATCCTGAAAGTGCTGAAATGACCACTGATGAACCTGACTGTGCATCTCAAGGTACTTTGGGTTGCGGGTCAGCGAATAAGCCAGCAGCGACGCCACCAGTGTCTCATTGTGTGGCCACCAGAACTTCATGTCGTGCCAGTACTCCTGTACGGGCAAACCCCGATTCAATTTCCCCGATAGCCGAGTCAATGATTGCCTCGGCATTGTCCAGTCCGATCGAGCCCCTGAGTTCCTGCGCGGTGCCAATAGAGATCATGCGCAGACCGATCGACTTCATCCTGCGGGTACCGGTGAACTTGGGTTCCACATGTTTCGGGTTTTGCCCGTGATTGCGAAATTCCTCGAAACAGGCGATTGCCAACTCCCGATCCTGATCATTCCCGTTTGCCTGCGACAGCTCACCGAACGCGATGGCGGCAAAACTCTCGGAAAAGGCATATCTCCTTTTACGAATCGGATTGCCCTGCCGATCAAGATGAAACCACATCCGGCCGTCCTGGGGATCAAAACCGTGATCGCGCATGAACCTGGCACCCTGCCCGGCCGCCTCCAGCCATGAGGGGGCTTCGGCGTGCTTCCCGAACCGGGGGTCATTGAAAAGCTCTGCCAGCAGCCACGTAAAACGGCCCTGTTGCCAGGCAATCTTGTCGGTATCGACAACCGTCCCGTCCCGATCCAGCGAAGTCCAGTAGCCACCCAACTCCCAGTCGACCGCATGCTTTAACCAGAAAGGAATCGACTCACCGAAAAGCTTGTCGAAGTAAAATTGGCGAATTTTTTCCAGTTCGTTATTCAAATTTCTCCCTCATCCTGCCCGCCGCCAGTGACATTTCGATTGGCAATCCATGTTCGGTGCCCGGCAAAAAATGTAAAATCATGCGCTGACGGTTTGGAAGTCCTGTTGGTTATTGATGGAAGGAAAGACGTTGTCAAGCAAACGAATTTTAATGCTGGTGGGAGATTTTGTTGAAGACTATGAGGTCATGGTGCCCTTTCAGATGCTGCTGCTGGTCGGACACCGGGTCGATGCGGTCTGTCCCGACAGGAAAGAGGGAGAAACGGTGGCCACGGCGATTCACGATTTCGAGGGGGAGCAGACCTACAGTGAGAAACGGGGTCATAACTTTCGCCTGACTTTCAACTTTGAGGATGTGGAAACTGCCAACTACGATGGCCTCGTCATCCCGGGCGGTCGCGCACCGGAATACCTGCGTCTCAACCCACGGGTCATCGAGATCGTGCAACAGTTTCACGACGCCGACAAACCGATCGCCGCGATATGTCACGGCCCCCAGGTACTGGCTACCGCCGGCGTTTTAAAGGGCAAGTCCTGCTGTGCCTATCCTGCGGTGGGACCCGATGTCACTCTTTCCGGTGGGCAATCGGTGGATCCCAACGAAACCTTCGACAACGCCCATGTCGATGGCAACCTGGTCACCGCCCCTGCCTGGCCCGCACATCCGGCCTGGATCCGGGAATTTCTCGGGGTCCTGGGAACACCAGTGCATTAAAAATTAAGCATCAACCCGGCTCCCCCGTGCAGATTTCGGCAGACAAGTCAAATTGCCGGGGGGACCATTCGTATGACAAATTCCTGGCACCTGCCTCGATTGCGGGGAATGTGATTGGCCAGTGGAAAACCCGGTTGGATCGCGCGTTTCCATTCGTCCTGCCGGAAACGGGTTCCCACCCGACCCAGGAGTCCAGTTCACGGCCACAGGGAAAGTTCACCACCGGCTGCCATCGGTGGGAAAACTGCCTCCAAGCTGAATTTTAATGCTGGTCATCTGCTAAAATACGGCTGTGAAATCCAAGACTTTTTTGCTGCTGCTTCTGGTTGTTGTGTTACCCACGGCCCTGCTGTCGTGGGGAGGTTATCAGCTTGCGCAACAACAGTCCTACCAGATCGAGTCACAGGTCAAAAAACTGCTTCGGGATCAATTGACCGAACTTGACACCCGTATCGAAAGGTACTTTTCGGTTGGCCAAGCGAGAATGCAGGTCACCACCTCCAGGGATTTCCGCGATCTCGATTCGATACGTGAAATCGTCGAAAACCAGGGGGTGATTGAAAACCTATTCATCATCACCCCGTCCGGCGCGCTGGCCTACCCCAACCCCAACATGCCTCTGAACCGGAGGGAACTGGCGTTTTACAATCGTATCCGCACCATCGTGGAAGATGGTGAAATCCAGAACCAGATTCTGCAATCGTCCGTCGCCGCCAAAAACTACTCCAACCCGCCGGTGGTAACGAAAGTTCAGCCCAACCTGTCGCAGGCCGAACCTTCCCAAACAGACAATCAGCTGGATTCCGGGCAGGACCAGCGGATGCAGTCACCGGTTCAAACACAGACACTCGGACGGGGTGGGTCGATCTCCCGGGACAACGGCCGGGCAAGCCTGTATTCCCAGCAGACCCTGCCGGAACCGCCTACTGACACCCTTTACGAAACCTGTTCCGGCTGGTTCATCTGGTACTGGGGGCCTGGTGTCAACCTGATTTACTGGCAACGCAAATCCAATGGAGTGATCGTCTGCGCAGCCCTCGAGCGATCCCGCTGGATGTCCGACCTGATCAACGAACTGCCCGATACGGTCGTGGATCAGGACCCCGGTCGTAAAGACATGTCCCCGGCAGGAGTCCGCTCAACCCGCATCGTGAATGCCAATGGAGAACCTGTCTATCAATGGGGATCGGACGTGGAAGAGGAAATGATCCTGGCCGCGGAGGTTCCGGTCAGCCACCCTTTGACTTCCTGGAAGCTCCAGATGTGGGTCCTGCCTGCCGAACTGAAGAGCCCATCGGTTATCAGCTTTAATATCCTGCTCGGCATCATGGCCTCCAGCCTCGCCCTCATCGCCGTGGCCTCGGTTTTTGTGCGGGAGTATTCAAAGGAAATCAAGGAAGCCAGTCGGAGGGTCAGCTTCGTCAACCAGGTTTCTCACGAACTGCGGACACCGCTGACCAATATCCGCATGTACGCGGAATTGCTCGATGGCGACCTTGACCGAGTCGGCGGAGAAGATGCTGAAAAGGCAAGGGGCCGCGTCCAGGTCATCGATTCCGAAAGCGAACGCCTGAGCCGCCTGATTGGCAATGTGCTGACGTTTGCAGGCAGCCAGAAAAATCGGCTCCAGCTCCATGTTTCCCCGGGTGTTGTCGACGACTGCGTTCAGCAGACCCTTTCAGGCTTTCAGCCGAATCTCGAAAAACTGGGCATTGAACTGCGGTTACGACTCGATGCCTCCAGCAAGGTAAAGTTTGACAATGACGCCCTCGGACAAATCATTGGCAACCTGATCAGCAATGTGGAAAAATACGCCTCGGGGGGAAACTACCTGGAAATCAGCACCCGGCAGCAACCGAACATCACCCGCATCTCGATTCAGGATGACGGAGAAGGAATCGACCCCATCCACGCGGAAAAGATATTTGAACCGTTCTGGCGAAGGTCCAACCAGCTGCAGCATGCATCCGGCACCGGTATCGGATTGTCGATCTCGCGGGAACTGGCCCGCCTGCATGGCGGCAACCTTTTCCTGGACACTGAAAGCCCGAAGGTTCCTGCAGGGGAAGCTGACTCGCCACCCTGCGGCGCCCGATTTGTGATTGAAATCAAAACGGAGACTGTTTCCTGATGAAAGTGCTCGTTGCCGAAGATGATCCCAACACCCGCGAAGGCATTGCCGAAGTTCTCAAAGCCGAAGGTTACACGGTCGAGGTGGCAGCCGATGGAAACAGCACCATCGAAAAATTCAACCAGTTTGAACCCCAATTCGTCTGCCTCGACATCATGATGCCCGGGGTCAGCGGCTACGAGGTCTGCAAGGCGATTCGGGCGAGGGATGAGGAGCTGCCGATCGTGTTCATCAGCGCCAAGTCGGAAGAGGTCGACAAGCTGGTAGGTTTTGAGCTGGGAGCTGACGACTTCATTACCAAACCTTTCAGCCTGCGGGAAGTGATCGCCCGCGTTCGGGCCGTTACCCGTCGCTGCCTGGCCCGGGAAAATCGTCAATCATCCGATACCTTCACGATGAATGACCTCGAAATCTCTCGCTCCGAACTCCGCTGCCGTCGTGGCGATCAGGTCATGGAGCTGAGTTTGAGGGATGTCAATCTCCTGCAACTGCTTTGGGAAAACCGGGGCAAGGCTCTCGATCGCCGAACGATCTACCGCGAGGCCTATGGCGAGCAGTACTTTCCTGCCAGCCGCACCCTGGACCAGCACGTTTCCCAGCTGCGAAAAAGGGTGGAACAGGATCCGCAGAATCCCCGCATCGTGGGAACGGTTCACGGGATAGGCTACCGGTTTGACCCCAGTGATGACAGCTGATCTTTAACCGGCCCATCTGAATCCGCTCCGGGAGACTGGTCAATATTTGATTGTGGTCGTGATGCGGAAGATCCTGTAAAATCGACCGCGGGTGGTCCCCTTGGATTCTGCGAGTCCTTCTCGTTTTCAGCCGTTGCAATCGCACCGCTGCCGGAACAAATGCCAAAAACAGGCGGGCTTGAATGATCCGGCAAGCACGGCTCCAACCCTGCGGTCCGCGGAAAAACCACCTGTCTGCATCCGAAGCAAGCCGGTTTTCGAATCATTGACCATCCCGGGCGCCGGGCTTGATTCCTTGCTTCGAGTTCAGGCTGGCCCGTTTTGCCGGCTGTGTGTTGCAGCCAGTTATCGAATCAACTTGCACCCCAGATGATGGAATTGTCCACCGTGGAAGATCCAAAAATTGCCGCTACCTCACCCTGCCAGGTTCAACTGGAAAAGGGGAAAAAATACTCTTTTTGTACCTGTGGCCTCTCAGAATCCCAACCTTTCTGTGACGGCAAGCACAAAGGGGGAGAATTCGTACCTCATGTTTTTGAGGCGGAAGAAGCAGGCTCGGCTTTTTTATGTGCCTGCAAAAGAACGGGCAACGCTCCTTTTTGCGATGGAACCCATAACGGGCTGTCGAACGCAAACGACGCCTGACCGCTCCGCCGCAGTATTCAGCCCTGCTTGAAAATGGCGTTGCCGGCCCATCCCTGACGAGGGATGTGCGTGGATTTAAAAACCTGATTTGGCTAAAATAAAGAATCGATGGAGAGTTCCGTGGACACCCGTCCATCCCTGCAGATGACTCTCTCTTTCTCTCCCTAACGCCTTCACCAGAAAGGTCCCTCCGAAGGGGGCCCTGAAATTCCGTGCCTAAACTGACCAGAGTGAATCGACGAGCGAACATCAGGCATTGGATTGCCACGATTTCTGTCTGCGGCTGCTTCCTGTTGCCCGGTCAAATCCTGCCCGGGCAGGACCTTTCCTTCCAGAGAGAACTATATCTTTCAAAGGTCCAGCCACTGGTCGAAAAATATTGTCATGACTGCCACCAGGGGGACAGCGTCGAAGCCGATTTTGATCTCGGTGGGTACCCGACTGCCGACCATGTCCTCGAGGCGAGAGACCACTGGAAAAAAGCTCTGCAACGGATCCGTTTCGGAGACATGCCACCACCGGACGACGTGGAGATGCCGGATCCGGATCGTCAGAAATTCGTCCAGAGTCTCGATGATCTTCTGAACAAGATTGACTGCACCGGCGGCACCGATCCCGGTCGAGTGACCATTCGGAGGCTCAACCGGAATGAATACCGCAACACGATCAAGGCCCTGATCGGGCTCGACTACCGACCCGCGGCAGATTTTCCGGGCGACGACGTCGGTTATGGATTTGACAACATCGGCGATGTCCTTTCCCTGCCACCCATCCTGATGGAAAAATACCTGACGGCAGCAGAATTGATTTCCAGGAGAGCCATCGTCACCAGCGGTTTCGATTTCGACCTGGATCAACAGACTCTCGGCAAGGACCTACAGGGCGATGGTTCGCCTACCAACTCGCTGGAAAAAAACCTGTTCACCTCGGGAACCGCCCGCTTGCGGGTCAACATCCCGACCGATGGAGATTACGAAATCGAGTACGTTGTCTACGGGCAGCAGGCGGGTAACGAACCAGTCAAAATGGAACTGATCGCCGGTCGGAAATCGTTGAGGAAAACGTCCATCCGGGCAGAGGAAGACAACCCGGTGACGCTCAGGAAGGAGCATCGTTTCGCCAAGGGATTCCGTTCTGTCGGCTTCCGCTTTCTGAATGACTACTACGACCCCAAAAACCGGGACCCCAATCGCCGGGACAGAAACCTGATCATCAAGTCCGTTCGGATTCGGGGACCGCTGGGGCGGGAACCCAACCTCCCGGAAACCCACCAGAAGATTTTTTTCGTCCAGCCTGGCAAGAAACTTTCCCGGGACAAGGCGGCCCGCCAGATACTGACCCGGATCGCCAGCCGGGCCTTTCGAAGACCCGCCAGTGGCGAAGAGATCAACCGCTTGATGAAACTGGTAAAACTGGCTGAAATCAACGGTGACAACTTTGAAACCGGCATCCAGCTCGCGCTGCAGGCCATCCTCGTATCGCCCCATTTCCTCTTTAAGATCGAAAAGCCGGTACCCGCCAGGCAGGTGCGGCGGTTGAACGATTACGAGATTGCCACTTCACTCTCATACTTCCTCTGGAGCTCCATGCCCGACGACCGGCTGTTCCGTCTGGCACACCAGCAGCAGTTGCAGAATCCATCGGTCCTGCGGGCGGAGGTCGAGCGAATGCTTGGTGATGTCCGCTCGGCGGAACTGGTGAGAAATTTTGTCGGTCAATGGTTGCAGCTGAGAAACCTGAAGGAGCTTTCGATTGATGAGACCCTGTTCCCGCAGTTCAATGACAAGCTTCTCGAATCCATGAAAAAGGAAACGGAACTTTTTGCCTGGGACCTTTTGCGGCGTGACGCCAGTATTCTCGAATTCCTGAACGCGGACTTCTCTTACGTGGATCGACGGTTGGCCACACATTACCAGTTGGACCAGGTCAGTTTTGAAGGGAAAAAACCGGAAGAGTTCGTCAGGGTCTCCCTGGCCGGGAGCCGACGGGGAGGCATCCTCACCCAGGCCTCTGTCCTGACCCTGACCTCCAATCCGACCCGCACTTCGCCAGTCAAACGGGGACGTTGGGTGCTGGACAACCTGTTGAACCTGCCCCCTCCCCCACCGGCACCCGACGCGATGGAACTTGAGGACCAGGACGAGTTGAAAGGGACCCTGCGGCAACGGATGCAGATGCATCGCAAGAACCCCGGCTGCGCGTCCTGCCACGCCAAAATGGATCCGATCGGCTTCGCCATGGAAAACTTTGATTCGATTGGCCGTTGGAGAGAAAAAGATGGCTCTTTGCCGATAGACGCTACCGGAGAGTTCCCCAACGGCAAAAAGTTCAAGGGCCCCCAGCAGCTGCAACAGCTGTTATTGTCGGAAAAAAAGGACGAATTTATCCGTTGCCTGGCAGAAAAAATGTTAACCTTCGCGCTGGGGCGAGGAATTGAGTACTATGACCGCTGCGCAGTCGATAAAATAGTAAACCATGTCAAGGCAAACGGTTACCGCATCTCCGAACTGGTGATCGCGGTCATCGAAAGCGAACCCTTCCAGAAAAGAAAAGGCACTTCACCATGAGCGGCATCTCCAGAAGAACGGTATTGCGGGGGCTGGGTACAGCAGTGGCCCTGCCAGCGCTGGAAATCATGTCCGGTTCTCCACTTTCCGCGGGAACCCCATCGCCCGTTTCCGGCAGCGGGGATGCTCCCAAGCGAATGGCCTTTTTGTACGTTCCCAACGGCATTCACATGCCAGAATGGACCCCTGGCAAAACGGGCCGCAATTTTGAGTTGAAGAAAATCCTCAAGCCGGTAGCCGAATTCAAATCAAAAATGAACCTGCTGAGTGGCCTGACTCTCAACGGAGCCCGCGCGTTGGGTGACGGCGGAGGCGATCATGCCCGGTCCGTGGCTGCCTACCTGACCGGTGCCCACCCGAGGAAGACCGACGGCAAGGACATCAAGAATGGGATCTCGATCGACCAGCTGGCGGCTGAAGAAATCGGAAAACAGACCCGCTTTTCCTCCCTGGAACTTGGGATCGAAGCCAGTTCGCAATCAGGTCGCTGCGACTCGGGTTACAGCTGTGCCTATTCCTCCAACATGTGCTGGCGAAACCCAACCACGCCGGTCGCCAAGGAAGTCAACCCGACGGCCGTTTTCGATCGACTGTTCGGAAAAGGAAAAGTCAAGGACCGCGGTGAGGCAAAACTGAAACGGGAAAAATACAAGAAGAGCATCCTCGATTTCGTGCAGGAAGACGCCGAAGCCCTGAAGCGGAAACTGGGAGCCGGTGATCAGCGAAAACTGGAAGAGTACCTGTACGCCGTTCGCCAGATTGAAAAGCAACTGCTCGGCGCCGACAAACTGTACGTTCCTGAAACTGACGTTCCCGACTACCCCCGTCCTGCCGGCGTCCCAAGCCAGTACGAAGAACATGTCAAGCTGATGATGGACATGATGGTGTTGGCTTTCCAGACGGATTCGACACGCATTCAGACGTTCATGTTTACCAATGCAGGCAGCAATCGAAACTACAAACAGGTCGGTGCCAAAATGGGACACCACGATTCGTCCCACCACCGTAAAAACGAAGACAAGATTGCCAACATCGAGAAAATCAACACCTACCATGTCACGTTGTTGAGGCACTTCCTTCACAGGCTCGACAGTGTCAAGGAGGGTGACGGCACCCTGCTGGACAACTCGATGATCATGTACGGCAGTGGAATCGGCGACGGAGACCGTCATAACCACAGCAACCTGCCGATTGCCCTGTTCGGATCCGCCGGGAAACAATATGAAACCGGTCGCCACCTGACGTTCCCCAAGGAAACACCCCTTACCAACCTCTACGTCCGCCTGCTGGATGATTTCGGCATCCGGGTCGATTCGTTTGGTGACAGCAACGGCAAACTGGACATCTGATGGAATCGCATCAGTGACTGTGTGAGCTGATCCGGTGAACCGGGAGTGCCTCGTTCAGCTTCCCGGGGCGGAACCCTTCGAGGTCAATTGCCACGAACTGGAATCCGATTGTTTTCAGACGGCTGTTGATGTCCGAGCGGATTGCCGAATTCAAAGCCTTTTCCAGTTCATCGGGGTGAAATTCGATCCGGGCATGGTGACCGGCGTGGTAGCGAACCCGGAATTCGTGAAACCCCTTTTCCCGCAAAAACCCCTCGGCCTTTTCAATCATCGCCAGCTTTTCAGGGGTCACCGGTTCGCCGTGGGCAATGCGACTGGCCAGGCAGGGGGACGCCGGCTTGTTCCAGATGGGGAGATCCCACAAACGGGCCAGAACCCGCACGGTCGATTTGTCGTAACCCAGCTCCGCCAGCGGACTGACCACATTGTGATCGGAGGCCGCCTGCAGCCCGGGCCGGTAATCACCCAGGTCATCCGCATTGGTCCCATTCAAAAGCGTGTAACCTGTCCTGAATTCCTCCAGTGAGACGATGCGGGAGTAAAGCTCCGACTTGCAGAAAAAGCATCGATTCCCCCGGTTGGCAACGTAATCCCGGTTTTCAAGCTCACTGGTTTGGATCAGGCGGTGCCGAATGCCGATCTTGCGGGCAACTTGTGCGGCAGTCTCCAGTTCGAATTGAGACACGCTGGGACTTTCGGCGGTGATGGCTACACAATTCTCCTTGCCGACTGCCTCGACCGCTGCCATCGCCACCACGCTACTGTCCACTCCTCCGGAAAAAGCCACGATGCATTTGCCGTAACCGGCAATTCGGTCTGTCAGCCGGCTGGCCATCTCGACTTCTGAGGCACGGGTGTCAATCGGATTCAAAGGAAAATCCCTGCAGGAGTTCAGCGAAAAAATCCATTTTAGACGGGAAGCGTGCTCAAGGCGCCTTGGCAAACCTGAAAAATGCAGTCCATGGGGCGATCATGGCAAAGCCTTCCCCGGGTACTACTCGATCCGGAATCGGCGTACCTCCTGCGTCGGATCCCAGTTGCCGGCAACATCGTAGGCCCGGGCCCGGATCACGTAATTCCCGGATGCAAGCGGGGGGGTCTGGAATTCCCACCGGTCGTTGGCATCGGTTTCCCGGCAAACATGATTTTTCCTGGCCGCCCAACCCGATCCATCAAAGAACTCACCGGTATCCGAGTTGAAAAGCTGGATCCGGACCTCGCGAACCCGGTGGTTGTCCCGGGTTCGGCCGGTCGCCCGGACCTGGCCACTGACAGGAACGTGGATTTTCTGGATGAAGGTGCTTGGCGGGCAGGTGTCAAAATGGAAAGGCTCCACGTTGACACTGCGGGTGAATTTTCCGTTGCTTGCGTAAGCCCGCGGGACCACGTTGTAACGGGCCGAAGACAATTCCCCAGCCGTTGGAGAAAATGAATAATTCCATTCCGACTGGATGCCGCCCCGGTTTTTCAATGCGGTCTCCAGCACCAGCCTCTCCTGCTGCCAGCTCTTTCCGTTCCAGTAGTCTCCGGAGGACCACTTCCGAATGACCAAATCCACCTTTTCGACACCACTGCTGTCCTCGGCGACCCCACGAATGACAAACGGCGGACCGGCCAGCGGAACCTGCGTCGCCGGGGGTCGTTCCACCGTGGCAATCGGCTCAGGCATCATTCTCCGACAACCTTTCAATTGATTTGACAGTTGGCTGACCCGATCAGGTTCCAGGTCTGTGTAGCGGTTTCGCAGTTCCAGCGGATCCCGGGAAAGGTCATAAAACTCACGCGAACCGTCCGCCCATTCGGTGTAGACCTCATCGTAAAGCCGAAGCTGACAGAAGGTGGTCCGCAGGGCAAATTGCATGAATTTTCGCATTTGCCAGTTCTCGATCAGGATACTCTCCCTCCAGCTTTCCGGTTGGCAGGAGCCCGGATCCCGGATCAACCGGGCAAATGATTTGCCATCAAAAAAATCCTGCTGACGCCCGCCCGCAAGTTCCAGGAATGTAGGGGCCAAATCGATATGGGCCAGCAGGTGATTGGCCCTGCAGGGTCGGACGCCCGGTCCGCTGACCAGCAGGGGGACGTGGCTGGATCGGGTCATCGTGTTTCCCTTGCCACTGATTCGATGTTGCCCCAGCGAGTACCCATTGTCAGAAGTGATGAAAACGAGGGTGTTGGCTAACCGGCCCGAAAGTTCGAGACAATTGAGGATGCGACCAACCGCCCGGTCCACCGACTTGGTTGCCAGCATCCTGTTGCGGAAATCGGTCTGAATTTTCCGCTTCAGTTCCGGTGTCAACCTGGGGAGGCGCCGATATTCTGCCGGCTTGTCGGAAACATCACTTTCGTCATAGTCTTCGTTCTTGAACTGCTGAATATCCTGCCAGAGATCCTCGTCCTGCCGGTCGATCATCCCTCCCTCCGCTTTTCCCTCGCTGTGTGGGCCGAAGGGAGCAAAGTAAATGAACATTGGCGATGCATTGTCCTTCTGCTGATGGACGATTCGAACAATGTCATCTGCCTCCTGCGTCGTCCGATACACGCCTTCGGCTACCTTCTCATGGGACCCTTTTGCCTGGTGGCGGTTGGTGAAGCGGAAGGTCCGGTAATAGCGCGATCCCTGCGAGCGATAAAAGTCGTCCCAGCCGCGTGGCACGGTGTTCCCGGAACCGGAATGGTTGATGTACTTGCCAACGAATACCGTATGGTAGCCCGCCTGTTTCATCCACCAGCCAATCTCATTCTGGAGATACCCCTTTTCCACGAAGGAGGAAAAATCGCCGCTGAAACCGCGTGCTGGATTCATCGCAGCGTCATTGGTCCGATGCCCGAGAGCGTGAGCGTATTGCCCCCGCAGCAGGCAGGCTCGCGAAGGACCGCAAAGGGGCGTGGTGACGTGAAAATTGCTGAACGTGATGCCGGACCGGGCAATCGAATGGAGGTTGGGAAAACGTTTTTCCAGAACTTCCGGGCGGAAGAGTTCCCGGTCGGCATCATCCAGGTTCACCAGCAGGATGTTGGGGCGAGCATCCGGCGGGCCGGCAACAACCGGACCGGCAGACCAGACCAGGTTCAGCGTCACCAAAAACAGGGAGAGGCCCCACCTGGCCAGCCTTTCCCGCCGGAAGATTCCCACAGGGTCTTTACCCGTTTTTTTCTGCGGGGCACTCACGGGTATTCCGGCGGGCTTTCCCGCGGGGAGTTTTGAATTGGCCCTGGATAAAAACATGGGGTCTTTCCAAAAGACGCAGCATTCCGGAAGATCCGGTATTCTCAAAGAAAAAACGGACTTCGGGATTCCCGAGCTTAGATTTATTTTTTTTTTCCAATCGTGACGGTTCCAGGAAGTCGTTTTTCCGCAAACAGGCTCACCAACAGGCAAAAACGTCAAAATCAAAAAAGGTCATTCCATGAACCAGGGCACGCCTGCCGAACTGTTGGACTACAACCGGAAAGCCTGGAACGGGCAGGTCAAAAAAAACAACCGCTGGACCCGGCCCGTCTCGCCCGAGGTCATACAACGGGCTCGCGAGGGGGGCTGGCAAATTGTTCTCACCCCTTCAAAACCGGTCCCCCGGGAATGGTTTGGGGAATTGAGAGATCGCCGGGTTCTCTGCCTGGCAAGCGGGGGGGGACAACAGGGGCCCACCCTGGCTGCGGCAGGTGCCAAGGTCACTGTCTTCGACAACTCGGAGAATCAGCTGGAACAGGATCGCCGGGTGGCCCAACGGGAAGGTCTGGAATTGGACTCGGTGCAAGGTGACATGGCGAATCTTGAGAAGTTCCCGGACAACTTTTTTGACCTGGTTTTCCACCCCTGTTCCAACACCTTTGTCCCCTCGGTCCACCCTGTCTGGCAAGAAGCCTTTCGGGTGTTAAAGGCAGGCGGGAACCTGCTAAGCGGATTCTGCAATCCACTCATTTTCCTTTTTGACGACAGCCTGTCCCGCAAGGGGCAACTGCAGGTACGACACCCCATCCCCTACTCGGATACCGACAGTCTTTCCGAAGCAGAACGGGAAAAACTGGTCAACGAAGGGGAGCCATTCTGTTTCGGCCATTCGCTGGAGGACCAGATTGGAGGGCAGGTCCAGGCCGGTTTCGCAATCACCGGTTTCTACGAGGATTACTGGGAAGATGAAAGTGAACCGCTGGACCGTTACATCGCCTCATTCATTGCGACCCACGCTACAAAACCAGTCTGGTCCTGAACGGTTGTTCATCCGTTGCCGTGGTCTTTTTCCGCTTCGGCAGACGGGTTTTCCTTCTTTTTCAGATCCGCCGCCTTTCGCAAACGCTGCAGCTCCTGGGCCAGGTCACGGGTTGCATTGGCGGCACACTGGTTCTGTATGGCGTAAAGTTTGCGGAGAGACGAAAAATCGATCATCGCAAAAACCAGGATGATGCCCACCAGCAACAGCACCAGGGCGATCAACCAGACACGAACAATCGATTTTTCGGGAAGAAACCGGTAAACCATGAACAGGATACCCACCAGGGCGATCAGGCCGCTGGTGATCATTCGGCGGATGGTTTGACGGCGATAGAAGCGAAACTCGTCCGGGGTCTGCTGTTTTTGCTTCAGGCGAAACGCCTTGTCCCAGTGTAAAGCCATCATGGCAGCCCCCCCGCCGAAGATAATCGTGCCAAAAATAAAGGGGTCCAGCTTGTCCATGTCGCTCGTTTTGAAAGGGCCGTTTGATCAACTGTCGGCGTTCATTTTACTTCCTTGAGCCATTCCTGGAGAACCCAACCGACTTTTGCCAGTGAGAGTGCCGAGCATTTGTCGACGGTATCATCCCGGGTGTGCCAGTACGAACGCCTCGCGGAAGGTGTGGGGTAATCAAAGTCGATTATGTCCGTGGTGGGTATTTTCGCGATCCGATTCAGGGGGAGATGATCGTCACGTACCTGGTGACGTTGTCTCGGGATAAATTCCCGCACTCCCAGTTTCTTTGCCGTGGACCAGATTCCGCGCGTCAGGATGGGCGCGAATTGCATGCTGTGTTTTTCGTAATAAATCTGCAGCTGCCTGTCCCCGATCATGTCAATCAGCACGCCGGAGACGTACCGGTATTCGGGCGGATCCTGCACATATTCCCTGGAGAAATGCTCCGATCCGACAAACAGGGAGTCACGTCTCCGGTCGTAAACGAATTCTTCGGCATCAAAAAAAACAAAATCAACACCATAGGCACAATTCAGCCGCGGCATCTGCTTACCAAGTTCATGAAACAACGCCACCCCGCTGGCTCCGTCATTCGCTCCATCAAATCGGCCCATGGGATCAACAAGATCCTTGTCCGGAAAAGGACGGGTATCGTAATGACAGCAGAGCAGTAACCGTTTTTTCCTGTCCGGATGCCACTGGACGATCAGGTTCATTACGTCGACATCCGCGGAGGTCCTGGGGTGTTTGACCTGGAACACCTGCTTGTGAATGGTCGCACCCAGTGATTCAAAATGCCGGATCAGCATCTGCTGCTGCTGGACCATTGCCGGGGAGCCGGTGATCCGGGGCCCCAGCTGGCAGACCTTCTTCAAGGTGGCATAACTGGCTGAGCCATCAAATGGGATTTTTGCCAGCTGGGCTTTTTCCCTGGTTGTCTGGGAATAAAGCGATTCGCCAAGGAAAACGGATCCCAATAACAGCGGAATCAGCCATCCAGGTTTCAGGGCAGGATCGCCGATCCGTGCTTTTGACATCAGCGGTCTTTCAGGACTCAGGTTTTCGTGGCGGAAACGTCAGGACAATGAAAAGGGTGGGTCGACAGGCGATTCCATCCAGCATCTTCCGCACCGCACCTGTTCATCATGTTAAGAAAACACCTCGTTTCATAAAACGGAAATCAGGGTTTTTTTGTGGGCCAAAGGTCTGTTTCACCCCAGATTTGTTCCGGAAGGGGACCAAACCCGGATACAGAGGACCCCAAACCAGTTCCTGGTCTGAACTTGGTGGTCATTTTCGTAACCACCGGCCTCCGTTGCCATTTCGCAAGGGTGCGGTACCCCGGTCTTCTCAAATTGGTAGCACCGTCTCAATGTGAAACACTCGGTCTGTCGGTAATCCCGTGGAAGGGAGCCTTTTCGTCGGCACAGGAATTGCATTCAGAAAGAACCCTCCCGGTTGCCGGTTGCAACCGACCCACCTTTGGAAAACCACAACACGCTGAGGAGACTCCGTCATGAAAATCAAAAACCTGTTTTTCACCAGTGCAACCGTCTGCACCGCTTGTCTTGCCATCCTTTTGAGCCAATCCCTGTTTTCAGGGCTTGCCAATGCCAGTCCATCGCTGCCAAGCAAAAACAATTTCAATCTCCGGCAACGCGTTGAAGACCTGGAACGTGCCCAGGAAGAGAATGACAAGGAATTTTTTCTGATTGACACCAGCTTGAGTGATCTGGACATGCGTGTCATGGATCTCGAAAAACGGGCTGGAGCCAGGGCAGGCCGCGTTAACGAAATATCGAAACGCCTGGCCGCCTTGAGAGCCTCTTTAAGAGACTAGAAATGCCTGCTGCAGTCAGCCGCAGAGCACGATTGTCAACACAGATCCTCCGGTTGCCCGGAGATGGCCAACCCCTTTGTAACCTGAGCCGGAAAAATGGCGGGTCCATGAAGACATTCGTATTGACGGTCGCTGTCCTGCTTTCGGCAGGCTACACACTTTCGCTGGTAACAAACGGGCCTGGCCCACCCTCGAAAGCTCCTGCGCGTCTGCTGGCCGATGTGGGAGAAGAAATCCAGGTGGTCGTCTGCAGCGCTACGAGTGCTCGCACCTCGTCTTTGCGAAATTCGGTACTGGTTTCCAATATCGTCAACGGGTTACCCGATAACGTTCAGGTTCTGTTACTGGTCAACGACCGGAAGGCCTTTCGAACACCCGCCGGAAACCGGCGGGTGACATTTATTGAATTGCCTTCCGACTGCGGCATATCGATCTGGCCCCAGGATCCTTTCGTGGTCATCGAGGATGGGCAACAAATCCGCCTGGTGACACCCTGCAGATTTGACCGTGAAGACGATCGGTTGATGCCGATTGAACTGGGCAAGGCCCTGGAAATCGAAGTCGTCAGGTCAGAGCTTTACTTTGAGGGTGGGAATATCGTCTGCGGAACGGAAGCCGTTTTCACGGGTATCGATACAATCACATTGAATGCCGAATTTCTTGGCGAAACAGCTTCCCAGGTCCAATCAAGATTGGAAAAAACCTTTGGCCGCCCCCTGGTCGTGGTCGGAAAGGGAAAGCAGGCCATTGGTCATCTCGACCTGGTGGTGACCCCCTTGGGTGGAAAACGGGTTGCCGTCGCCGACAGTCGCTGGGGGGCGACCCTGGCCCGACAGGCAATGACCGTCGACCCGACAGCCGTCAGGGCATTCGAGTCAGCATGTGAAAAGATGTTCTTCGGTCACCCCGACATTGACCAACTGAGTGATCGAAAAGGTTACCGTATTGACCGGCCCAAAATTGTCGATCATGCCGAAACCGCCATCCAGGCCAGTCTGAAAGTGGCTGACGAACTGGATACGATCGCAGGTCAGATCAGCCAAGCTGGCTACGAGGTGGTTCGAATTCCCTCCCTCGTTCCCGACCTGACCCCCCGATGGAACCCGTCAGGAAAGGAAATGGTCCACTATCCATTCCTGTCCTACAGTAACGTCCTGCTGGAGACTCGCAGCGGCCGGCAAACCGTTTACCTGCCCCAATACGGCCTCGCTCCCCTTGATGACGCTGCAGCCCGACGCTGGCGTGAGCTGGGTTTTGATGTGAATGAAATTCCGGGATTCGCAACCAGTTCCATGTATGGCGGCGCCCTGCGATGCTCCACCAAAGTGCTGATGCGGGGAACGCCCGGTTTGGCAGAATGATGATCCGGTCTGCAGGAAACACTGTGTTCAACCACAAAAAATTTCTTTAGCCTGTTGCCCAAAAAACACCCCGGACCCAACTTCCAAGGGGGATCCTGGTCACCAGTTGGTCTCGCCAGGTTTCCGACCTACATCATCCGAGGCACCCTGACGCTCCATCTCCAAATTCGCTTTCCGGGCCATGGTTTGTATACAATGAGCGCTTCTCACCCACCCTTTCCAGTTGACCAGCTGGCTGATGATCATCTCCCACTTTTTCAATAGGTTTCCCGGACTCCTGCGGTGGGCAGGCTGCGTCCCGTTGATTTGTATTTTGATTGCCGACTTCGGGCGAGCCACTGCTCCAGCGTTCCAGGAAAATCCCAAGGCGGACCAGCTGCAGTTCTTTGAAAAGAAAATTCGCCCCCTGCTGCTTGAGCATTGCATCGATTGCCACGGCGACCAGGAACCGGAGAGTGGACTGAGTCTCGAATCACGCGAATCGATTCTGAAAGGGGGTGAGCTTGGACCGGCAATTATTCCCGGCGAACCCGCCAGGAGCCTCCTGATTCGCGCGATCAACCATGATGAATTTTTGAAGATGCCTCCCCGCGAAAAGCTTTCGACTGCGGGCGTGGTTGATTTGACCCGTTGGGTCAGAATGGGAGCCCCCTGGCCGGTTTCGAAGCGGGATTCCCGCAGCACCCCCCTGCCCCCCGGTCCAGCGACTAACGAGTTACCGTCCGCGGAGACAACCACCGGCTTTTCCAAAAAACAGAAAACCCACTGGTCGTTTCAACCACTCACCCGCCCGCCACTCCCGCTCGTCAGGAATCGTTCGTGGGCCAAACAACCGATTGATCTGTTTGTTTTACGGAAACTGGAAGAACAGGGCCTGAAGCCGGCAGGAGATGCTGACCGAGCCAGCTGGATCCGCCGGGCCACCCTCGATCTGACAGGATTGCCGCCGGCAGCGGCGGAAATCGAGGCCTTCCTGAATGACGATTCTCCGTTGGCATTTGAAACCGTGGTCAACCGCCTGCTTGCTTCTCCCCGCTACGGAGAAAAATGGGGCCGTCACTGGCTGGATGTGGCCAGGTTTGCGGACTCCAACGGCCTCGACGAAAACCTCTCCTATGCGAATGCCTACCGCTACCGGGACTACGTGATACGGGCATTTAACCTGGACAAACCCTTCGATCAGTTCGTCCGGGAACAGATTGCCGGAGACCTGTTGCCGAGTACTCCCGCATCCCCGGCGACGCTCGAGGGATTTGATCCCCACATCGCCACCGGCTTTTTGGCCATTGGCCCAAAAATGCTGGCCGAGGATGATCCGGTGAAAATGCAGATGGACATCATCGACGAACAGCTTTCAACACTGGGACAGGCTTTCCTCGCCATGACACTCGGGTGCGCGAGGTGTCACGATCACAAGTTTGACCCCATCCCGACTGACGACTATTACTCGCTGGCCGGCATCTTCAAAAGCACCAAGACCATGGAAAACCACAAGGTGGTCGCGGTCTGGTACGAGCGGCAACTGGCCTCCGATTTGTTCCAGCAAAAGCTCAAACAACACTTGGCCCGGTTGAAGCAGGCCAAGGGGGAATTGGAGCGTCTGGTTTCAGGTTACCGGGAAAAAATCAGAAAGGAGATCCGGACAAACCTGGCACAAATCCTGTGGGCTGCCCGCAAGATGCCTCGATTTGACCAGGATTCCCCAGAGGCACTGGCAACAGGCGTGACCCGTTCCGGTAAGCCGATCCTGGTGAAAAACGGTTATGCCCGATTCGAAGCCGAGGCTTTTCACCGCGGCAACCTGAATCGGGACACAACTCAATACGGTAAACAGATTGGGGTCGCCAACAGCCGTGGAGCCGCTTTTGGCGAATATGACCTGGACGTTGAGCATGCTGGCAGATACGTGATTGAAATTAGTTACGCAGCCGCGGACAGCCGCCCCTTTCAGCTGCTGCTGAACGGTCAGCCGGTGGCCTCGAAAATTGCGGCCAACACTACCGGAAGCTGGTACCCGGACACCCAAAAATGGTTTGCCGAAGCCGAGATGAATCTGCCGGCAGGAAAAAACATCCTGAAAATCGACTCGCCAGGTGTCTACCCCCATCTCGACAAGTTCGCCCTGGTCTACAAGCCCGAGGGTCAATGGCCCTTTGGCACCCCACCCTATGCCATCTCGTTAATCGGTTCGGTCAACTCGCT
>JAYZFP010000028.1:0-22392 GCA_036336715.1 Planctomycetota bacterium
ATCGCAACCGATGTCCAGAACGCAGCCAAAACCAGTACAAACATTCGTATCCTGTTGAATTCCATTCAAATTTTTCCTTGGTCAGATTCCGGATCTGCTGAATCGCCAGACAGAAAGACGTGCGTTCGCATACTTTATAGAAAGAATTTCCGAAAGCGACAAATTCTGGCAGTATTTTCCCCGGCTTCCAGCGATTCAACCGGACCACTGTTTCCAATTTCTGCCCCGTCCGTCACACATCAGACTGCAGAGGCATTTTGATTTGCCGGAAATGCACATTCCGAAGATTGCAGTCACTTTACTTGCGGGGAAACAGGGCTGACATCCCGGAGGAACTCCCGGACTATTTCGGGTATTTTTCCAGCAGGTCAGCCAATGTCTTGAAATCATTGTCTGCAATCTTGGCAAACAGGCTTTCCGCCTCATCCTGCTTCCCAAGTCTTGCAAGGACTGCCGACAGCGCAAGTTGGACCTGTCCTTTTTCGAAGACTTCAGGTAACGCCTGCTCCAGCTCCACCCGGGCTTTCCCCCACTCTCCGAGCCGCGCCAACACCTGGCCCCGGGTGCCATGAAACTCCGGACGAACATTCCTTGCCTGCTCAATCGCCTCCGTCGAAAGTTTCAGCGCGTGCTTCATGTCGCCTTCGGGTAACTGCATTTCCACCCAGGCCAGGTTGTTGAGAACACTGGGAGGAAAATCAATCCGAGAAGAACAGATCTCGTAATAGGCTTTTGCCTCCGGATATCGGTTTTCATTGACAAGGTAATTTGCGAGTGCGAAAAATGCCTGCCTGGTATTGGAATTAATCCGCATCGATGGATCCAGTTCGCAAATCCGTTTCAACATTTCCATCCGTCGGACCACGTTTCGGTTCGAACGCAACTGAA
The DNA here is from genome assembly GCA_036336715.1 of Planctomycetota bacterium. Lineage (GTDB taxonomy): Bacteria > Planctomycetota > Planctomycetia > Pirellulales > Pirellulaceae > JABAAE01. Next base: position 889 of record JAYZFP010000028.1, read on the forward strand.
CCAGGTAACTTTGAATCAGTTCATTCCGGATGGCCACGTCGTCATTACTGTTGAGAGCGATCAACAGGATTTCCTCGGATTCAATGACTCTGCCACTGAAATAGAGGGCCTTGGTCCAGAGAATCAAGGACCGGATATCCTGCTTGTTTTCTTCGTAGCGTTGCTGAAATCTCTCTGCCGCAAGGCTCAATTCATCGTTGGCTTGCAACTGATTGTCTGTCCTCAGTAAGGAAAGTCCGATTTTGTATAAAACCTCGGATGAAGGTTCACTGATTTTCCGATAGCTCTCAATCGCCGATTTAAATTGCCCCATCGCGTAAAAACCGTCACCTAGAAGTCGAAAGGCATCTTCGGGAACACGGCTATCGAGCGTAGCAATCTTGAGATGCCGGTTCATCAGTTCAAAGTCCTCACTCCGCATTCCCTTTTTTTTGGATATCTGCATGGCAACGACGTAATGGGACAGGTAAAAACCACTTTCGTTTTCGGGAGCCAAATCACGCTGCAACTCCATGGCAAATGCTTTCTCGTCCCTCCGAAGTGCCGTAAAAAACAGAGCGTGCTTCAGGTCGTCCGCTTCCGGATTCGCAGCCTTGAGATCAAGGTAGTACTTTTCAATGTTTTCCTCGTCATTTTCTTTCAGGGCAACATCCAGATTCCGACCCAGTTCCCGATTCCTTTCCGCCCTGTTTTGCTTGGCAAGGTCCTGCTCTCCTTCGGTACGCATCAACCAGAAAAATGCCAGAACCAGGCAGACACAACACCCTGCAAAAATCAGGGTGTTGACGAGCAATGACCGGAACAGCCGAAAGCGGTAATTGATCTCTTTTTTTGTGAGGAATCCCATCGACTCTTTGAAAAAACGGGGCATGCGGGAAAAGCCCTTTCAGTTTAGTCAATGAGAGCAGTTTCTGCAGCCTTTCATTCAGGTTTGCTCAACAATCGAATCCCATGCAGGATGAACGGATGTAAAAACGAGGGGATCAACCGCCGATGTTCACCAAATGAAGATTCACTCTTTTGCCCCATTTGCCTTACAATGGATTTGGTAAAAAACCGGGGCTCACTTCCCGGGTGGTTCACCTTTCCCATGAAAAGTTTTGACTGATGTCTTTTGACCTGTTCTTCCCCGCGCGAAAGCTCAAGCAGTCGGTGACCGGACACCGAATCTCACCGGCCCTCCTCTGCATGGTGTTCCTGCCGCAAACGCTGTCACCAATCCTCTCTTCGCAACAACCGCTGAGACACACAGCAGATCGCGCAAGGCATGAAGTCCTCGATCTGACCCTTCAGACCGGCTCCGTCTTTCCCAACCAAACCCGGAAAAAAGGAGCGCCGCTGATTCGCGATTACAACGGGAAATCTTCCGGAATGTTTTTCGATGGAGCTTCCTGCCTGATGATTCCAGGCAACCCCAAACTGAAATTCGACCAGGGGGACCGGGTCACGCTGGAAGCCTGGGTCGCCCCGCTGGAGATGGCCAATGATCAACAGGTCTACATCTTGGGGAAAGGGCGCACGCACAACCGGGGCTTTTCCAGGGAAAACCAGAATTACGCCCTCAGACTCCGGGGAATCAACGACCGGGCAAGAATCAGTTTCCTCTTTCGCTCCCGCAACCCGAAGTCCGGGCAGGAACAATTCCACCGCTGGAATTCTGAGGCCGGTTTTTCTGCCGACGGCAGCTGGCATCATGTGGTTCTCGAATACGAATTCGGCAAACCGGAAAACATAGCGGCCTACCTGGACGGAAAAAAATCGCCGGGCTCCTGGGACATGGGGGGCCCCACCACCGATCCTCCGGTGGTTGACGAGGACGAACTCTGGGTCGGATCCAGCATGGCAGGGGCCCCCTCGGCCTCTTTTGTCGGCTGGATGCGTGGTATCAGAATCTACCGTGGTGATCCAGGAATCCAATGGCGAAATCATGCCCGTCACCCACCGGTTCCCCTGCCCAGTATCCGCCTCGACCATTCGGTACTCGATCCCGGTAAAGTCCTGGTCGAAATCATTGAAAAGGTCCCCGTTTCTCCGCCACCCTTACGGAATCCCCTCTCACCGAATGAGGCATACCTGGTGGACCATTTCGCGTTGGATGGTCTGCCGAGGAAATACATTCGTCCCGGCGTCATCAGTGACCGCAGCACTGCCTTCCTGGTTCGTGTTCGTACCCGGCTCGCGATCAACCCGGGGCAGCATGAATTCCTGTTGCGGGCCAAGAGCGCAACCGCTTTCCTGCTGAACGACCGCGTCATCGCATCCCTGCCGATGATGAAAAAAAATTCCAGCGGTCATGAACCGGTTCCCGAACTGAAAGAATACTCCGACGCCACTCTCTACCCGCCTCCGCCCGGTCACAGGGAGATCACGATTTCCGCGAATGTTGAAGTTCCCAACCCGGTTCTGACCGTTGAAACCCTGGTAGGCGGAAAAGGCCTGAGGACCGAACTTGGAGAGCTTCTTCTCGGGATGAGAAGATCGGGTGAAAGCAGCTTTCGAATCGTATCCCATCAAAAACCGGCACGCTCAATGACCTACCAGGACTGGTATGCCGTCAGCCAGAAATACCGGCGGCAAATTCGGTTGATCGAGAAAAGAAAACGCATCGAGCTGGCAAAACTGGATGCTGCCAAATGGGAAAGTCGCCACCGCGATGCCCGGCTCGCCGCCTTGAAAAGAATGCCGGATCTCCGGCGTCTCTCGATTGATCGATTGGTAGAGGACATCCACCGGCGGGAAAAGATCGCACCTGCAGGCCCCTGTGATGACTTCGCGTTCCTGCGTCGTGTTTATCTTGACACACTGGGCATTCCCCCCTCGGCACGCGAGGTTCTCCAGTTCGCCAACGACAGGGACCCTGCGAAACGCAGGAAAATCATTGACCGACTATTGAACGATGACCGCTACGCGGGGCACTGGGTTTCCTATTGGCAGGACGTGTTGGCCGAAAATCCCGGGATCCTCAAACCGAAGCTCAACAACACCGGTCCCTTTCGATTCTGGATCCACGAATCTTTGCTGGACAACAAGCCGATGGACCGGTTCGTTACCGAATTGATCGAAATGAAGGGGAGTCCCAACGAGGGAGGGCCGGCCGGGTTTGCACAGGCCACCCAGAACGATGTTCCCTTTGCAGCCAAGGCCAATGTCCTATGCAGGGCTTTCCTGGGAATCGATTTGACCTGTGCCCGGTGTCACGATTCCCCATCCAATGACTTCCGCCAGGAGGACCTGTTTCAGCTTGCTGCCATGCTGAAAGAAAAGCCAATCGTCGTTCCGCGAACCAGCTCGGTTCCCGGGGCAGACAAAACGAACGCGATTCGGGTCACCCTGCAGCCGGGTACCCGTGTCCAACCCGGATGGCCTTTTGAGGCAGAGCTCAAGGTTTCCCCTTCATCCACCACACATTCTCGCAGCCAATTTGCAGAGCTGATCACCCGGCCGGACAACGACCGGTTTTCCAGGGTGGTCGCCAATCGAATCTGGACGCGGGTGATGGGGAAGGGCCTGATGGATTCGGCTGATGACTTCCTGCTCGGACAACCGACCCATCCCCGCTTGCTGGATTTTCTCGCCAATTCGTTCCAGGCCAGCGGTTACAATGCCAAACAATTGCTGCGACAAATACTGAACTCGAAAACGTACCAGCAAAATTCTTCCGGGAACTCCCGCCTGACCAAGCACTACGCGGCCCATTCCGTCCGCCGTATGACCGCCGAGCAATTGGTCGATTCCCTGTTTGCCATCTCGGGAAAACCGATGGCGGTTGGTCAGATCTCTTTTGACCCTGAAGGCAGAAGAACTTCAGCTACCTTTTTGAATCTTGGCAAACCGGAACGGGCCTGGGAGCTGGTTTCCCTCGCCAACGAGCGTGACCGCCCTGCTTTGGCCCTCCCGAGGGCCCAGGCAATTGTCGATCTCCTGACTGCTTACGGCTGGCGAGAATCGCGCCCCAACCCGATCAGCCAACGGGACGAATCGGTGACCCTGGTCCAACCGCTTGTCCTGGCCAATGGAGACGCCAGCCATCGCATCACACAACTTTCAGATGACTCGGCCATAACCGATTTGGCCCTGCAGGCGACCGGACTCGATGATTGCATTACCAGGACCTACCTGCAGATCCTGTCCCGCCCCCCTTCCAACGAGGAATCCCAGATTACCCGGGAGTTGTTGAGCCGGGGGTTTGATTCCCGGAAGAACCTGGCCGCTCCGCGCAACCCTCCCTACAGTCAACAGTTTCGAAATGCCGTTTCCTGGTCAAATCACCTGCACCCGAACGCCACCCGGATCAAGCTGGAAATCGAACAGGCTGTTCGGCTCGGTGACAAACCGACGGCGAGGCTGGATCCTGACTGGCGTGAACGGATGGAAGACCTGGTCTGGGCACTGATCAATTCTCCGGAATTCACCCTGGTTCAATAGCGTTTTGAAAAAGCTTCTGGATAACAAAATGAATCGAAGAAAATTCTGTACAGGAGTCGCATCGACCGCGTTCACCGGCCCGGCACTCCTGTCACCCGCTGTTTCCCGGGGCAGCTCGCTGGCCTTGCAGCCCGGCAAGGCAGATTCCTGCATCTTCATCTGGCTGGGAGGCGGAGCTGCCCAAATCGATACCTTCGACCCGAAAAAGGTGGGTGACCCGAAACAGAAAACCAAAAAGCCGGGGTCCGCCTATCGAAAAATCGAGACCGCGATCCAGGGGCATTATCTTTGTGAGCACATGACGGGTTTGGCACCCAGAATGGACCGGGGTGTGATTCTGAGATCCCTTCACCATGACGTGATTGATGAACATGCGGCTGCAGTCAACCGCATGCACGTCGGGCGCCCCGCATCCGGAACGACCCTTTATCCATCCATCGGTTCGATGGTTGTCCATGAACGCCCTGCCGGCAATGGCGTCCCCGGTTACGTTTTGATGGGATATCCCAGCGCCACGCGGGGCCCCGGCTTTCTCGGCCCGCGGCACGGCTACATTTACCTTACCGATACGTCCGCCGGCGCCGCCGGACTGCGATTGCCCGTGGATGTGTCCTCGACCCGGATGAGCCGCCGGAACAGCCTGCTGAACCGCCTGGGGCGGTCCCAGATCAACAAGCAACCGAAAGCCGAACGCCTCAGGGAACAGATGGACTCGATTCAGGCTGGCCTGAAATTGGCAGGCCCGGCATTCATGAAAAACTTTGACCTCTCCAGTGAATCAGCGGACCTGCGCAATGCCTACGGTGGAGAATTTGGCCAGCGCTGTCTCCTGGCAAGGAGACTGGTTCAATCGGGGGTTCGTTTCGTCGAAGTTGGTTTCAACCTGAACTTCATCAACGGCACCGGATGGGACACCCACAACGATGGACAGGAGAACCAGCACCTGCTGATTCAACAGCTGGACCAGGCACTGTCGACCTTGCTGGATGACCTGGAAAAACGAAATTTGCTGGACTCGACTTTGATCGTGGTAACCACGGAATTTGGACGTCCGCCGGAATTCGATGCCGGAGGAGGTCGGGGGCACCAAAGCACCGCTTTCAGCAGCCTCCTGCTTGGAGGCGGCTTAAAAACATCCCAGGTCATCGGCCAGACCGACGAACTGGCCAAAAAGATCATCGAACAACCAGTTTCGATCGCAGATTTCCACGCAACCATCTTCCAGGCCATGGGAATCGACCCGGCAACCGAACTTTACGATGGAGACCGCCCGGTTCCGATGACCGATCATGGCAAACCGGTCCGGCAGCTTTTTGGTTAATCGCCCCGACTGCGAAACTTCCCAGGATGCGCCCCCCTGTCACTCAGGAAAACAGACGCAATCCTCCTGCTTTGGATTCTCCTTCGGCAAAAGGAACCTCTCAACGCCTTCCAAGAGATGAATTGCCAGCAGGTTTTCTGTTTTACTGATACTCATGGGGGTAGGCAGTCCGGATTGCAGACTCCTGGCTTCTGTGATGCCGGGCTGCCGTCGGCACATTGAGCAGTTCATAAACCAACGCAAGTTTCCCGTGAACCTCCGGCAGGAGAACTCTTGTTTCGGGAAACCCGGGGGACAATTGCAGCGAATGCTCCAGGGAATGAACCGCATGTTGAAAAGCCAACTTGGCCCCTGCGTGGTCCTTGCTGGATAACCGGTACAGCCCGATCCGGTATTGCGTTCGCCCGTGTTCCGTCAGAAAACGAGGGTTGTTTTTGAAATTCCCCTTCAGGATGTCCAGGTGCTCAAGAGCCTTCTGGCTCCATGAAACAAATTCCTCGTTCGAGCGGAGGGCCAGGTTCAACTGACACCGGGAAAGAACGAAACGGAACTGGGCCATATCCGGATTCCCTTCGACAACAGCCTGGCATTCCCTGATAGTCGATTCCAACAGCCGGCTGACTGAACGGGGCGGCTCATTCAACAGCTCAATTTCACTGAGTTCCCCGGGGATCGATGCCACAGCATCACAGTAATCATAAAAAAACAGCAGCGAAGTTTCCTCACCGTTTTCCCCGGCCCGTTGCTTTTGAAGCAGATGCAACCTGGAGAGGATCGAAACCGCACGTGTGACGCACCCGTGCTGGAGTGCCTCATAGTTCTCTTTAGGGTAACGACGTGGAAGGTTCAGACAGGTCCTTGCCAGGAAAACGGCAGTCGCCGGTGAATCCTCCGGTCGCCGCCAATCCAGCTCACTTTCCAGTTCCGCCTTCGCTGCCAGGAGGTAATCGTGCCATTGCCGAGTCTTTCCCTGGTTGCGGGCAACGAGCCCCAGCCCGAGAAGGGCCTTTCCTTTTTCCAGCCTCTTCCGTGATTGGGAGATATCGACGGAATCGATCAGCTCCAACTGTTTCTTAAATTCTCTTTCCGCATCTTCGAAATAACCGGCTTGCAGGTTCGCGTAACCGATCAGGTCACCGGCGTAAAGCCTCAGGCTGGACAGACGGGCATCCGCCTGTTTTCGCAAATTTTCGACAACAACCAACAGCTCCTCTTTTCCCTGTTGGTACTTTCCCAGCTGAAGGGCAATTTCAGCGGACCGGATTTTTGCGAGGAAAATCCGAAACTGAATTTCCGTCCGTTGGTTGGTTGCCTGCCCGGCTCCCTGGTAGAAATCATGGATCAGGTCCAACTGTCGCTCTGTCTTTTTTGATACCGGAATGCCCCCCATGGGTGAAAAGAGAAACCCCTGGTGCTCGGGATCGGTTCCAATCGGATTGAACATGGCGAGGTCACTGGAGAGTTCATCCAACACGTGCATGGCGTCGCTGACTCGATCCTCCGCCTCGCGTCGCGATTCGTTTGCTTTCTGTTCGGCCAACCGGGCATCCAGCTTGGCACTATGTTCGCCAAGCCAAGCGAACGAGATAACCCCCACTGCTACGCATAACACCAGGAACAGGCAAATCACCAACGAGAGGAGACTGGCAATCAGTGGATGTCGCCTCGACCAGCGGTGAAGTGATTCCGCCGCCGTCAGCGGTCGGGCCCTGATCGGCAGGTCATTCTGCCACCTTTCCAGATCATCCGCCAAATCTTCCGCTGTCTGGTAGCGATCCGCGGGATCCCTGGCGATCGCTTTCAGGGTGATCATTTCCAAGTCCTTGGGAATATCCGGATTGGACCTGCAAGGAGACGGAAGATCGCAGGAGGAAATTCTCTCAAGCAGCTTCGCTGGCTCGCAGTCCCCGTAGATTTTTTCCACCGTCAACATTTCGTACAGCACCAGGCCAAGACCGAAGATATCGCTGCGGGGGTCCGGATTGCCCTCAAGCTGTTCAGGTGCCATGTAACGCAAGGTCCCCACGGCATCGCCAGGCCGCGTCAAATCATCGTTCTCTCCAAACTTCGCGAGTCCGAAATCAGTGATCCATGGCTTCCCGTTTTCGTCGATCAGGATGTTTCCCGGCTTGACGTCCCGGTGCAATACATCCTGTTGATGGGCATGCCTGAGCGCCAACGCAATCCTCTTGGCCACCTCCACAATCCAGCGCCAGTCGTTTCGGCGAGATTCCCTGAATTGACCTGACTCAATCCAGCGATCGAGACTTTTCCCGTCAATAAAACCCATGACGAAAAAATGAAGGTCCATTTCCGCACCGGCCCCAAAAACGCTGACGATATTGGTGTGGTGCAAACGGGCAATCGTCCTCGCCTCACGCTGAAAGCGCTCCAGGGCTGCCTCGTCGGCCAAAAGGTTGGATGCCAGAACTTTGATCGCCACCCTGCGGCGAAGAGAAATCTCCTCCGCTTCGTAGACAACTCCCATTCCGCCGTGCGCTACCTTCCGGATAATCCGAAAATCACCCAGCTTTCGCACCTCCCCACTGGCGACCGCCCGGAATGTATCCATCGCCGGGGCAATCACTGGCGTCGGACGGGCGGTTTCCATCGCCAACATTGCCGTCAGGACTTCGCGGATTTGGACGGCCTGTTCCGGGAAACGTTTTTCATAGTCAGCGACAGAAACCTGCTCACCCCTGCGATACCTCTCAAGGAATTCATCTGCAAGAATTTCAACCGGATCCCTTTCATCGTCTCCCCCGCTCATCCATCCTCCCGGATTTCGGGGACCGAGCCCGCCGAGGACATGGCCTTGTTGAGTCGGGCGAGGGCCCTGACGTATCGCTTGCTCGCCGTTCCCTTGGTAATTCCCAACTCGGAAGCTGCTTCGTTGTTGGAAAGTTCTTCGAAGTGACGCATCACCAGGATTTCGCGATCCATTGATTCAAGGGTTTCAAGCACCCTGAACATTTTTTCTGTGGCTTCCGCCCTGGAAACAGCCTGACTGGGAGAGGTCATGCTGGCAGAAAACTCCCTGGCGAGCACCTGTGAATCCACCGCTGGCATTTTCTGACTCGCCGGCAACTCCTCACGACGGGGATCCCTTTTTTGGGTCTGAAAATGCCAGCGGTGAACGGCCGCCAGTTTTTGTCCGACCAGGAACCGTATCCATATAAAAAGCGGCATCGAAGGGTTATCGATAAATTCATTCAACCGTTTGGCCGCGTCAACAAACCCCTCCTGGAGAACATCCGAAGCATCCACACGTTGTGCCAACCGCTGATCCATACGTATAGCAATCATGCGGTGCAGTCGACTCCTGTTTTTCATGAAATACTCGGCCAGCCCATCTTCCCCACGGGTTTTCAACAGCTCCAACAGCTGCGACTCACCGACTTCCTCGCCGGTCTCCCGTTTCGATTTTTCGATCATTGTCGAATCCGTTTGAATTGAATGGATGCCGCGCCAGGCCGCCTTGATTGGCTCTACGTTTTCCCCTGCAGTTTTTCATTATTGACGATCGACCTGATGTTTTCGAGTGGAATTTCAAACGGTGATAGCGTGTTCAGAGTAACCTGTCCCCAACGTCCTTTCTGAAAATTGCCCAGCCAAGATCGGGCGATTTTTCAAGCCGCTGGCATTTTCCATGATTTCATGTGCGCAGCACCCCAATCAAGGCACCGAAACCTCTCATTCGACAGGCGAATCCTTGCTCAAACCAGATTGTCAATACGGCCCGAAAATTCCGCCGGACTCTTCTTGTCAGGGTTTGGTTCCTGTATCATGCGAGCGGGGTAGAAACAGTTGTACGCGGAGTTAGCTTCGTCGCGGTCGCCACCAGCTCAGAATCGCGCTGTTGGGCAACTTGTATTTGAGTCCTGCAAGATGAACCTCTCACGTTCCATCAATCCTGCGATGCCCCTGCTGCTTGCTCTGCTGCTTGCTCTTCAGTGCAGCATCTTGGTTGATGTGTCCCATTCCCAGACGTCAAAAGACGAAATCGCGGAAATTTTCCGGACCAACCCCGCACAGGCCATCCGGCTTGCCGAGAAATTCACGGCAGAAGCGTCCCCCGAAACGGCCAGCCTGGAACAGGCTAAGGTCCTCGAATTACTGGCCCGTCAGTACGCCCGAAGAGGAATGATTGGCAAATCCTCCGAACGCATTGGATTAGCGCGTGAAATCTGCATCCAACGTCGGTTTCATAAAACCCTGTCCCGAGTCTACCAGTTGGAATCGGTAAACGCACAGGTTCGGGGCAACTTTCAGGACGGCGTTCAGGCCGCAGACAATGCCCTCAAGCTGCTTGACGAAACCGACACGTTTCGCCCCATCTGCCTGAATGAGCGGGCCACCAACCTCGCATCTCTCAATCGATTTGAAGAATCCATCAGGGATTTTTCCGATGCATTTGAACTGGCCATCAAAAACCGGAACCAGAGAGTGGCGTTGATGTGCCTGGTCAACCAATCCAATGTATTCGGGATGATCGGTGACATTGACAAATCAATCGAAGTCAACAAGCGGGCACTGTCCATTGCTGCTGCCCTCAAATCGCACCGGGTGCATGCAATGGCCCTGTCACATCTCGGGAGCGACCACCTGACCCTGGCCCAAAAGTCTTTAGGCGAAGACAACGGGCACCAGATTCCGACTGATAAAAAAGAAATGATTGATGACTATTTCAGAAAGTCGCTGAAAATAGCCGAACCGCGTCAATACCGGGAAATCAAGGCCATGTGCTACACAGGCCTGGCCGATCTTGCCGTCCTGGAGCTGGAATTGGAAACCGCGAAATCGCTCTTCAAAAAGGCCCTCGTTGAATACCAGCGGCTTTTTGACCTGCCGGGCATCGCTCAAACCAACACCCGGTTAATCGCTGTCAAAAACCTCACCAGGACACGTGTGGATGCAGAGGTCATTCTTGAACTGGAACAGAATCTCGAAACGGAGATCGAAAAAAAGAATTTCCGCATCGCCAGTTCCATCGCGGATGAACTCGCTCGTTCCTTCACCAAGAATGGCGATCACCGAAACGCTTCCCAGGTACTCCAACAAAGGCTGGCACTCCAGGAGAAGCTGCATGGATTCCAGGTTTCCGCCGCCATCGACAGGAATGGAACCGCCACCCCGCAGCACTTTGTCACCCTGGAAAGCATTCGGCCCTCCAGTCATGAAATTGGCGAACTGGAACAGATGATCCAACATCGCAATTTACTGATTTTCGTGACGCTTCTTCTCAGCGCAGGAATCAGCCTGGCCCTGGTCGTTCTCTGGCGGAGAAAGCACTCCGTCGACAGAAAACTGAAACAGGCCAACGTTTCCATACGCCAGGAAGAACAAAAAACGGTTTTAATGGAAAGCCACCTGGCCCAGGAGGAAAAAATCGAAAGCCTGTCCACCATGTCGGCTGGAGTCATGCACGATTTTAATAACTACCTGTCCGCAATCATTGGCGGCGCGGAACTGGGAATCAGCTGCGCGGAGCCCGGATTGAAAAACCAACAGCTGGAAACGGTGATTGATACCGCCATCTGCGCTGCCGAACTCACCAAGGGGCTTTCCAATTACCTTGGTTCGGGTTGCATGAAGTTTGAAAAGCTGAAGGCCGATGACCTGCTTTTGCCAATCCAGTCCGTCCTGAATTCCTTTACGGATTCCGATCTCAATTTTGAATTGGATGAAGACATCCGCGATACCAGGTTGTTTGCCGACATCAACGCTCTCCGGTCGGTAGTCATTAATATTGTCAAAAATGCAGTGGAGGCTTGCGAAGACCGCCAGGATCGCAAAATTACAATCAGGCTTTCCAATTTCAAGGTCGGGCTGAAAAAATATCTTCAAATTACAGTCACGGACAACGGACCCGGGATGTCTGAAAAAATTGCTTCCCGGGCCATGGATCCTTTCTTTTCAACCAAGAGTGTCGGTCGGGGCCTCGGACTCGCCTCATCGAAAGGAATTATCAAAAGCCACGACGGTGACCTTTCCATCCATACATCGGCCGGGCATGGAACGGAAATCAGGATCGAATTACCCCACGATCAGTCATTAAAATCTCCGGCAGAGCCTTCTCCGAAAAAACAGCCAGCAACCGAAACCCCGGAGGCACTTTCGCGGCAACAGCGAGTCCTCTACGTTGACGACGATGAACTGGTCCTGCGTGCGATGTGTTCCCTGCTCTCCAAAGGATACAAGACCGAAACGGCTGGAACGGCCGAGGAAGCATGGGAGATGATCGAACACGGGGACACTCCATTTGACTGTGTCGTGACCGATTTCCTGCTACCAGGGATGAACGGCCTGGAGTTGGCGGCCAAAATCAAGGGAAGAAACCCGGATTGTTCGATTATCATGGTCAGTGGTTACATGGAGCCGAAATTTCCCAAGACCAAAACCATTGACCTTTTTTTACGAAAACCCTTTACGCACGCGACACTGGTTTCAAACATGGTCACGCTGACGAGGAAGCCGGATTCCAGGGACGCCCCCGGAGAATCATCTGACGAATTCCCGGTTCAGCCTTGAGACAGGACAGCGTATTTTCCCCTGAGACACCCTCCTGCTTTTGTTTCCACCGCAAATTTTTGAGGCAGATTCCACATGTCAGCCTTCAACCCGTTGAAATGGTCGCCTTGACTGGTTCAAAATAAAGGTTCTCTGAACCCGGGAACCTTCGAATGTCCATCGGCCAATTCCTGCTTGACCGCCGCCGCTTTCTGAATGAATTTTCGACCGGCCTGGGTACGATTGCCCTGACCAGTCTGCTGAACTCTGACAACCTGTTTGGGCAAAGTGACGACCATTCCCCGATTCGCCCTTCCATCAATCCGGCACACCCCTATGCTGCGAGAAAGCCTCACTTTCCGGCACGGGCAAAGAATGTAATTGTCATTTTCTGCTCGGGAGCGTGCAGCCAGGTAGACACCTTCGACTACAAACCGGAATTGATCAAAAGAGATGGACAGGACCTGCCGGGTGGAAAACTGATTACATTCCAGGGCGAGCAGGGAAAGCTCACCAAAAGCCCATGGAAATTCCGACCCTATGGTGAATCCGGCAAGATGATTTCCGACCTGGTTCCCCGAATTGGAGAGCAAGCGGATCACCTCTGCTTTTTTCACGCTTTGAAAGGGAAAACCAACACTCACGGGCCCGGCGAAAATTTCATGTCCACCGGTTTCAACCTGGATGGCTTTCCCAGCATGGGCGCATGGGTCACTTATGCCCTCGGAAGTGAAAACGAAAACCTACCTGCCTACGTTGCCATACCTGATCCCCGGGGCACTCCCCAGTCCAGCGTCAATAACTGGGGCAACGGCTTTCTTCCGGCCGCCTTCCAGGGAACGGACTTCAATGCCAGCAACCCGATCCGCAACCTAGCACGGCCCAAGGGCATCACCGCAACTGAAGACAAGGCGACCCGGGCTTTCCTTAAGCGCGTCAACGATCGGCACCAGAAACAATTTCCGGGCGATTCCCAGTTGGCAGCCCGCATCTCCAGTTACGAATTGGCGGCCCGCATGCAATCGAGCGTGCCCGGGGTGGCTGCCCTGCAAAATGAACCGCAACACGTCCTGAAAATGTACGGCGCAGATTCAGCCAATTCACTCAAGGCCGCCTATGCCCGAAATTGCATCCTTGCCCGTCGTCTGCTGGAAAAGGGGGTTCGGTTTGTACAGCTGTTCAACGGAGCCTACCAGACGGGAGGAGAAGGTGTCAGTAACTGGGACGGTCACAAGGTTCTGGAAAAACAGTATGCCAAACATGGAGAGGTACTGGACCAGCCAACCGCGGCGCTGCTGAAAGACCTCGAACAACGGGGCCTGCTGAAAGAGACCCTCGTGGTCTGGTGCACCGAGTTCGGCCGCATGCCCACCTTCCAGAAAGGGGCCAGCGGACGCGATCACAATCCCTCCGGCTTCACAGCCTGGCTTGCCGGGGCCGGCGTCAAGGCACCGTTCAGCTGGGGTGCCTCGGACGAATTCTCGCACCGCGCGGAAGAAAACGTGACGACGGTGTACGATTTTCATGCCACAATCCTGCACCTGCTCGGCCTCGACCATAAACGGCTAAGCTTTTACCACAACGGAATTGAACGCCGCCTGACAGATGTGCATGGCAAAGTCGTCAAACAGGTCCTGGAAACCTGAAACAGGACCTCCACCACGGCCCGCAGATCGTTCCGTCATTATCTTTTTTCCGGATTTACCTCCGCAGGCTTTAACCGAGGTGGTTTTCCGTCATAATTGACAGCCGATCCTTATTCCTGCGGTAGAGCCCCTCATGTCGGACAATCCACAAAAGCCAGTTCCGGAGTCGACCGAAAAACCCAAAACGGTCATCGTCAAATTTCTCGATACGATTGAATGGCTGGGAAACAAATTACCGGATCCGGCCGTGCTTTTCCTGGTTGGTCTAGGTTCGGTCTGGATCCTCTCGGCCCTGCTTTCAAATGTTTCATTTACCGAAACCCTTCCCAACCGGGACGATCCGATAAAGATCGTCAACCTGATGACCCTCGACCAATTGGCCGGTTTCCTCGCCGGAATGGTCGAAACGTTCGTCGGCTTCCATCCTCTGGGAGTCGTGCTGGTGGCACTCCTGGGCGTCGGGGTTGCGGAAAAATCGGGTTTTATCAACGCGGTTCTGAAATCGATGCTCAACATCACTCCGAGGTCCCTCCTGACACCGATGCTGATCCTCGTGGCCATCGTCAGCCACTCCGCTGCCGATGCCGGTTACGTGCTGGTGATTCCGATTGGCGGAGTCATGTTCTACGCCGCAGGCCGTCATCCCCTGGCAGGCATTGCCGCTGCGTTTGCAGGCGTTTCCGGGGGATTCAGCGCAAATTTCATCCCCTCCGGAATTGACCCACTGCTTTCCGGACTGACCCAGGCCGGCGTCGACAGCTTTGACCCCACGCACGCCGTTAATCCACTCTGCAACTGGTACTTTACCGGTATTTCATCACTGTTGATTATCGGTGTTGGATGGTTCCTTACTGACTGGATCATTGAGCCCCGTTTGAAAGACACGCCCATCGATGGAGATCCCGAAGAAATGCCCAAAATGGAGGACCTTTCCTCCAGCGACAAAAAGGGAATGATTGCCGGTTTGGTATCCATCGGGGTCGGCGCAATCCTTCTGCTGGTCTGGGCCCTCCCGTCCGAATCCGCACTCCGTGACAAACTGGGAAATCTTGACTCCTATAGGAACTCGCAAATCAATCACGGCCTCAAATTCGAAGAACAGACTGCTACGGTTGCTTCCGTTGAAGGACCAGCCAAGGCTGCTGGATTCCAGGCAGGCGACAAACTGCTGGCGGTATCGAACACGGAATTGTCAAAATCCGACAAACCTGCCATCGAGGTGATTGATGGCCTGAAGGCCGGTACAGCCATCCTGGTCAAGCTGGAAAGGGCAGGAGAGGAAAAGTCACTCATCTTCACACCGGCCCCGATTCCTGGAGCGCCGATGATGCACGCCATCGTTCCGATTATTTTCTTTTTCTTCCTGGTTCCCGGCCTGGTGCATGGATACGTTTCAGGAAATTTTTCCTCGCATCGGGATGTGGTCCGGGGAATGTCCGAGACGATGGAGACCATGGGGTATTACCTGGTGCTCGTATTTTTTGCCGCGTTGTTCATCGACGCATTTGGAAAATCCAACATCGGAATCCTGATTGCCATGAAAGGAGCCAATTTCATTCAAAGCCTGGGACTGCCGGCAGCGGTAACCATCGTGGGCATCATCCTGCTTTCCGCAATGGTCAATCTGCTGATTGGCTCAGCTTCGGCCAAGTGGGCCATGCTGGCTCCCATCTTTGTCCCGATGCTGATGGCCCTCGGATTGTCGCCGGAGCTGACCCAGGCGGCCTACCGGGTGGGCGATTCAACCACCAACATCATTACCCCAATGATGCCGTATTTTCCATTGGTCGTCGTTTTTTGCCAGCGGTACGTGAAAAACACCGGTATCGGTACCGTGGCGGCAATGATGTTGCCCTTTTCGGTTGTCTTTCTGATTACCTGGACCCTGTTCCTGCTACTGTATTGGCAGATCGGTATGCCACTCGGTGTGGACGCGGAATACCAGTACATCAAGCCACAGTAATCAGTGCAGGAATTCATGCAGGCTTTTCCCTGCCGCAAATCGAAACAGTGGCCTGCGGACTTCGCCAGGGACTGCAGTCGCCACAATAGAGCCCGGGCACACGGAATCCGGCCGGACCTGGGATTCACCTGCAGGCTTCAAAAGAGCCCCGGCAGCAACCGGTCGAGCCTTTTCACCGGGCCCGGCAAAACAAGGACCATGAATACGGTCACCTAGGCCTCTTTCTCTGCCCAGATTTTGACAATCTCCGTGACAACACGACAAGCCTGCTCCATCTCATCCAGACAGGCCCATTCGAGAGGGGAATGCTGATTGTGCTGTCCGGACGACAGGTTGGGCGTTGGCAGCCCTTTTTCGGTCAGCCCGGAGCCATCGGTGCCCCCCCGGATAATGGTCTTTTCCACCTTCAATCCCAGCCGCTGATGTGCCTGCACCGCAAAATCCACCACTCGAGGATCGCGTTTCAGTCCATCGCCCAGGTTTCGATACTGACGAAAAACCCTGACCTGCACCTCAATGCCCGGCATTTCCGTCTCAACCTCGGCACAGATTTCCCTCAGCTGATCGGCGAATTCCTCCAACTGCGGTGTGTCAAAGCTCCGCAACAGCACATCGATCTTGACTTCATCGACCCCTCCGCCGACGACATAAGGGTGAATAAAACCGTCTCGACCATCGGTCCGTTCAGGTGACTGCTCGATTGGCAACCGATCCAGGATGCGACCCGCGGCGCGCAGGGCATTCACCATCCGGTCTTTGCCGATTGACGGGTGAATATTAACCCCTTTGACGACGATCTCGGCACCATCGGCTGAAAAAGTCTCGACGTCGACCATGCCCTTGCCCCCTCCATCGACGGTGTAGCAGGCTTCGGCACCGAGGGCTTCTACATCCACGTGGTCAATCCCATGCCCAATTTCCTCATCACAGGTAAAAAGCAATCGAATCTCGCCGTGCGAAATCGTCTGGTCTTCCAGGAGTGATTCAGCCATCTCCATGATGATGGCAATGCCAGCCTTGTCATCCCCTCCCAGCAGGGTCGTCCCGTCGGTGGTTATCAACGTACAACCGTGCAAATCCAGCAGCTCCGGATTTTCTTCTTCCCGGATCACCCGCGACGGATCCCCCGGTAAAACCAGGTCGCCTCCGGAATAATTTCGAATCACATTCGGCCGTACGTTTTTGCCGCTGGCCTCGGGCGAAGTGTCAAAATGGGAATTGAAGGCGATTACCGGAACACTCTGTTCCACATTCGATGGGATCGTCCCCACCAGAATCCCGTGCTCATCCAGCCGGACATCCACCGCCCCCATCGCCTGCAGTTCTTCCCGGACAATCTCACCAAGCTCAATTTGACCCGGTGTACTGGGATAGGTTTCACTGCTGGCAGATGCCCGTGTGTCCACCTGGACATACTTGATAAACCTGTTTAACAATCGATCAATGTTCATACGCCTGTTTTTCGCCTCGCCACAAGTTCGGGAGATGTTTAAACTGCCGGGAGATGTTAAAAAGAGTTCGCACGATCCGGTCGTTTGCCCGCCATGATCGCCTGCCCGGTCCGATACCCGGTCCGGACACGTGGGGAGAACCTGGAACTCAAACAGACACAACAGTCCTTTGGCCGAAATCCCGCTTACCGGGCAGGGCCGGACCTGGGTCGAGCATCGGTCCAGGTTTTTGCCGCTATAAAGGAGACCAACCCAAAGGGGCCGTACCTCGTGGTCTGAAAAACAAACTCGTGGTCTGAAAAACAAACTCCCGAACCGCAATCTCCAACTCCTGCCGTAAAGTAATATTCTATGTCCAACTCAAACGTTCGCTACCTGGTATTTGATATCGAGAGTATCGCGGATGGCGAACTGGTCTCCAAAATGCGCTACCCGGGGGAAGGCCTGAATGGCGGGCAAGCCATTGCAAAGTATCGCGAATTCCTGTTGGAAAAATACGAATCGGATTTCATTCCCTACACTTTCCAGATCCCCGTCTCCATCGTGGTTGCCAAAGTCGCCACTGACCACTCGCTGATTGACCTGGTCTCCCTCGATGATGGTGAATTCCGCTCCCATGTCATGACCCAGCATTTCTGGCTGGGTTGGGAAAAATACAATCAACCGACCCTGGTCTCCTTCAACGGCCGAACGTTTGACATTCCGCTCCTTGAATTGTCGGCCTACCGCTACGGAATCAGCCTCGGAGAGTGGTTCCGCTTTCGGGGAAAAGGATACGAACAGCCGAGGAATCGCTTTAACGTCGAAGGGCACATGGATTTGCAGGAAATCCTGACGAATTTTGGAGCCAGTCGTTTCAATTGCGGTTTGAACCTGGCGGCAAACCTGATTGGTAAACCCGGCAAAATCGATGTCCAAGGATTCATGGTCCAGGACATGTTTGACGACGGCAAACTTAAGGAAATTGACAATTATTGCCGATGCGATGTATTGGACACTTATTTCGTATTTCTCAGAACCCTGGTCCTGATCGGCGAGATTGAGCTGTCCCGTGAGCAGGAGTTGATTAGTCAGACCAAGGAATGGCTGATTGCGGAAACAGACAGGCATCCAATTTATCGAACCTACCTTGACGCCTGGGGAGACTGGAAAAATCCCTGGGACAACGGCGAGGAAGGCAACTAAAATAGAGAAATCCCAAGTCCCGAATTTTGGCAAGAGACGCGTGACAGACGTTTTTATTCTGGTTCCCGGTCGCAGCAGCCAGCAGGGCTGTGGAATCAATGAAGGCAAATTTGGCGAGACCTACCAGGCAGCGATTTCATTCGTGCAGATGAACCCTGTCGATATGTCCCGGCTCGGTCTTGAAGAGAACGATTCGGTCGAATTGAGATCGGAGTTCGGTCAAATCCGGCTGCCGGTTCACAAAGCCAAGGCGGACGAACTGCCGGAGGGCTTGCTGTTTATGGCCTACGGTCACCTCTCCAGCCAACTGATGGGTGGTGATACACACGGTTCCGGCATGCCGACCAGCAAGGGAATCGACGTCACGGTCTCCAGGATCCAGCGATCATAGCGTCGTGTTTGCCAGCCAAAAAAGGGAAGATACCCCATGAAAACTGCCGAATCCGAACAACCGGCCCTGAAAATCGTCGAGGATGCCACGTGCACGTTCTGCGGATGCGTTTGCGATGACATTCAGCTTACGGTGGAGGGCCATTCGATCAAAAAAGCGAAGAAGGCTTGTGTCCTGGGAACCTCCTGGTTTCTCAACCACGAGATCGAAGACAGAGCTCCCTGCTACATCGAAGGGAAACCGGCATCCGTAGAGGCTGGAATTCGAAAAGCTGCGGGTATTCTGCATTCTGCAAAATACCCCCTGGTCTACGGCCTGAGCGACACGACGGTTGAATCGCAGCGTGTTGCTGTCGGAATCGCCGACTGGATCGGGGCCAACCTCGACACCACCACCAGTGTCTGTCACGGTCCCTCTGGCATGGCTTTTCAAGGGGCCGGGGAATCGACCTGCTCACTGGGGGAAGTCAAGAACCGGGCAGACATGGTTATTTTCTGGGGCTCCAATCCAGCGGAAAGCCACCCCCGTCACTTCACCAAGTACAGCCTGATGCCCAAGGGGCTTTTTGTTCCCAACGGTCGCAAGGATCGCACCTGTGTGATTGTCGACGTACGAAAAACCAAGAGTGCCAAGGCGGCAGATATTTTCATACCGATTCGCCCGCGAAAGGACTTTGAAGCTCTCTGGACGCTGCGGGCCCTGGCAAAAGATATCGAACTCGATCCGGAACAGGTGGAACGGGAGACCGGAAATCCACTCTCCCTGTGGCAGGACCTGATGGACCGCATGAAATCCTGCCGCTACGGGGTCATTTTTTTTGGAATGGGCCTGACGATGACCCGGGGCAAACATGCCAACAGTGAAGGGATTCTGTCGCTCACCCGGGACATGAACCGGCACACGCGATTCACGTGCAAGCCCAACCGGGGACATGGAAATGTTACCGGGGCAGACAATGTCGTTTCCTGGCGGACGGGCTATCCCTTTGCCGTCAACCTGGGTCGAGGCTTCCCTCGTTTCAACCCGGGAGAATACACCGCATCCGATGTTCTTGCCCGTGGAGAAGCGGATGCCGCGATGATCATCGCCAGTGACCCGATGGCCAATTTCAGCCAACCTGCCCGAAACCACCTCGGGTCGATTCCTTACATCGCCCTGGACCCGAAAGAGACTCCCACGACCCGTTCGGCTGCAGTTTCCTTTACGGTTGCCACCTATGGAATCAACGTTCCTGGAACGGTTTACCGGATGGATGACGTTCCCATTCCGCTCCGCCCCGCCTTTGACTCCCCACTTCCGAGTGACCTCGAAATCCTGAAGGGAATTGAGGCCGAGGTACAGAAACTGCGGACCGGACAGCAGTAGAACCACTCCGGGCAAGTCGAACGTTCATCTCGACAACCGGGAAAGATAGCTGAAAAAGCCCACTGAAAAAACGGGCACCGGTTTTCCCAGTTACTTTTCGGAGAACCTTCCAAACCGGGCCCTTCAAACCGGGGGCCTGGCACCCGGCTTTTGAAAGCCGGGTCGATTGCCGGACGAAAAATCTGGCCGAAAGTTCAAAGCAGGCCGGATATTCAAAGCAACTCAGCGACCATGCTTTTTTCCTCACGCAACTCGTTGATGGTTGCATCGATCTTGCCCCGACTGAAATCATCAATTGGCAGACCGTCGACAATTTCCCAATCGGTTCCATTGGATCGGACAGGGAAACCGGTAATCAATCCGGCCTCGGTTCCGTATTCACCATTGGAACAGACACAGACACTGTTCCAGTCACCTTCCGGAGTTGGGTTCACGAGGTCCCGTACGGTATCCACGACTCCGTTTGCGGCGGAAGCGGCCGATGAGGCTCCCCGGGCTTCGATAATGGCAGCCCCCCGTTTCTGGACTGTCGTGATGAATTCACCTTCCAGCCATTGGCTGTCGGTAATGACGTCCGAAGCGGATTGACCGCCAATTTTTGCATTCGTGAAGTCAGGATACTGGGTTGCCGAATGATTGCCCCAAATTGTCATGTTGGTCACCTCACTCGAATGGCAGGCTGCCTTGGCCGCAAGTTGGGATTTGGCCCTGTTTTCATCAAGCCGGGTCATTGCAAACCATCGATTGGCGGGAATATCCTTCGCATTATTCATCGCAATCAGGCAGTTCGTATTACAAGGATTTCCCACAACGACCACCCGCACGTCACTGGCTGCGTTGTTCTGAATCGCCTGACCCTGACCGGTAAAAATCTTGCCGTTGATCCCGAGCAAATCTCCCCGCTCCATTCCTTTCTTCCGTGGAACCGACCCGACCAGCAGTGCCCAGCTGGTACCGCGAAATCCTTCGTCCAGGTCCGCCGTAGCAACCACCTCATTCAGCAGTGGAAACGCACAATCGTCCAGCTCCATCACCACGCCCTGGAGAGCCCCCATTGCAGGCTCAATTTCAATCAGTCGCAGGTTGACTGGCTGATCCGGGCCAAACATTGCTCCGGAAGCGATCCGAAACAGCAGTGAGTATCCTATTTGACCGGCAGCCCCGGTCACGGAAACGGTAATGGGAGTAGTCATGATTGAAATCTGTTCCTTAACAAATGAATCCTGGTTAAGACAAAAATTGCCGCG